>QUBZ01000029.1 GCA_014338005.1 Chloroflexota bacterium | reverse complement strand
CCAGTATGCCCGCGCCTGTTCATAATCGCCCTGCAAATAGGCTATAATGCCCAGGCTGGAGATCGCGCGGGACATGCCCTCACGGTCTTGGAGCGCCTTCTGGATTGCCAGGCTGTCCTCGTAGTACACCTGTGAAGCGGCGTAATTACTGAGGTCGGTTTCTACCGTCCCCAGGCCGTGCAGTGCGTTGGCTTCCCCTACCCGGTCATTCAGCTTTCGCGCCAGCGCCAGGCTCGTTTCATAAGCCTCTTTGGCCTCAGCATTATGGCTCATGTTGCGGTACGCCGCGCCCAGATAGCGCAGCAGGTGAACTAAGATGCCGTCGGCTTCCGGGATGTTCTGGTCAGAAAGGCGCGCGCGTAGGGGTGGAACCAGCGCGGCAATTGCGCGGTAGTCGCTGCGCTGGCTAAGCTGTTCAGCATACAGAGCGGCATAGTGGCCTTCTTTCAGAAGGTTTCCGGCAGCAGCCCAGTATTCCATCAAGACCGCCGCGCGGCTGCTGTCATCAGGATAGACCGCCTCAATGGCCTCTGCGACCTGGCGGTTCAGTGTCTGGCGCTCTTCTGCCGTTAGGTCTGCCAGCATGGCTTCACGCAGTTTATCGTGGCTAAAGCGCCAGCGATCTTCCTCCACTTCTAGTACCGCCGCGTCGGCACAGATGTTCAGCCACGCCTCCAGACGGGATGTCGCATCTGGCGCTTCAGGTGTTTCCATCAGGCGAAGCAAAACCTTTCTGTCCAGCTCGCGCCCCAGGACGGCGGCGCGTTTCAGCCAGGCGCGCTGCGCTTCTGGCACGCGCCCCAAACGGCGGCGCACGATCTGTTGAATGCCGCCAACCATCAGTCGTTCAGGCAGCGTGCGGCGGCCAACTTCGCTCAGACGCCCGGCTTCTTCGGCCAGCGCCCGCACCACCTCAACGATGAAAAAGGTGTTGCCCTCCGTTTCGCGGCGGAGCAGATCCACCACATGGGGCAGCTTTCCCACTTCACCCAGCATCGATTCGCTTAGTTCGAGGATGGCTTCATCGGATAGACGCTGTAGACGAAGTATCTGCATACCGGGCAGTTCCTCAGGCAGCCGGGAATGCTCGTCGTCGCGGTAGGTGGCGACAATCAACAGCGATTGGTCGGCCACAAAACGATTCAGGGTTCTGAGGGGTTCCAGACTTTCGTCCGCCCAATGCAGGTCTTCCAGCAGCAGGACGACGGGCGACCTGTCACAAAGGCGCTTAAACACGTCGGTAATCGTTAATACCAGGCGGCTGATTCCTGGACGACCTTCCAGCACGGGCGCATCCGGCACGATGCGCCCGACCAGATCGCCAATATCCGGCACCAGCGCCTTTAAGGTAGCCGCCTCCAGATCGCTCATTTCGACTGACAGCGCCAACCCGCGCAGCGGCTCGCGCCAGACGTGGTACGGCAGACCCCCTTCTGCCACTGCCTGGCCGCGCAGCACCGTCCCCCCGCGCACCAGCGCGCGCGTTCGCAGTTCGTCCAGAAGGCGCGATTTCCCGACCCCCGACTCACCACCGACCAGCCAGGCCGATCCTTTGCCATTGAGCGCCTGGTGCAGAGCCGACTTCAGCGTATTCAATTCATTTTCGCGCCCGATGAAATCCGATGCCTGCAAAAAACTCTCGCGCAGCAAAACGCTCTCTTCCGGCAGTGGTTGGCCGGTCGCGTCGCACAATACAGCAATGGTTTCGGCGGCACTCTCGTAGCGTTCGGCGGGGGTTTTCGCCAGCAGGCGGCTGATGACTGTCGCCAGCGGCGCGTCAAAAAGTGTCATATCGGGCGAAGTCGTCATCACACTCGAAATCAGCGATGCCACATTTTTCGTGTTATAGGGATGACACCCCGCAAACAACTCATAGAGGATTACGCCCACGGCGTACAGGTCAGATTGTACGCTGGCCGGGTTTTCGGCAAACATTTCCGGTGCCATATAGGCTAACGTTCCGGCCACACCTTCAACGACCGCGACGCTGGCCGAGTGACGGTAGTTGACCGCCAGCCCAAAATCCATCACTTTTACCGAGCCATCAGCTATAACCTGCACATTGGCAGGCTTCAGGTCACGATGAAAGACGCCGCGCCGGTGCAGATAAATCAGTGCTTGCAGCATCTGAATCACCAGATGAACTTTTCCGGCAGTATCCAGCGCCGCGCCATAGTCGGTGATGCTTTTTGCTGCCGCGAGATACTGCATGGTATAAAATGGCATTCGATTCCGGTCGAAGCCGTAATCCAGTACAGAGACGATATGCGGGTGACGCATCCCGGCCAGGGTGCGAAATTCAGTCGCCAGCGCCAGCGTGCCGTCGCTGTCGCTCCCCATACTCGAAAATGCCAGTTCCACTGTTGGCACGTTCACCTGTTTGAGTGCGACGACATCCCCGTTCAGTCGGTCGCGCACCTTATAGACCGTTCCCATGCCGCCCTGCCCCAATTTGCCGAGCAGCTCATAACGGTTTACGACCAATCCTTGGCGTGCGGCCTGGATACTGCCTTCGATGTTATGTTGGTGGGGGGACGACTGCCGAAGAGTATCTATGACATGTGGCGGGGTGTCCTTTTCCTGACCCATTTTTCTGACTCCTCCGACACCGATCAAAATGGACTGCTGCTTATTTATATACTTGAATAAGCATTATTGCCCGTCTGCGAGAATCGCGCCAATATCGTGCGTCGGGCGCGCGTGACAGAGATATCCGAGGGCGAAACTATACAGCCCAATATTTACACTCTGAAAAAGATTGCGCTTTGTGCTATAATTGCCCTTGAACAAGATTGAGAACGAATTGTGCAGTCAAATACTCCGCTGCCCAGTCCCCGGTCACAGTCAAAACCAAACGACGAGTGAAGGCTCTGCTGCCTTCACGATCATTTTGAGGCTATATGCAGTTTCACGATCTGAAATTGATAGACCCTTTGCTGCGCGCGGTAAGCACCGAAGGGTATCTTGAACCAACGCCAATACAGGCGCGTGCCATCCCGCACATCCTGGATGGGAAAGACCTGGTCGGCTGCGCTCAGACCGGCACAGGAAAAACCGCCGCTTTTGCGCTGCCCATTTTGCAGCAGCTCGTTACTGAAACGCATAACCGCGCGCGGGGTACGATCCGCGTGCTGGTTCTGTCGCCCACCCGCGAATTGGCAACCCAGATAGGCGAAAGTTTTGCAGTTTATGGTCGCCAGACGAAGCTGAAGCACATCGTCATCTTCGGCGGTGTGGGGCAGCAGCCGCAGGTCGAGGCGCTGCGGCGCGGCGCGGATATTCTGGTCGCCACGCCGGGACGCCTGCTTGATCTGATGAACCAGGGGATTATTCGCCTGAATACCATCGAAATTTTCGTGCTGGATGAAGCAGACCGGATGCTGGATATGGGCTTCATTCATGATGTGTGTCGGATTATCAAGGCGCTGCCGACGCGACGACAGACCCTGATGTTTTCTGCGACCATGCCGCAGGATATTCAAGACCTGGCCGATCAGATTTTGATTAACCCGGTACACGTTGCGGTGACTCCTCAGGCGACGACGGTTGAGAAAATCGCACAGTCGGTCTTTTTTGTCGAAAAGAAAGATAAACGCGCGCTGCTGGAACATCTGCTGGATGACGCGGATTTTCGCCGGGTGCTGGTTTTTACGCGCACCAAACATGGAGCTAATAAACTCGCGCAGCAGCTTGATCGGGGTAATATCCGGGCCGATGCCATTCATGGCAACAAATCGCAGAGCGCGCGAGAACGTGCGCTGGCGAATTTTAAATCGGGCAAAATCCGCGTTCTGGTGGCGACCGATATCGCGGCACGCGGCATTGATGTCGAGGACGTGACGCACGTCATCAATTACGACCTGCCCAATGAACCCGAAAGTTATGTTCACCGCATCGGTCGAACGGCGCGAGCCGGGGCGGCAGGCATCGCGTATTCGTTCTGCGATGTTGAGGAGCGGGCGTATCTGCGCGATATTGAAAAGCTGATCCGGCTGCGCGTGCCGGTCGTCAGTGGGCATCCCTATGCTTCATCGCCGGCGGAGCGTGATGTGCCGGTTTCTCGACCAGAACGCCGCGCATCGGCCAATCGCCCCTCAAATGGGGGCGGTCATCCGGCTGCTAACGGCGGAAAAGTGGCCGATAAACCGCGCCGGAGCAGCCGCAGGCGGCGTTCTCGCGCCGACCGGCGGCCTCATGGTGATGGGGCGTTCGATGCCGGGCGGGCTAATCAGCAGTGATGTGGCGGCGGGCCATCCTGACCGCCTGGTTTAAATGCTGAAGAATGTCATAAAGGTGAGGGCGAGTATGTACCAGTCATATAATCTTTCGCATCATGATGCCGCGCTGGCTGTTGGTGCTGTCCAGCAAGAGCTGGAGCGGCAGAATAAAGGCGCGGCGGTGGCCGTTGTAGATGCACATGGCGAACTGCTGGCGTTTTTACGCACGGATGGCTGCCCGCTGGCTTCGATCAACATTGCGATCAATAAAGCTTTTACCGCCAGCCGCGAACGCAAAGAGTCGGCGCACTTAGGCCAGTCGGCGCGGGAAGGAAACTTTCCGCTGCTGTATTATGGCGAGGTGCGTTATGTCGGCTGGGGTGGGGGAGTCCCGATTATATATGAAGGGCAGGTCGTCGGCGGGATTGGTGTCAGCGGCCTGTCGGAAGAAGAAGATGTGGTGCTGGCGCGGCTTGGCCTGAAGGCGATTTTGGGGCAGGGATAAACTGCCGCCGCCTGGCCGATGAATATCGAACCGGTTACTGTGGACTGACGACCTGGAACCGGGAGGCTCGACCATGAAACGAATAGGCTTCGTCTTAAAAGTGAAGCAGGAGTTGATCGAAGAATACAAAGCGCATCATCGTAACGTCTGGCCGGAGATGCTGGAAGCCTTGTCCGCAGCCGGCTGGCACAATTATTCGCTGTTCTTGCGCGAGGATGGGCTGCTGTTCGGCTATTTTGAGACGCCCGTTTCGCTGGAACAGGCGGTTGCTGAAATGGAAAAGACCGAGGTTAATGCCCGCTGGCAGGCGATGATGTCGCCGTATTTCGAACTGCCGCCGGGCGCGCGCCCTGACCAGATGTTTGTTGAACTGGAGTGCGTGTTTCATCTGGATTAAGGCCAGTTACTGCCGGGTTTGATTTGGCAATTTGGAGATAAAGAGGTAAGCTAGAAAATTAGTGAAATTTCTGCGGTTTTCACTTGCAAACAGACCTTTTGTCCAATGAAGTTTTATTTAAGGAGCAAAAAATGGCACAGTCAAAAGGTTTTAGCCGCCGTGACTTCCTAAAAGGGAGTCTGTTTGCTGGATCAGGATTGGCATTTGCCAACCTGCTTGCGCTTATTGAATATCGGCGGGCGCGCGCTCAGGATCAGCCTCTGCGCGCGGCTATGTCCAGCGCCGGCTTGGCCGGGACGTGGAATGCCCAGGGGCAGGAAGCCGCCCAATGGTGGTGCGACCTGCTGGGTGTCCAACTGACCTGGTTCGACGGTGAATTTGACCCGGTTATCCAGCGCGGCAAGATTGATCAGATGGCGACGGAACAGTGGGACTTCGTTGCTATGCAGCCGAATGCTATCGGTGCGCTGGTGGAGCCGGTGCAGACTATGATTGACGCCGGTATTCCGGTGATTGACATGGACACGCTGATCGCTCCGCTTGCCCAGCTTCAGGAGATGGGTATCCTCACCTTCATCGCTCCCAACAATGTATTCATGTCGGAATCCGTTGTCGAGGTGCTGGTGGAGAAGATGGGCGGCGCGGGCAAGATCGCGCATATCGGCGGACAGCCCGGCCACACCGGCGCACAGGCGCGTGGACAGGGCTTCCTGAATGTCGTCGGGCGTTACCCGGATATTGAAGTTGTCCTCGATGAGCCGGGTGACTGGGACGTGGCGAAAGCCGCTTCGCTGACCGAAACCACTCTGAACCGTCATCCTGACCTGAAGGCCATCTTCGCCGATAATGACGACATGGCACTGGCGGCACGCCAGGCGGTTGAAAACGCCGGCCTGGGCGATCAGGTGCTGGTAGGTGGTGTGGACGCCATGACTCCGGCCATCCAGGCGGTTGCCGAGGGTAAGCTGGTGGCGACTGCCCGTAACTCTGCGACTCGTATTCATGGCTGGGCGGTGATTGCGGGTGTTTACGCTGCGACAGTAGGCCTGGAAGAAGCACGGAATAACGTCCCGTTCTTTGTTCTGGCGGATGGTCCGCTAATCACCAACGAGATTGATGCGAACCCCGCCCTGGCCGACGAACCCTGGAAGCTGAACAACTACGGCCTCAGCGTTGTGCCAGGGCTAATGTGGGCAGAGGAGCAGCTCGTCTTCTAAGCGTTTTGCAGGGGGCGGTATCCTACCGCTCGCTGACCAGACTGTAAACTAGAGGTATCCGAATGCTGTTCGGATACCTCGAAGTTCATTTTGGAAATGTTTATGAATGCCACTCCAATACTTCAGCTACGAAAAATCTCCAAACGATTCGGCAATATTCAGGCGCTCGACCATGTGGATTTTGATCTACGTGAGGGTGAAACCCACGCACTGGTCGGCGAAAACGGCGCGGGCAAATCAACCCTGATGCGTATTCTCTCCGGTGTTTACACCGAGTATGATGGGGAATTCCTGTTGGATGGAAAGCCTGTCCATTTGCATTCCCCACACGATGCGCTGGACCTCGGGATTGCCATGATCCATCAAGAGTTGAGTGTTATGCCGGAGCTTTCGGTGGCCGAGAATTTATTTCTGGGCCGGCAGCTTGTGACGCGCTGGGGAACGATTGACTGGAAAAAAATGTACAACACCGCCGAGCAGGAACTCGCCCGGCTTGGCTTCGAACATCTTGACGTGCGCCAGCCACTTGGTAAATATGCGCTGGGTACACAGCAGGTCGTTGAAGTGCTGCGTACCATTGTTTCTGGCGCACGTGTCATCATTATGGATGAACCAACATCTGCGCTCTCTCCAGCGGAGGTGGAGCGCCTGATCCACGTGATTGATAAACTGCGCGAGGACAAACGCAGTATCATTTATATTTCGCATTTTTTGGAAGAAGTGGTGCGGGTGGCTGACCGGATCACCGTTCTGCGGGACGGCCAAAAAGTTGCCACTCTGGATGCGGCTGAAACCAACACGAGTCATCTCGTTTCGCTCATCCTGGGACGCGAAGTGAACGCGACACTACCGCCCGCTGTCACAAGCGCGGATGGTCATATCCTGTTAGAAGTTAATAACCTCACTTCAGATGTGTTTAACGATGTGAGTTTTAAGGTGAATAAAGGCGAGGTGCTGGGCATTTACGGCGCGATTGGCGCGGGACATTTCGATCTGGCACGGGCGCTGTTTGGCATGTATCGTTTCGACAGTGGGAACATCACGGTAGACGGACATCGGTTTAAACCGAGACACTCTGCTCGTTATGCTATCCAGCACGGTCTGGCTTATGCCATCGAATCGCGGCGGAAGAGCCTGCTGATGGACGAAGCCATTTACCGCAACGTGACGCTGCCACACCTCAACCGGATTGGTTCGCTGATCCCCCGACAGTCGCAGGAATTGAAATTGGCTGCGCCGGCCATTCAGATGGTTAACGTACAGCCGCCCGACCCACTTAATCCGGTTGGCACGTTAAGCGGCGGCAACCAGCAAAAGGTCGCTATTGCTCGCTGGCTGACCTTCCCGCCAAAAGTGCTGGTGATGAGCGAGCCGACACGCGGCATGGACGTGGGTGCAAAAAGCGAAGTTCTGAGCATCCTGCGGAAATTCCGCAACGATGGTTACGGTGTGCTGGTCGTTTCTTCCGAGCCGGAAACGATTTTGACAGTGTCTGACCGTGTGATTGTCATGTCACATGGGCGCGTCGTCGGGCACATGGAAAATAAAGATTTGAATAAAGATGTTCTGATGAGGTTGTTATGACCACGCAAACCGAGAAAAATCCTGAAATCGCTGTCTCGCCTCCCAAACCCCTGATTTCGGGTGTGTGGATGCGGCGCATCACAGCTCTTGCGCCGGTGTGGACGCTGCTGGCGCTGGGTCTTTTTTTCAGCTTGACCTCACAGACGTTTTTGCGACCGGTCAACCTGAATAACATCCTGTCGCAGATTTCGACGCTGGCGATTTTCGCCACCGGTATGACGTTCGTGCTGCTTACCGGCGAAATTGACCTCAGCATCGGCGCTGTCGCGGCATTAACGGGTATGATTTGTGCGTACATGTACGCCAACCTGAAGGTGCAGGAACCTTTCCCCCTGTTGGCGGCGCTGGGTACAGGCACACTCATGGGGTTTTTGAGCGGCACTGCTTCGACACGCTTTCGCATTCCGACGTTTATGGCGACGTTGGCAATGTCGCTCATCGCCGGTGGCTTGACCACGTACCTCAGTAAAGGCCGTACCATCTCTCAACTCCCAGAAGTTGCGGTGTTTCTGGGCAGCGGGCGTATTTCATTGGATCTACCCTTGTTTGGAGTCATTGAAATACGAGTGCTGGTGATCGTCGCCGCCGTTTCGCTGCTGATCGGGCATTTGGTATTACGGTATACACGCTTTGGCCGCTACGTGTATATGACCGGCGCGAGCAAACCGGCGGCGCGGCTGGCAGGCGTAAACACGAATATTATCCTGACGGCAGTGTTAACGATTTCCGGTTTCTTCGCCGGGCTGGCGGGTGTTGTCAGCACGGGGCGGCTTGGCAGCGCACTGCCGGACGCGATTCCCAGTTTCCTGATTGACACCATTGGCGCGGTGGTGCTTGGCGGCACTTCGTTAAGCGGCGGGCGCGGCGGTATGGTGCAAACGCTGATCGGTCTGCTGATATACGGCACGCTTCGCAATGGTTTGGATAATATTCCTTCGATAGACCCGCTGCTGAAGGACGTTATCACCGGCATCGTATTGTTCGTTGCGCTAGTCATCAACGTTCTGCTTGCGGGGCGCGCGCCGCGCGACAAAACCGCATAGTATTTAATCTTTCAATGCAGGCCAGGGGCGCACAACCGTGCGCCCCTCCCAAAATTTTCCTTCGATCTCCCAATAATCACCAGGCAGTAACAATCATGTTCACCGAACTTTCAACCCGATACCAACCCCTGAATGCCGAAACTGTTTCCGGTTATGTTCATTCGCGCCCCGAACTGCGCGAGGTTTTTCACATCGGCGAGGAAATCGAATCGGTTGAGGTTGGCGATGGCAACCTCAACCTGGTCTTTAAAGTCTGGGCTAAAAATGACCCCAGCCGAACAGTCGTTTTGAAGCAGGCGCTCCCTTACCTGCGGCTGGTAGGAGACAGCTGGCCGCTGCCGACCGACCGCGCCCGCATCGAAGCCGAGGCGCTGAAGATCGAATATCGGCTGTGTCCACAGCATACCCCCAGGGTCTATTTTTATGACCCGGATATGTACCTGACGGCGATGCAAAACCTGAATAACCATATCATCATGCGTAAAGGGTTGATTCAGGGCATCAAGTATCCGGCTTTCGCCGAGCATATCGGCCTCTTTCTGGCGCGCACGCTGGCCTATACCTCTGACCTGGTGCTGGACTTCCGCACCAAAAAGCTGGAAGTCGCGCGGTTTACGAACCCTGAACTGTGCAAGATTACTGAGGATTTGGTTTTCACCGAGCCTTACCGCAAAACCGAGCGCAACCGCTACCACCCGGAAATCGAGCCGCAGGTGCTGGCTTTGCAGGCAGACGATTCTCTGCGGACGCAGGTCGCCCAGATGAAGGAAAAGTTCATGACCCACGCGCAGGCGTTGATTCATGGCGATCTGCATACCGGCAGTATCATGATTAACCAGACCGAAACGTTTGCCATTGATCCTGAATTCGCCTTTTACGGGCCAATGGGTTTTGACGTAGGCGCGGTGATCGGCAATCTGTTCCTTAGCTACGCCTCGCACGAAGTCCGCACGAAAGACCCGGAAACCCGCGCTGATTTCCGTAAATATCTGACGGATACGGTTATTCAATTGTGGAAGGTGTTCGAGCGCGAATTCGGCGAAGTGTGGGCCGAAGTGGACTTGATCAACATGCCTAAAGGGTATCAGGAAGATTATATGCTGCGGGTGCTGCAAGACTCGGCGGGTATGGGCGCGTGTAAGATGATGCGCCGTGTTATTGGCCTGGCCGGCGTGGAGGATATTCGGGGCATTGAGGACGCGAACGACCGGTCAATCGCTGCCAGCCTGGCGCTGAATATCGCGCAGGCGTTGATAATGAACCGGCGCGAAATACGGACGATTGAAGAGTTGGTCGAGGTTGCTACCGGCTGCCGCCCGTCCTATCCCTGGAAGGGGTAGCATCGTGAACGTACACGGAAAACACTACCGCACCATCTGGATTCATGAAGACGACCCGCATATTGTACAGGCCATTGACCAGCAGGTTTTGCCGCACGAGTTCAAAATTCTTGATTTGACGACGGTGGATGAAGTTGCTCACGCCATCAAAGCGATGCTGGTGCGCGGCGCGGGTTTGATCGGCGCGACCGCCGGCTATGGTATGTATCTGGCGGCTTTAAACGCGCCGCGCCACAGCCGCGAGGCGTTCCTCGAATCGGTGCGCGCAGAAGGGGAAAAGTTAAAAGCCACCCGCCCGACGGCCATCAACCTGGAGTGGGCAGTGCATCGCCAGCTGCGGGCGATGGAAGCGGCGGCGGACATTGAAGGTATGATCGAGGTGGCTTTCCAGACGGCCCATGTGATCGCCGACGAGGATGCCGAGTTCTGCCGGCGCATCGGTGAACATGGCGTTCGTCTTCTGGAAGACATCAGCCGCCGGAAGAACGGCGAAACGGTCAATGTGCTGACGCACTGTAACGCCGGCTGGCTGGCTTTTGTGGATTACGGCACGGCCACCGCGCCGATTTATGCCGCTTTTGACCGGGGGATTAAAGTTCACGTCTGGGTAGATGAAACGCGCCCGCGCAACCAGGGCGCTTCGCTGACAGCCTGGGAACTGGGCCAGCATGGCGTTCCGCATACGGTGATTGCCGATAACGTGGGCGGCCATTTGATGCAGCACGGCTTGGTGGATATTGTTATCATCGGCACCGACCGCACTACTTATACCGGCGATGTGGCGAATAAAATCGGCACGTATCTGAAGGCGCTGGCGGCCAAAGATAATCAAGTGCCGTTTTACGTGGCGCTGCCGTCATCATCGTTCGACTGGCGAACCCGTGACGGCGTGAAAGAGATTCCGATTGAGGAGCGCGGCGGAGAGGAAGTGCGTTACATACGCGGCCTGTACAACGGTCAGGTTGTGGAGGTACTGGTCACGCCGCAGGACAGCCCGGCGGCGAATTATGGTTTTGACGTGACGCCGGCGCGTTTAATCACCGGGCTGATTACTGAGCGCGGCATTTGTCCGGCGACCGAAGAAGGTATCCGGGGTTTGTACCCCGAACAGCGGGGTTAAAACCGGCACGAAAGGGGGCGCGTGGCGGAGGGTATAATTTGCCTCAAACGGTGATTACTGCTTATACACTGCGCGCCCTGATGACCTGCCCGCGCCGGGTGTGGCTCGACCGGAACGGTGAGCCAGATGCTGCGGTTGAGGTCGCGCCGGATTTTTCCAATCGCGGTCTTGAACACGAAAAAGCCATCAGCGCGGCCATGTTCGGGCCAGTTCAAACCGTGCCAGCGGCTTCCTGGCCGGAAGCGGCAGCGGCCACGCAAGACCTGATGCGGCGCGGGGTGCCGGGTATAAGGGGCGCGGCGCTGGAAAGCACAATCACGTTTTCGCAGACATATACCGTCCGGGGCAGGGTGGACTGGCTGCGGCGGGTATGGCAGCCGTCGCGGCTGGGCCGCTGGTCGTATGAGCCGATTGAGATCAAATATCGCGCTCAGCTTCAGGACGAAGACAAACTCCAGCTTGATTTATATATCTGGCTTTTGCAGAATGTCCAGGATGGGCAGCCTTCGGGCTGGTTCTGGTTGGGGCATGACGAGAGCGGCGGCCCGGCGCATCAAATCGAGCATGATTACCGGCAGGAGCGGCTGTTCGCCGTGCTGGAGCAGGCCGCCGATGTGCTTCAGGCGGCGGATGCCCCGCCGATTTTTCTGGCATCTCACTGCCAGATCTGCCGGTGGCGCGCCGCCTGCGAGCAAACAGCTTCAGCCAGCCGGGACATCACTTTGCTGCCGGGGTTGTCCCGCATGACTTGGGAGCATCTCCATCGAGAAGATATTCACACCCTCGATCAAATTCTCTCTTTGCCGCCAGAAGCACTAAAACGATTCAAAGGGGTCGGCCAGACACGCGCGCACGAGTTCCACACTTTTGCTCAGGCGGCTGTCCACAGCCGCCCGGTGCAGCGCCAGCCCTTGCCGGAAATCCTCCGGCAGCCAGGCATCATGTTCGACCTTGAAACGCGGCTTGATAGCGGCCTGCCCTGGTGTTTCGGCTGGCAGGTGGATGGGCAGCCCGCGACCGCCGCTATCATAGACCCGTACTGTGAAGACGACCGATTACTGCTCCCGGATGGGGCGCAGGTGATGGTGGCTGCGGACAGCGATGAAGGCTGGCGGCTGCTGGCGGAAACAGCGCAAAAACACCCTGGTTTGCTGTTTCATTGGGGCGGGTTTGAGATGGGCGTGCTGCGCCAGACCGCGCCGCCTGACGTGGTTGACGCGCTGCAAGGCCGCCTGCATGATCTGAACAAAACCTTCAAAAAAACCTGTGTTCTGCCGGTGCGCGGCACGAGTATTAAAAAAGTCGCGCCGTACCTGGGTTTTCGCTGGCCGCCGGGCGCAACGGCGCTGACCGCCTGGGCCGATTACAACGCCTGGCTGAAAGATAACGACCGCGATGCCCTGGCGCGAGCGTGCGCCTACAACCGCGCCGATGTCGAGGCTCTGACGATCATCTGGCGCTGGCTGGTTGATAGTTCGCTTCCGTAGACTGCTTCGATCTCAGCCTCCAATATATTTAAGCCGTTAAAGCATCTTTCAACGCGCCTGGGTTGTTGACAAGCCGCACGAAAGGTTTTATAATTTTTGCTAAATGAAATTAATTTTCATACAGTGAAAATATGTCGGCTCATCCTCCTTCTGAACATTCTTTTAATGATGTTATGAGCATCATTCGCCAGACCGGCATCGTGGCGATCCTTCGGGCGAATCGCTCGGACAGGCTGCTAACCGCCGCCGATGCGCTTCAGGCCGGCGGCGTGCGGGCGATTGAAGTCACCCTGACGACCCCCGGCGCACTGGACATCATCGGTCAGGCGGCGTCTCAGCTGCATGAAGGGGTCGTTTTCGGGGCGGGATCGGTGCTTGATCCTGAAAGCGCGCGTATGGCTATCCTGGCCGGCGCGCGTTTTATTGTCTGTCCCACGCTTAATATCAAAACCGTCGAATTATGCCGCCGGTACAGTGTGCCGGTTATGCCGGGCGCATATACGCCGACCGAAGTGTTAACCGCCTGGGAAGCCGGGGCGGATATGGTGAAACTTTTCCCGGCAGATATAGGCGGCCCAACTTACCTGAGAGCCATTAAAGCGCCGCTGCCGCAGGTGATTATAGCCCCTGTGGGCGGGGTGAGCGTGGACAATGTGGCTGATTTTTTTCGCGCGGGGGCGGATGCTGTAGGTGTTGGCAGCGCGCTGATTAACCAGCAGCTTTTGGAAGTCGGGGACTTCGCCGCCCTAACGGCCAGGGCGCGTCGTTTTCGGGAAGCGGTCGAAGCTGGCCGCAGTTCGGCGGGGGGCTGATATGACCGCTCCGTTGTTAGAAGTGATAGGGGTTTATAAATCGTTTCCCGGCACGCAGGCTTTGAGGGATGTTTCTTTTGAACTTCTGCCCGGCGAAGTTCATGCCCTGATGGGCGAAAACGGCGCGGGTAAGTCCACCTTGATGCATATCATTTCCGGCGTCTACCTGCCGGATGCGGGGGAAATCCGCATCGAAGGGCATCCGGTGGTGCTGCGCGGCCCACGGCAGGCGCAGGATATGGGTATCGGCATGGTGTTTCAGGAGTTAAGCCTTGCGCCCGGTCTGAGCATTGCCGAGAACGTGTTCCCAAACCGCGCGCCGACCCGGTTGGGCGGAGCAATCGCCTGGGGTGAGCTGTACCGCCGCACGCGCGATCTGCTGTCGCCGTTCGAGATCAACATCGCACCACAGACGCTCGTCCGCGATCTGAGTGTTACGGCGCGGCAGATTGTCGAAATTGTCAAGGCGCTGTCGCTTAATGCCCGGATTTTGCTGCTGGACGAGCCGACCTCGGCGCTGCCTCCCAATGAAGTCGAGCGGCTTTTTGATGTGATTCGCCGCTTGAAAGCGCGGGGGATCGGCATCGTATACATCAGCCACCGCATACCGGAGGTGATGAACATCGCCGACCGTGTAACGGTGCTTCGAGATGGTCAAAAAGTGGCGACCCATGACATTGCTGCCGTTACTCCTGATCGAATCATCGAGGAAATGGTGGGGCGTAAAATCACCGATCTGTATCCAGAGCGTGCGGCTGAAATCGGTGCGGAACTGCTGCGCGCGGAAGGTCTGGGGCGCGAGAATGTTTTTTCTGACATTTCCTTCAGCCTGCGGCGCGGCGAAATCGTCGGTATCGCCGGCTTGATGGGAGCGCGGCGCAGCGACCTGCTGCGCGCCCTGGTGGGGGTGGGGCGGATAGACACCGGCAGGATTTTTATCGAGGGCAAACCGGTTCGTATCACATCGCCGGAACAGGCGTTTGGGATGGGTATGGCCTACCTGCCGGAGGAGCGAAAAACCGACGGCTTGTTCCTCAAAATGCCGCTGCGCCAGAATGTCTCGGTTACGTCGCTGCGGGATTTTGCCCGGATGGGCCTTATGAGCGCACGGAAAGAGGCGGCGGTTACGCGAACGTTTGTTAACCGGCTGCGTATTCGCACACCGGATGTCGAGCAGATTGTAGGGCGGTTGAGCGGCGGCAACCAGCAGAAGGTGATGTTTTCCAAATGGTTAGTTCGCCAATCCAGGATTCTGATTATTGACGAGCCGACCAAAGGGGTGGATGTGGGTGCAAAGGTGGAAATCCACACATTGCTGCGCGAACTCACGCGCCAGGGTGCCGGCGTCCTTTTTGTGTCGTCGGAGTTTCCTGAAATCATCGGGCTGGCCGACCGCATCCTGATTATGTATGAGGGGCGGATTGTCGGAGAAATCCCCGCCGAACAGGCTACCGAGCAGAGCCTGATGCTGCTGTCATCCGGCTACCAGGTCGAGACTCAGAGCGCAGGAGTGTGAAAGAACATGGCCGACGATGCCCAAATGCCCGCAGCAGCCCTCAGCGATAACGTGTCACCGGCTCGCCCCTGGCTGCGCCGGTTGAAACGCTTCATCGGCACGCGCGAACTACCGCTGCTGGCGCTCATTCTGCTGGTAGTGGTCATCATGGCGAACCGGAATCCCAATTTTCTGACGATTGCGAATTTCCGTGCGATGGCGGTCGGTTTTACGCCGACTGCCGTTATCGCCGTTGGCATGGTCATTCTGCTGGTGTCGGGCGGCTTTGACCTGTCGGTAGGGGCGGTGCTGGCCTTGAGCGGTACGCTGGTGGCGCGTTTTGTTCTGGACGGCGTGGAACAGCCGATTGCAGTGCCGGCGGTGCTGGTGATCGGCGCGTGTATCGGCTTCGTCAACGGCTTTCTGGTGACAAAGGTGAAAATCAATCCGCTGGTGGCAACCTTAGGCACGCTGTCCATCGCACGCGGCATCGCCCAGGTGATGACCGAAGGTATTTCAATCAGCGGTTTGCCGGCGTCCTTTGGCCGCGTGGGCGGCGAGCAGCTTGCCAACATTCCGTACATGGTGCTGATTATGCTGGTCATCGTTGTGATCGGCGATTTGGCGCTGCGGCATACACGCTTTTTACGGCAGGCTTATTATGTCGGCAGCAACGAAAATGCCGCGCGGCTGTCCGGTATTGCCGTTGATCGTTTCCGAATCCTCGCTTATATGCTCACGGCGGCGCTGGCGGCGCTGGCGGGTGTACTGCTGGCCTCCCGGTTGATGGCGGGGACGCCAACGGCGGCGCAGGGACTGGAACTGCAAGTGCTGGCCGGGGCGGTCATCGGCGGCGCCAGCCTGACCGGCGGGGAAGGAACGGTTTTGGGGGCGTTTTTAGGCATCGTGTTTATCGGCATCATCTCCAATGTTATGACGATGGAAGCCGTCTCGATTTTCTGGCAGCAGGCCGTAACGGGCGCAATCCTGATCGCGGCGGTGGCTTTTGACATGCTGGTTCGGCGGCGTCGCGTTTGATGCCGCATTGGAGACATTTTCGTTTAGTTCGCCGGGTTTTTAGAGGAGTTAAAAGGTTATGAGCAAGCCATTGTCTCGCAGAGATTTTATGAAGAGCGGCGCGGCGGCATCGGTCGGCGCGCTGATGACCTCTCAACTGGCGGCGCTGCCTGCTGCCGCGCAGGATACGAGCGACCAGGAATATGTCTATCTTTCGATTGTGACGCAGGTGCCGTTCTGGGTTGACCATCGCGCCGCGCTGGAAGATGCCGGCAAGGTGCTGGGCGTCAGGACGACCTTCACCGGCCCGGTTGATTTTGACGTGGCGGGGCAGGCACGCCAGCTTGACGAAATCGTAGCCCGCAATCCCGCCGGAATCGTGATTTTCCCCGGCGACGCGGGGGCGATCACGCCGGGCATTAACCGCGCGGTGGAAGCCGGCATACCGGTTGTGCTGGTCATCAGTGATGCGCCGGAAAGCAAACGTTACAGCATCCTGGGCATTAACGGCTTCCAGGCCGGGCGGGTCGGCGGCGAAATGCTGGCGCAGGCCATCGGCGGCAGGGGCAAAGTTGTGATTGGCGGTTTCCAGAGTCCCAATATCATCGAGCGAATGGAAGGCTACAAAGCGGTTTTTGCCGAAAAATACCCGGACATCGAAGTGGTGGCCGAGGTGGATGATCGGGCAGACCCGGCTTACGCGCCGACCGCTTATGCAGCTGCGATTGCCGCCAACCCCGACGTAGCCGGCATCGGCGGCACCGACGGCGACAGCGGCAAAGGCGCCGCACTGGCCGTGCGCGATGCCGGGAAAGTGGGCGAGATCAAAATCGTGGCGATGGATCGCAACGATGATATGCTGCCGTTCATCGAGGACGGCACGATTTACGGTACGGTCGTCCAGAAAAGTTATACCGAGATGTTCCTGGCCGTCCACCTGCTGTACTGGCTGAAAAATGATGTATTAAAAGTTGTGCCGGATTGGCGCGGCGCCGGGCTGAACATTCTGCCGGAGCGGGTTGAAACCGGCGTGTTTGCGGTCACGCAGGAGAACGTGGCGCAGTTCAAACGTTAGGTCCTGGACTGCGGGTTTTTGAAAGAGGATTGATGCGATGATCGCGCGAGTGAGACGGTTATCCTACAATAACGCTCGGTAATTAACGAGCAAAAGGATCGAGCCGTGACCGCAAAAGATGACCGTTACAACATCCGCGTTTTAGACCGGGCCATAAGCGTTTTGCAGACGCTTTCCGATGGTAAACCGCGCACCCTGGTGGAACTGAGCGACGCCATTGGCCTGAACAACAGCACGACATTCCGGTTGGTTTCGTCCCTGGCTTCTCATAATTTTCTGGAGCGCGACGAACAAAGCGGGAAATATACACTTGGCCTGGCCTGCCTGGAACTCGCGCGATCTTATCAAATCAATAATCACATTCGACGGGCTGCTTTGCCGGAACTGGAGACGCTGCGGGATGCGACAGGCGAAACTATCCATCTTGCCATTCTTGACCGGATGGAGGTGTTTTATCTGGAAAAGCTGCATGGGCTTCACGCGATTGGCTTGATGTCGTCCCATATCGGCGGGCGGGCGCTGGCTTACTGCACGGGGTTGGGCAAGCTGCTGCTGGCTTATACCGACCCGGAGCGCGTCCGCGCGCATTACGAAAAAAACGGCTTCGTCCGGTTTACCGATACCACGATCACCGATATTGACCGCCTGCTGGGAGAATTCGAAAACATTCGGCGGCAGGGATACGCCTTCGACTGGGGCGAACACGAACCGGATGTGCGCTGTGTGGCGGCGCCGATTTTTGACTCCGACGGCCAAGTGGTGGCGGCCATCAGTATTTCCGGGCCGGCCAGCCGGATGGACCCGCTGGAAAGCAATCAGGCGAGAATAAACAACATTCAACACGCTGCCGCCGAAATCTCGGCCCGTCTGGGATACCACCAGTACCAACCGTCGTGAAATAAAAGGAAATGATATGCGAAAGATTATCAACCAACGCGAACGGCATCCTGATCCTGAAATTCTGGAAGGATTCAAGAGCCTGCTGAAGATTTACAGCCCTTCCTGCGTAGTGGCCGACTCGCAGGAGCGGGCGGGAGTAATGCGGAGTTACATCCGCCCGCTGATGACCGATAAACGATTTATCGGCCCGGCGCTGACGGTGCGGCTCGAACCCGGCAACCAGGTGGACTGCCTGGATGCGCTTTCGGTGGCGCAGGCCGGAGATGTGATTGTGGTGGATGCGGCGGGCGAAACCGAAACCTCGATCTGGGGCGGGCTGATGTCCGGCCTGTGTTTGATGAAAGGTGTGGCCGGGGCCGTCATTGACGGCGCGATGCGCGATACTGATGAAACGCGGGCGCTCGGTTTTCCGGTTTTTGCCAAAGCTATTGTTCCTCGCTCTACACACTCGCCCTATTCAGGCCGGATGGAGCCAATCGAGATTAACGTGACGATTCAGTGTGCCGGGGTGGTTGTTAATCCTGGCGATCTGGTACTTGGCGACGAAATCGGCGTGGTGGTTGTGCCGCTCGAACAGGCTGCCGAGGTGCTTAAAGCAGCGCAGGCGCAGGCTGAAAAAGAAGAGCAGACCCGCGCCAAAATCCGCGAAGGTAAAACGGTCGAAGAACTGCTGGCAGAGTTCGGGCGTTTATAGAAAGGAAGACCCGTTATGGTTGACGCAATGCGCGTGGAACGACTGCGCGAGGGGATGAAAACTGCCGGTCTGGATGCGCTGGTGTGCCGTCTGCCGGAGAACGTGGTGTACATCACCGACTACTGGCCGCATCATGGCTTTTCGGTGGTGGTTCTGCCGCGCGATGGCAAACCCCGGCTGTTTTTGCCGGAAATCGAAGAAGAATATGCCAAACCCGACTGGGCAGACTACAGCACGTTTGGTTGGGGGCTGCTGAAGGACGGCGATCTGTACGAAAACTACCGGCGCTTGCTGACCGAAGCGCGCGGCCAGCTTGGTCTGCAAGGGGCGGTCATTGGTATTGAGCAGAGTTTTGAAGTGTCTGGCCCGACGTACCGTATGGCCGAGCCGGTGGTCCCGGCTGCGCCCTGGTCGAGGCTGATGGAGCAGGTGTTCGCCGGGCAAAAGCTGGTGGATGCTGCCGGTGTGCTTCAAAACACGCGGGCGATCAAAGGGCAGTACGAACTGGATAAACTGCGTATTGCCAATGAAATCGCCGAGATGGGTATGAACGTTTTTCTCGCGCAGCTTCAGCCGGGTATGAGAGAAGTAGAAGTCGGGGCGTTGATCGAACAGACGATACGCGCTAAAGGCCCCGGTTATAAGGGCGCGCGGCTGGTGCGGGCGTCGGCGGAAGTCGGGGCCGGCCCGGTGGGCAGCACGAAAGGCACGCTGCTTGTGCCTTCGACCACTTACACCATCCGGGAAGGGGATTTTGTGATGGTCGAGCTGGCGACGGTCGTGGACGGCTACTGGTCAGATTTAACCTATGTAGCCGTTGCCGGGCAGCCCAGCGCGCGGCAGTGCGAAGTTTATAACGCCGTGTTGAAGGCGCAGCAGGCCGGCGCGCAGCAGATGAAAGCCGGCGCGTTGTTCAGCGACCCGGACACCGCCGCGCGTGAAGTGCTGAAAGAAGCCGGCCTGGGCGATTATTTCGTGCATATCACCGGTCATGGCGTGGGCTGGCGTTACCACGAATTTATCCCGTTTTTGATGCCCGGCGCTGAAGGCACGCTGGAAACGGGTATGGTAAGCAGCGTCGAACCCGGCGTGTATATCCCTGATTTTGGAGGGATTCGCATCGAAGATAATGTGGCCGTTGGGGCTGACGGTCCGGTGTTTTTGTCCACGCCGCGCCAGCCCTGGTCATAAATCATCAATGCTGCTGGAGGCGCATCGCCGTGCGCCTCCGTAGATAACTATGTTTTCAAGGAGATATTTTTATGCGGCTCAAAGATCGTGTGGCAATTGTGACCGGCGCGGCCAAAGGTATTGGTTGGGGCATTGCGACCGTACTGGCGAAAGAAGGCGCGAAGGTTGTGGTAGTGGACTGGGATGAGCAGGATGGGCCTAAAACCGCCGCCGAGATCCGGGACGGTGGTGGAGATGCCAGCTTCGTCAAATGTGATGTGTCGGATGAAGATCAGGTCAAGGCGATGGTTCAGGCGGCATTGGATCAATACGGCAGGATTGATATTCTGGTCAACAATGCCGGCATCGGGGTGTATAAAACCATCACCGATGCGACCAGCGAGGACTGGGATCGCTGCCTGGGCGTCAACCTTAAAGGCGTATTTTTGTGTTCCAAATACGCCATCCCGCATATGCAAAAAATCGGCAAAGGCGCGATTGTTAACATCTCCTCGGTACATGCTTACGCCAATGTCAACGGCACATCTCCTTATGCAGCATCCAAAGGCGGCGTGACCGCGCTCACACGCGCAATGGCGATGGACTACAGCCCGACCATCCGCGTTAATGCCATTGCGCCAGGGTGGGTTCTGACGCCGCTCATCCAGAGCATCTTCGACAGCTATCCTGACCCGGCAGCGCAGCAGCGCCTAGTGGAACAGCGCCAGGTGATGAAACGCATCGGCAGGCCGGAGGATGTCGGTTATGCGGCGGCGTTCCTCGCCAGCGACGAGGCCTCGTTCATCACCGGTGTGCAGTTGTTCGTGGACGGCGGCCTGACCGCGCAGTTGGAAAGCTGGTAGCAGGCAGGGTGTGCAAGTGCTGAAGTTCGACATTACGCGGGACGATTTAAGCAGTCTGGCCGAGCGCGGCGCGGTTTTTGTCACCTTTGGCGAGACGATGATCCGCGACACGCCGGCGGACATGCAGCGGCCTGAAACCACACGGCTGGTTTATATCACCCTGGCCGGCAGCGAGTTTTCGATAGCGACGCTGCTGGCCCGGCTCGATATTCCGGCGGCGTACATCACCCGCGTGCCGGACAACCCCTATGGCTGGATGCTGCGGGATACGGCGCGGGCGAACGGCGTCAATGTCGAACACTTCGTCTGGGCTTCCAAAGCCGAACCCATAGGGCGGTACATTTACGAAGCCGGGCGCACGCCGCGCCTGGGGGTAGTGTGGTATCAGCGAATGTATTCAGCGGCCAGCCGCCTGGGCGCGGGCATGGTGGACTGGCGGCGCGCGCTGGCGAACTGCCGCCTGTTCCATACGTCCGGCATTAACTTCGGCCTGGCCGCCCACAGTGGTTACGCCGTCAACTATCTGCGCGAGGCGTTCATCGAAGCGGCGGCGGCCAAACCGCCCGACTGCCTGGTGGGAATGGACTTCAACTACCGGGCAACATTGTGGGGCGAGGAGGAATGCAAAGCCGTCATAACGCCGCTCATCACCGACCATGTTGATGTCTTGATTACTTCGATTTACGACATGGCGCGGCATTATGGCATCGGCTGTGGCCGCTATACCGCCCGGCAGATCAACGAAGGTGATGTTGAAGATATTCATGATGATGATTTACGCGCCTTTGGTGAGGAAGTGACGAAACGGTTTGATCTGCGTGTTGTGGCAGTGACCATGCGCCAGTCGGACTCGTCGGAGCGGCACTGGTGGGAGTCGGCAGCAGTGAGCCGCGATGGTCAGTTTTTTCGCTCGGCAGCGGCGCGCGAAATTTATCTGTCCGACCGAATCGGGGGCGGGGACGCATGGGCAAGCGGCTTTTATTACGGCCTCCTGACGGCAGGGATTGGTCACGAGGGGCTGGAAAAAGGCGTGATCGTTGGTGATGCGGCGACTCGCCTGAAACAAACCATCATGTTTGATCTTCCGCTTATCACTAAAGCCGAGGTGCAGGCGCTCATTCAGGCCGACGTTCTCGGCTCAGGCAATCTGACCGTTCGCTGATGGTGGTGGCGCAAGGAGGTGATGCGAAGAAGAAAGAAGTTCTGCGTTTAGACAAAAATCTCAATCCGAAAAAGATCGTTGGATGTCATAGAAAAGGACGATGACAACATGAAAAAGCGTTTTGTTATGGTAGTTATGCTGTTGATCGCGGCATTGGGTGTGTCGGCAGTGGTGGCGCAAGATGGTTACACGGCTCCCGCGCCGGCGTTTGATCCGGTTCCGCTGGCCGAAGGCGCGCAGGCCGCCTGCGCCAACCTAAGCTGGGATGGAAGCGCGACGCCGCGTATTGCTTATATGCCGCCGGCGACCGAATTCCCTTACTACATGGCGATTGGCGAAGGTATTAAGGCCAAAGCTGCTGAGCTGGGTGTGGAAACCTTCATGCTCGCGCCGCAGAGCGGTTCGGACATTGCCGGACAGATGGGTATGATTCAGGATGTTCTGACGCAGGGCGTGGATGCGATCATCCTCTCCACGCACGACGAAGGCGCGGCGGCTCCGCTGGTGAAACAGGCGGTGGAACGGGGAATCGCCGTCATCATCGTTAACTCCGACATTCCGAACTTCCCGACCCCGGTGCATGGTGTGGTCGGTTACAGCCAGCGTAAGGGTACGTTTAATCTGGGCAACTTCGCCGCCGGCATGGTGGGTGGGGTGGCTAAGGTGGGCGTCCTGGAGGGGTTGCCGGGCTACCATTCAACCGAACGAATCGGCGGTTTCCTGGACGCTTTCAAGCAGTTTCCGCAGATGGAAGTTGTCGCCACGCTGCCAACCGAGTGGAACGTAGATACGGGCAACAAGGCGATGACCGACATGCTCCAGGCGCACCCGGAAATCAATGTTGTTGTGGCGGCCAATGACTACATCGCCATCGGCGCGGCGGCGGCGGCTCAGGCTGCCGGTCGGAGCGATGTTTTGATCTTTGGCAATGATGGTGATACGACCGGTCTGGAAGACATCGCCGCCGAACGCTGGACAGCAACCGTGAATACCACACCCTATGTGATGGGTCAGGTTGTGCTTCAGGTGGCGCAGGACTGCCTGACGGGCCAGTTCCCCGGCGGCTGGGTGGAAACGCCGACCGTCGTCGTCAACGAATCGAACGTGATGGATTACATCTGCAAGCCAGAGACGTTGTTCCCGCCGCTGGCCGGAACGTATGAATGCCCCGGTGCATAAAGTTCGTTCGTCAATGAGAGTGGGGGCGCGGCTTGCTGCGCCCCCGCGGCGAAACGGGAAAACCGATGAGTGAAATATCCCCACCGCTGTGGGAACTGCGTGATGTCAAAAAAGCTTTTTATGGCACTCAGGCGCTAAAAGGCGTCTCGATTCAGATTCGAACCGGCCAGATTCACGCGCTGCTGGGCGAGAACGGCAGCGGAAAATCCACATTGATAAAGTGCCTGGCCGGGGTGCATCAGCCGGATGCGGGCGAAATTTTGTTCCGGGGAGCGCCGGTTGTGCTGCGCCATCCCCTGGATGCGCGGGCGCATGGTGTAGCGACCATTTTCCAGGAATTTTCGCTGGTTCCTTCGCTGACGGTGGCGGAAAATATCTTTTTGGGCAGGCAGCCGCACCGCTCAACACGCCTGATTGATTGGGATGCCATGCAGGTTGAAACCGTCAGGATGTTGAGACAGCTTGATATTCATATTGACCCGGAGGCCATCGTTAAAAACCTCTCGGTGGCCGAGCAGCAGTTGGTTGAGATCGCCAAAGCCATCTCGCTGGAATCCAGCCTGCTCATCATGGATGAACCGACGGCGGCGCTGGGACTGGCAGAAACCGAGCGGCTGCTGCGCCTTATTAAACGGCTGGCAGGGCAGGGAAAAGCCATTGTTTACATTTCGCACCGGTTAGATGAAGTGTTCGAGGTGGCGGACATCGTAACGGTGCTTAAGGATGGCAACCGGATTGCGACCCGGCCCGTCGCCGAACTGAAGATGGGTGATGTCGTCAAAATGATGGTCGGTATGGACATCGAGCAGCATTATCCTAAAGTCCCGCATGTTAAATCGGTGCCCTGTCTGGAAGTCGAGGGTTTAACCACCGAACGCGGCGTTAATGGTGTGAGTTTTACCATCAATGTGGGCGAGGTGTTCGGGTTAGGCGGCATGGTTGGCTCAGGCCGGACGGAGATCGCGCGGGCGCTGTTTGGCCTGGACAAACGAACCGGCGGTACGATTCGTTTGTATGGGCAGGAAGTGAATTTTTCGTCTCCGGTGCAGGCTATCGCCAACGGGGTAGGTTTAATCCCAGAAAATCGTAAGGCCGATGGTTTATTTTTCAACTTTGAAGCGCCGCCGAACATCACCGTTTCCCGGTTAATGGATGTGCTGCGTGGCCCGTTCCTCAATCCCATGCGGGAGCAGCAGGCTGGCCGGCAGTATGTGGATAAACTGAGTATCACGCCGACAGCGATGGAAAAGTCCGTCAAGTTTTTATCCGGCGGCAATCAACAAAAGGTGGTGGTCGCCCGCTGGCTGTTTTCGCAGGCGCGGCTGTTGATACTGGACGAGCCGACTCAGGGAATTGACGTTGGCGCGAAGCTGGACGTATACAACGTCATCAACGAGCTGACCGAAATGGGTGTCAGCATCCTGCTCATCAGCTCCGATTATCCCGAACTGCTGGCGATGAGTGACCGGGTTGCAGTCGTGCGGGATGGTCGTATCCTGCATATCGCAGAGGCGTCTCGCCTGAGCGAGTATCAACTGCTGGCGATTGCTTCCGGCGCGGAGATGGACGAACGCCTGGCGTATATCCTGAAAATGCGTGAACAGGCCATGCCGCTGGTTCATATGCTGCGCGAGCAGGTGCGTGAAACCGTACATCTGGCGGTGCTGGATGAAGATCAGATGCGGCTGCTGTACCTGGATAAACTGGGCGGCGAACAAGGGCTGGAGATGATGTCGCGCGCGGGGGGTACAGCGCCGCTGTCCTGTACCGGGTTGGGCAAAGTTCTCCTGGCGTTCGAGCCGCCGGAGCGGGTGGAAGGCTGGTTCAAAACCCAGACGATCCCGCAGTTCACCGAAACCACGATCACCGATGTGGATACGCTGATGGCCGAACTGGCGGCCATCCGGCGCGATGGTTTTGGCCTTGACCGCGAGGAACACGAACGCGGCATCCGGTGTATCGCCGCGCCGGTTTTTGGGCCGGATGGCCGGGTGATTGCCGCCATCAGCGTGACCGGACCAAGCCAGCGAATGCCTGACGATCTGGCGGACAGCGATTTGCGCCGCCAGGTAGTTGAGACGGCGCGGAAGATTTCGACGGCGATCGGACAGCCTCAGAACAGTTAAATAAAATCAGGACGCTGACCATTATGAACGGTGTTTCAAGGATTTTTCGCTCCCAGGTTATCGGGCCGCTGTTCGCGCTGCTGCTGGCGGTGATTATCGTCAGCCTCACCACGAATCGTTTTTTGACGGGGCAGAACCTGTCGAATGTCATGTTACAGGTGAGCAGCGTGGCAATTGCGGCCATTGGTTCCACGCTGGTGATTCTGGCCGGGGGGATTGATCTGTCGCCGGGGGCGATTGTCGCCCTTACGGCCTGCGTGGGGGCTATTCTGATTAAAAACAACGATTTCCCTGTCTGGTTAGGCATCGTGCTGGTGCTGCTGCTGGGCGCCGGGCTGGGGCTTGTGAACGGCCTTTTAAGCACCTACGGGCGCATCCCGGCTTTTATCGTCACGCTGGCGATGATGGGCGTCATACGCGGTCTGGCTTTCCTTATCACCGGTGGAACGCCGATCATGTCGGTTTCTCCTGACCTGGAGCCTATTTTTTACGGCAATTTCCTGGGGCTGCCGCTGCCGTTAATTTACGTCGTGGTGCTGTATGCGGGGATATTCATTTTTCTGCGTTATACCATCGCTGGCCGGGCTATTTATGCGGTTGGCGGCAACGAGTCGGCGGCGCGACTTTCTGGCGTGCGGGTTAACCAAACGCGGCTGATGACATTCATCCTGGCCGGCACGATGTCGGCGCTGGCGGGCGTATTAACGATGGCGCGGCTTAATTCCGGCTCGCCTAACTATGGTGTCGGCACGGAGCTTCAGGCTATCGCGGCGGCGGTGATCGGTGGAGCGAGCCTGGCCGGAGGACATGGAAACATCATTTCGACGCTGTTTGGGGCGCTGACGGTGGCAGTGGTTCAGAACGGCCTTAATCTGAATATCGTTCCGGCGGCCTGGCAGGATATTACCCTGGGCGGGATCATTGTTCTGGCCGTTGGGCTGGATATGTGGCGCGCCAGCATCAGCCAGCGCACGTCGAAGATTCTGGATTTGATCGTGCCGAAGCGCCCATCCTGATTTTAATAGAAAGGACTGACTGAATGTACACCTTCGGAAGAAAACAGGGCTGCCGCGTCAGCCTGGACTATACCTATAAGGGAATGCGAATCGCTTATTTAGAAAACGAACTGCTGCGCGTGGGGGTTCTGTTGGACAAAGGCGCGGATATTTTTGAATTCACCTACAAACCGCGCGACCTCGACTTTTTGTGGCAGTCGCCCATACCAATGCAGAAGCCGTTCGTCGCCACCAGCGCCCTGCCGGAAGGCGCTTTCCACGATTATTATTACGGAGGCTGGCAGGAAGTTCTGCCCTCGGCGGGCTGGGCGTCCGAGCCATACATGGGAACATATCAAGGGCTGCACGGAGAGGTTTCGCTGCTGCCCTTCGAGGCGCAGATCGTTGAGGATACGCCGGAGCAGGTCAGCGTAAAAGTTAAAACACGCCTGTATCGTTCGCCGCTAATGCTGGAACGGACGATGACCCTTAAACGCGGCGCGGCGGTGCTGTTTATGCACGAAAAGCTGACGAATGAATCCGAGGGCGAGTTCGCTATTATGTGGGGGCATCACCCTGCGTTCGGCGCACCTTTTATGGACGAAAGCTGTATCGTTCATGCGCCGGCGAAAAAAGTGGAAGTGCTGGCCTTCCACCCCAATGGTTTGTGGGAACCCGGCGGGGATTACGATTTCCCGATGGTAAAAAATCGCCGGACAGGGCAGTTACAGGATATTACAAAGGTGCTGCCCCGGTCTACCCGGTCGGTGGATGTGGTGTTTTTTAAAGAGTTAAACGAGGGCTGGTACGGCCTGACGAACCAGCAGATGGGCGTTGGGATCGGCATGGCGTGGGACAGCAGCCTCTTTAAATATCTGTGGATGTGGCAGGTCTACGGCGGTCACAACGATTATCCCTGGTATGGCCGCACTTACAACTGTGCGCTGGAACCTTTTACCAGCTATCCGCCGGCGGGGGTACAAAACGCCCTTAAAAACGGCACGGCGCGCATCATGAAACCGCTGGAAGTTATCGAAACCGACTTGCTGGCCGCTGCGTATGAAGGGCAGGGCGTAAAACGAATCGCGCCGGATGGCCGCATCGAAACAGTTTAAGCCGTAAAACGACCGGTAACAGCTGCTCGCCTATGGCTGCATTTCCAGCAGCCATAGGTTTTGATCGGCAGCGTTCTGAAAGAGAATGCTTCTGCCATCTGCCGAAACCGACCAATCGCCGTTCATCACCATAAAGGGGAGCTGCGCCGGGTCGGTTAAAACGGTATCTCTGCCGGACGGAATTTCATAATAACGGAGTGTCTGCGGCGCGGCTGTATCGAGGGGGATGTAATACACGCTGTCGGCGTCCCGCCAGCGCCACCCGCCGAACCAGTTTAACTTCACCGCCTGTGCGTCGGGACGAGTTTCGATGGTGTAAATGCCGCTTTCGGCGGGGTCAGTCTGGTAGGTGAGGTAAAACAGCAGTCTGCCGCCGCCGGGCGCAACGCTCAGGCCGCGCATCCAGCGCCACGTACCGAGCGTGTAGCCGGTATCGGTCAGCGTATCGTAAACGGCCAGCGTCATGGCGCGTCCCGCTCCTGGCGTGACAATCAGCAGGCGCGCGGCGTCGAGCCATTGGGCTGAAACACCGGGCTGAGAGAGGATTTCCCGCGTATTCGCGCCGGAAAGATCGCTGATGTAGATGGCAGCCGGAGGAGATGGCTGGCCCGGTACGGCGGAAGCCCGGCTGACCGTCCAGGTGAGCCGCGTATTGTCCGCGCTGATGGCGGGCGTGGGGCCGCCGGTCACGACCGTCCAGGTCGCGCCGTCGTTCACCCGGCGGATTGTGACTTGTCCGCCGTTGTTGATGATTTCGTGCGTGCCGTCCGGGGAATAGTATGGGGGCGGGGCCTGCCCCACCAGCGATTCGGGCGCGCCGGTTTCCGCCGACCACAGAAGCAGATTGGCGCGCTGCCCCGGTGTCCCGTCAATGACGTAAAACCGCGTCGGGTCGGTTGGATGCCACCAGCGCATCCAGCAGCAGCGGTCGAAACCAACCTGACGCGCGCGCCAGGTGACTCCGTCCGGCAGGGGCGAAGCCGGGCGCGCCAGCGGCGGATTGGGCGGCGGGCGCAGCGCATTTGGCGGTGGGAACGGTGCGGTGTAGTCGTTCAGCCGCACGCCGCCAAAGCTGACATCGGGTTGTTCTTCCAGGCTCATCCAGCGGCGCGCGTTGTCCATATCGCCCTGGAACAGCGGATAGCCGAAACTGCCGACCACCGCCAGATTATGCCAGTTCGTGGCGATGTAGCTTACAGGGTTATAGGTGGTGCGGTAGTTCAGCGAGCGGATTTCCAGGTGTAAATGCGGGCGGGAGTCGCAGGTGGCGTCCGGGTCGCCGGAAAAACCGACCACTTGGCCGCGCGTCACTGACTGGCCGGCGATGACCGGCGCAGTTGTGTTGAGATGGCCGTAAAGTACGATGACGCCTGCTTCGGGGTATTCGATGAGCAGGTTATGCGGCCTTGAACCGAAGCTGAAATCGTCCACAAAACGCACGATGCCGTCGGCCATCGCCAGCAGCGGTGTGCCGCAGGGCATGGAAAAGTCAACCCCGAAATGCAGCCCCTGGCCGGCGGCGTACCACTGTGTGCCGAAGTTATAAGCGCCGGTGGTATTGCCGTAAGGCTGGCCGAGCAGCCAGGTCGCCGGGCCGGGTTCGCCGGCGACCGGCAGGGACAGCAGCCGCAAGTCCGGCTGTTCCGGCTGCGCGGCGGCGGGCAAAAAACTCATCATCACCAGCAGGATAATCACAATCGGTTTTAACATAAAATTCGCGCTCAAGTATGGATGGTGAAAAATCAGCATACCACGCCTGGCGAATGAAAGCCGCCCATTTTAACCGGCTTCTAAGCTCATGAGGGACGGTTATCAGGCGTTCATCCACACCAGGGCTGCCGCGCCGGCGGCACTGCTGGTAACTTGAGAGCGCGCGAATCGTAGGTGGCCGTGCGTGACCGGCAGCGTGCGGGCGCGCACCCGCTTCTCCAGGCCGGGCATTAGGCGGTCGTAAAGCGCCAACCCCAGGCCGCCGCCAATGATAAACAGGCCGGGGTCGGTCATGCCGACGCAGCAGGCCAGCGCCGCCGCCAGCCTGTCAGACGCTTCATCCAGCAGGCAAAGCGCCAGGGCATCGCCGCGCCCGGCGGCGAATAAAATATCGCCGACAGTCACATTCGCCATCAGGGCCAGGGGACTGGCCGGAAAATCGGCGCGGTGTTCGTGATAACCGGCCAGCAGGCCGACGCCGGACACATACGCTTCGACGCAGCCGCGCAGCCCGCAGCGGCACAGGCGGCCATGCGGGTCAAAACTGACGTGGCCGAATTCCATCGCCTGAAAGCCCCTGCCAAGCAGCAAACGCCCGCCCGTGACCGCGCCGAAACCCATGCCCGTCCCGATAGCGGCATACACAAAATCGGACTGGCCGCGCCCCGCGCCGAACATCCACTCGCCGACCGCGCCGGCGTTGGTATCCCGGTGAACGGCTACCGGCAGATCAAGCGCCAGACGGCGCAGCAGGTCGTCACGCAGCGGCACATCCGTCCAATCCAGGTTGACGGCGCGGTGGCAGATGCCGGTGTGCGGGTTGACGTAGCCCGGACAGCCGATGCCGATGCCATCTACCGGGCGGCCTGCCTGGGCGAGCAGGTCGCGGATGCCGGCGGCGATGCGGTCAAGCACCGCCGGCGCGCCTTCTTCGGGCAGGGTAGGCAGGCGGTTTTCGGCCAGTACGTCACCCTCACGGCTGACCAGCGCAAAGGCAATTTTTGTGCCGCCGATGTCCACCCCGACGGCCAGACGTGCCGCGTTCATCGGGTGATCGTCACTTTGCTGAGGCCATGCGGGCGATCTACCGGGTGGCCTTTGGCCTGGGCGAGCCGCATGGCGAACACCTGACCGGGGATGACCGCCGCGATGGGGGATAACCATTCCGGCAGGTGGTGGGGCAGGGGCATCCGCTGACGGGTGGTTTCAAAAGCGGCCTCGTCGTTGGAGATGACCAGCAGTTCCGGCTGCCGTTCCCGGACTTTCGCCAGAAAATCGAGCATGGCGGGCAGGGTTTTACCGGACGGCGCGACCACAATAACCGGAAAACCGGCCTGCACCTGGGCGATTGGGCCGTGCAGGAAGTCGGCCTCGCTGTAACCATCGCCGGTGACGTAACACAGTTCCTTGACCTTGAGGCTGATCTCAAAGGCGGTGCAGTAGTTATAACCGCGCCCGATGGTGACGAACTGGCTCATGTAGCGGTAGCGTTCCGCCCAGGCGGCGATATTTTCTGAAAGCGCCAGCGTCTCGCTGATCTGATCGGGCAGGGCGCGCAGATCGGCGGCCAGCGGTTCGGAGCCGGTGAGCGCGGCGGCCAGCATGGCGACGGCAGTCAGTTCGGCGGTGTAGGTTTTGGTGGCGGCCACGCTGATTTCATCGCCGGCGTGCAGGTACAGGTGATGTTCGGCGGCCAGCGCCAGCGGCGAAGCGGCGTCGTTGGTGATGCTGATGGTCAGCGCGCCCTGGGCGCGGGCATCCTGCACCACGCGCGTGACATCCAGCCCTTGCCCGGACTGCGAGATGCCGATCACCAGCGCGCGGGCGAGGTTCGGCGGGGCTTCGTACAGCGTGTGAATGGACGGCGCGGCCAGCGCCACCGGCATCCGCGCCAGGATGCCGAGCGCGTATTGGGCATAGCGGGCGGCGTTGTCCGACGTGCCGCGCGCCGCGATGCAGACAAAGGCCGGGTTGAAGCGCCGGATGGCGTCCGCGAAATGCCGGACGGCGGCGGCTTCTTCATCCAGCAGCCGGCGCAGCGCGTCCGGCTGTTCGTTAATTTCCTGTTCCAGGTGCGAGGCAAGCATAAGAGCGTCCTTCTGGCGAAAATTGTGAAACCTGAATGTCAGACGTTTTCGAGTCGGGTTTATTTATACCCAACCGCCGCCAAAACGGCGAAATTAAACCTGTTTCACGGTACAATAGACACCAGAGCGATAAGAAATGCGGCAGCAGGGGGACACCACCACATGACCGGCGAATTTATTTTCATTTCGCACGCGAGCGGCGATGACGCGATTGTAACCCGGCTGCACGACGCCCTGGAAGGCGCGGGGCTGGATGCCTGGGTTGACCACCTGGACATCACCGGCGGCGACAACTGGAACCAGGAAATTCAGATGGCGCTGCACGCCCGTCCGTACTGCGTGTTTGTGCTGTCGCCGGAGAGCGCCGCCAACGCCAACTGTGAGGCGGAATGGTGGCACTTCCTCAACCAGCCCGGACGCCGCCTGTACGTGGCGCTCGTCGCGCCGGTTGAGAAGAAAACCTTCCCCTGGCGGCTGAAGACGGAGCAGTACGTAGACCTGTTGGGCGATTTTGACCGGGGCATGAAAACCCTGATCGCGGCCATCCAGGGACGGCGCGACCTGCGCCCGGACGACCCCGCCGCGCGCGCCGAAACGCGCATCACCGGGCCGTTCCCCTACGGCGACCTGGACGTGCCGATGCGGGGGCGCGACGCCGATCTGCGGGAAGTCAAACGCCTGCTGCTGGAAGAAGGCCGGCGGCTGGTGGTGCTGACGGCCACCGGCGGAACCGGCAAAACCCGCCTGGCGGTTGATCTGGCGGTGACGGCGGCGGAGTTCACCGGCGGCGTGCTGTGGCTGCGCCTGAGCGATAAAACCACCGAAGACGACCTGGCCGCCGCCCTGCGCCAGCATTTGAACCTGCCGCCGACCGACCCGCCGGATGCGGTTTGGGCGGCGCTAGCCGGGGCGCGCGTTCTGCTGGTGCTGGATAATGCCGAAAGCGTGCCGGCGGCCCACCGCGCCGCCATCGCCCGGCGGCTGGAACACTACCCCACCACCGGCGGGGCGCGCGCGGTGATGACCAGCCGCGAACAGTGGCGCGAGTGCCGCCACTTCAACCGCGCCTACCCGCTGGAGCGCCTGACGCCGGAGGCCGCCGAACAGATCGCGCGCGACATGGCGAAAGCCCAGGGTTACGAGGCGCTGATGCAGGGGCGGGAGCGCGAATTTGCCGAAAAGGCCCACTGTCACCCGCGCTTGATGAAATACGCCGTCGGCTGGCTGGCGGAAAACAGCCTGAACGCCGTGCTGAGGATGCTGGAAACCCACACCGGCGAGGATATGCAGGCCGTCCTGGAAGACGTGCTGCACAGCACCCTGCGCCTGGTCGAAAACAGCGCCGGGGTGGGCGTGGTGGCGGACTTCAAACGGCTGCTGGTGTGCCGGGGCGGCTTCACCGAAGCGGCGGCGGAGGCCCTGGTAGGCGTGGGCAGCCCCAGCCTGGGCGCGCTGCGGCGCTGGAACCTGCTCCAGCTTGACCGCGAGCGTTACACGCCCGACCTGCTGGCCGAAGCCGTGCTGGAGCCGGACGAAAGCGCCAACCCGGCCCACTACGACTATTATTATGCGCTGGCGCGGCGGCACGACAAAACCCAGGATTACCTGGGGCTGGCGGTGGAAAGCGACAACCTGGCGGCGGCCTTCGACTGGGCCATGCGGGGCGGCCGGCCGGAAAAAGCCTACTGGCTGTACGAAGCCTGTTCGGATTTTCTCGTCAATCGCGGCCAGTTCGACCGGATGCGGGCCTGGCTGGAAAAGGCGGCGGGCGCGCTGGCGGGGGTTGAAGATGCCGCCTTGCAGGCCGGCGTGCAGAACAGCCTGGGCAACCTGTATGTTCGCCTGCCGACCGGCAGCCGCCGGGAGAACCTGAAGCGGCGCTGGTGTACCGGACGGCGGAGGCGGCGCCGCTGGCTTACGCGATGACGCAGAACAACCTGGGGACTGCCTACAGCGAGCTGGCGGGGCTGGAAGAGCGGGCGGCCAATCTGAAGCGGGCGATCGGGTGTTATGAAGCGGCGCTGGTGTACCGGACGGCGGAGGCGGCGCCGCTGGCTTACGCTGCAACGCAGAACAACCTGGGGTTGACCTACGAAGTGCTGGAGGAGTGGGAAAAGGCTATCGTCTGCTGGGAGGAGTCGCAGCGGTATTACGCGCAGATGGGGTACGATTACGCCGGTTATTTCGCAGAGAAAATCGCCGCCGCGCGAGCGCGGTTGGAGGTGTAGGGGGCAGTCCCGCCGAACCCGCCCCGAAAACGCTTCAGCCGGGCGCGGGGTTATTCAAAGGTGGAGCGCACGGCGGGCAGGCGGTTGAGGTCGCCGGCGATGTCCAGCAGGTCGGCGGCGGCCCAGGCCACCGCGCCGTCCGGCAGCAGCGCCTGCGCCCATCTGCCGCGCCAGTCGCGCCCGATGAGGGCCAGCGAATCGCCGCGCCGGGCGAAAGTTTTCTGGCCGTAACCCTGGCCGGGACCGTTCCGCAGGACGATGCTGTCCGGCAAAACGGCGGCAGCCAGCGGCTCGGCCAGGAAGATGGTCAGTTGGTAGCCATCGGCCCAGCGCGGCACCAGGTTAAAAAAGGTCGTTCCGGGTTTGAAGGGCAGGACGTTTCCGTCGAGGTCAAAAAAATACAGCGGCGCGGTGTCGTTTTCCCGCCGCCACTGCCCCTCGAAGACCTGGCCGTCGCGGAACAGGTAGATATGGCCGCTGCCGGTGAGGGCCACCTCGAAGGCGTAGTTGGCCGCGCCCCAGTAACCGTCATAAACCACCGGCTGTTCGATGTGGTTGGCCTCCAGCACGACGACGTTGGCGGCGTTGACCTGGGTATTGGTGAGGGCGTCGAAGTGCGGCTCGCCGTCCTGGGCGCGCAGCCAGCGCCCGCTTTCATATGCCCACTGCGTTTCGGTATTGCGGTAGGTGATGTTGACGCCGGTGACGGGCTGGCCGCCGGCGGGTACGGCGGCTGAAAAGGCCATGCCGGTGATGGGGTCGGGCGTGGTGTTCAGGCCGATTTCGGCGGCGCGCCGGTAGAAGGCTTCGGTATCGCCGTAGAGCGTATGCTCGAAGGCCAGCCCTTCACGCGGGAAGCGGCACAGGGGCGGGCAGCCGCCGCCGCCGAAGTTGCGGGAGGGCATCACTGCGTCCTGGCGCAGCCGGTCAAGCGTGCCGGTGCTGGAGCCGGAGTGGACGAACAGCGAGCCGTAGATGCGCGTAAGCGGGATGTCCACCAGACGGGCGCTGCGGATTGGCCCCACATGGTCTACGGCGTGGCTGTAGAAGATGGCCGTAAAGCGCGTGACGCCGCCTTCGACCAGGTGTTCCCAGACCACATCGGCGCTGTTGAGGCCGGACTGCGGGCGCACATAAGCCGGGGAATTGCTGATTTTGATGTTGAGCGGACGCCGCTGTAGGTAGGCGGGGTCGTCTACCGGCAGGCCGGTTAGCGGGCTGATGCCTTCGGGGTAGCTGTCCGGCCCGATGACGGTGGTATCCTGAGCGAGAAGGGCGGTGGGGAACAGCACCAGCAGCAGTAAAAACGCCAGTCGAATCATCGCGCACCTCGTTTTTTTGTCACATTGTATCGCATCCATTCGGCGCGTGGGGTAAAAATGGGGCGAGCGCCCGACAAGCGCCTGCCTGTAAGAGGCGCGTAATCTTTTGAGGGTAGTTTTATGGGTAAAACGCAGGTGATTTATATCGTTGACGATGAAAACACGCTGCGGGAGGTCGTCCGGCGCTACCTGGAACTGGATGGTTTTTTGGTGGTGGAGGCCGAAAGCGGGCCGGAGGCGCTGGAAAAACTCCGCGAAAAACCGGCAGACCTGATTTTGCTGGACATCATGCTGCCGGGTCTGGACGGTTTCACCATCACGCGGTCGCTGCGGAACGCGCCGGAGTACCAGGGGGCGCTGGGCGGCGTGCCGATCATCATGCTGACTTCGCGCGGGGACGAGATTGACCGCATCACCGGTTTTGAATTGGGTGTGGATGATTACGTGGTCAAACCGTTCAGCCCGCGCGAGCTGGTGGCGCGGGTGAAGGCGGTGCTGCGGCGCAGCGCGTCCGCCGGCGAACCGGCGCGGCAGCCGCTGGCGTTCGCTGGCCTGCACATTGACCCGCTGCGGCGCGTCGTGACACTTCGCGGCGAGCCGGTGACGCTGACGGCCAAAGAGTTTGATCTGCTGTGGTTTTTCGCGCGGCATCCCCAGCAGGTGCTTACGCGGGATCAGCTGTTGAACCAGGTGTGGGGTTACGAGTTTTACGGCGACGAAAGCACCGTGACCGTCCACATCCGGCGGCTGCGCGAAAAAATTGAACCCGACCCGTCCGACCCAACTTATATCCATACGGTGCGAGGCGTAGGCTACAAATTTGACCCGAATTAACCTTTATCCGCTCTTGGCGCTTATCATCACGGTGGTGGCTGCGTTTGCAGCGGCAATGATTGTGGTCGTGCCGGTTTTGAATCCGCCGCTTCAGGATATGCGGCTTTTGTTTCTGTTCATGGGCGGCAGCGGGGGCGCGACCGTCGGTGTGGTGTACGTGCTGTACAAAAAACGGCTGGCGCAGTGGTTTAACAGCCTGCGCTGGACGCTGCTGGCGATCATCCTGCTGACGGTGCTGCTGGTGTTCCTTAACGTATTTGTCACGGCGCAGTTGATGTTCATCAGCGCGCACGATCTGGTGCTGACGACGGGGCTGCTGATTTTCGCCGGGATGATCGCGGTGATTTCGGCGCTGCTGATCGCCGGTTCGCTGATTGAACGTATTCATATATTGGGCGAGGCAGCACAACGGCTGGCGCGGGGTGAACTGCACACCCGGTTGAAGGCCGAGGGCAACGATGAACTGGCGCAGCTGGCGGCGCTGTTCAACCAGATGGCGGCGCAGCTAGAGGCGATAGACCGCGAAAAAGAGCTGCTGGAGCAGAGCCGCCGTGATCTGGTGGCGTGGGCATCCCATGATCTGCGGACGCCGGTGGCCGCCGTGCGGGCGATGAACGAGGCCATGCTGGATGGGGTAGTGACCGACCCGGAGACGATGATACGCTACCGGCAGCAGATTCACCGCGAGGTCGAACATCTGGGGCGGCTGATTGATGATCTGTTTGAGATCGTCCAGATGGACGCGGGACACCTGAACCTGACACGTACACTTACATCATTATCGAATCTGATCGGTGACACGTTAAACAGCATCAGCGCGCGGGCGGCGCAGCGGAATGTAACCGTCATCAGCGATATTGAGGACGGACTGCCGGGGGTTTATATTGCGCCGGATAAAATTCAGCGCGTGCTGTATAACCTGCTGGATAATGCCATTCATCACACCCCGCCGGATGGTCAGGTGACGATCAGCGCGCGCCGGGCCGGCGCCGGCGTACAGGTGAGCGTGCATAACACAGGTTCGGTTATCCCGGCTGAAGACCAGCCGCGTATTTTCGAGCGATTTTACCGGGGCGAACGTTCCCGCGCACGCGGCAGCAGCGGCGACCGGGGGACGGGCCTGGGGCTGGCAATCGCGCGGGGGTTTGTCGAGGCGCATGGCGGCAGCATCAATGTGACCAGCGAAGCCGGGCGCGGCACTACCTTTACCTTCATCCTCCCGTAATCTTCACGTAAGCTGCGCGTAACCTGACCGTTAGAACCTGCTGATAACCTCCTTGTGTCCGAAGGGACGATTGATCGAAGTTTATGTTAAGGAGGTTGTTCGATGCGTACTCGGTTTTTTGTTGTCGCGCTGGTGATGGTGATGGCTGCCGCGCTGGTTGCCGGTGGGGTGGCGCAGGCGCAGGATGAGATGATGACCCATACCTGCGATTCGACTTTAATCCTGCTGCTGTACATCGCGGAACATGATTACGGATTCCACTCGATGATGGATGTCTCAACCTTTGAAAAAGGCCAATACGCGCCGCTCTTTGATGCGATGATGGCCGAGATGGAAGGCGAGATGATGGAGTCCGAAGAAGCCATGATGGAAGAAGAGATGATGGGGGGCGATATGATGCTGCTGTCGCCGGGCAATATCGAGGGCGAGGACACGGCGTGTACCGACCTGCGCGCCGAGATTGAGGCCTTCCTGTACAAAACGCTGTCGGCTGACATGATGATGGAAGAACCGGGCGGTTAAGGCAGGCTGAAGTTCGTCAGGGGCGCACTCTGCTGCGCCCCTCATTATCATTATGAGGTGTGCTGTATGGGAACGAAAACTTCTACCGGGACGATTATTTGGGCGGGCATTCTGCTGGCAGCGGCGCTGACGGCGCTGTTGTTCGCCGGGGCGGGTGCAGTTGGAACGCCGTTCCCGGCTTTTGACCTGTTCGACCTGACGGCGCGTGCGCTGCCGGGCGGGCTGCTGACGTTCGGTATTGACCTGATGGTAGATACCATCCGGGCGCTGAACCTCGGCCCGACGGATGATACGGCCAAACTGGCCGAGCAGTTGATGGCGGTCGGGTTATTTGTGCTGCTGGCGGCTGTTTCCAGCGTCATCTACTTTTCGATTGCGCGGCGGACGCTGGCACGTTCGGCGGCGCGGCGGCGCGGCGGCCTGCTTTCGGGGCTGGTTCTGGGCGGCCTGTTCGGGCTGCCGATGATGGCAATCAGCGCATCGCTCAACCTGACGGCGACAGCAGCGCCAGTAGTGAGTCTGGCCTGGCTGGCGGCGGTGTTTGCCGGATGGGGGCTGGCAGCCGGTTATACATTTTACCGCCTGTCGGCGATGTCCCCGACTGCCGAAACGGAAGCCTCGGCGACGGCGCTCAACCGCCGCCAATTCCTGATTCAACTGGGCAGCGCTGCGGCCACCATTACAGTGGTAGGGGCGGGGCTGGGCGCGCTGCTGAGGAATACGCCATCTGCGCCGCCTGAAGAACCGATTCAAACAAATGCCGCAGCACTCCCCAATGTGGATAATGCCGTGAGTCCCGCGCCCGGCACACGGCCAGAATATACGCCGCTTGACCAGCATTATCGGATTGACATCAACACAGGCGGGCCGCCGCGTATTGACCTGGAAAATTATACGCTCAAAATCACCGGGCTGGTGGAGGAACCGCTGGAACTGACGCTGGATGAAATCCAGGGCTACGAGCCGATGAGCCAGTATATCACCATGTCGTGCATTTCTAACCGGCTGGCCGGCGACCTCATCAGCACGACGCTGTGGACGGGAACGAGTATGCAGCGCATTCTGGAGCGCGTCAAACCACTGCCGGAGGCCGCGCACATTAAAATTAAGGCGGCGGATGGATTTGATGAAGTGGTGGCGCTGGATGTGATTCGCCAGGATGAGCGCGTGATGCTGACTTACGCCTGGGACAACGAACCGCTGCGCGAACGGCATGGCGCGCCGCTGCGGATCCACATCCCTGACCTGTACGGCATGAAACAGCCCAAGTGGATTACCGAGATGGAGTTCATCTCTGCCTGGGAGGAAGGCTACTGGGTGCGGCGCGGCTGGGATAAAGAAGCGCGGGTGCGGGCGACTTCCGTGATTGATACAGTCGCTGCCGAGGCAGCCTATAAAGACAGCGACCGCATGCTGATCCCGATCGGCGGCATCGCTTGGGCGGGCGCGCGGGGGATTGCGCGCGTCGAAGTGCAGGTGGATGGCGGCGATTGGGTGGAAGCGCAGCTCCGCAGCCCACTGTCCGACAAAACCTGGGTGATCTGGCGTTATGATTGGCCGTTTGAGGCTGGCGAACACCGTTTTGCGGTGCGCTGCATCGAAAGTGACGGCACGCCTCAGATCGAGATGGTCGCCGGGGTAAGGCCAAGCGGGGCAACCGGCATCCATTCTGTTTCCAAAACTGTATAGGGAGAACTGACTTTGAAGTAGATTTTCACGATGATCGTGTTAACGCCGCCTGGCCGATGCCGGCGGCGTTTGGTTTGGTATGGGTATGGAAATGTGGAAAAATACGGCGGTTTGTGGAATTCAAGGGTTGCGGCGTACAATCTATGGATAACGACTGCCGGTGAGTGGATGAGATGGTGTATGGCTGCCAGCGACTACAGTGACGTTTTTATTTCTTACCGCCGCAAAGATGTTGAACTGACCAAACAAATCTATGAAGCCTTAAAGGCTGAAGAGCGTGAAATATGGGTGGACTGGGAAGATATTCCACCTGGAAGTGTCGAATTTACCGAGGACATCCGGCGCGGCATTGAGGGGGCGGATGCGTTTATCGCTGTACTCAGCCCGGACTATCTGGAGTCGGACTACTGCCTGAACGAACTGGCATACGCAATTCAACTGAACAAACGTCTCGTGCCGGTCGTGGCGCGGAAGTTTGAAGGCCAGCAAGTTCCACAGGGTATCAGCCATGTAAACTGGATTTATTTTTGCGAACACGCCGGCCATGCCAACACCTTTGAGGAAGCGTTTCCGAAGGTTCGCGCGGCGCTGGAAGCCGATTTCGCGCACAGCCGGATGCACACGCGGCTGCTGCTGCGCGCTAAAGAGTGGGAGAGCAAGGGGTTTGACGACAGCTTTTTGCTTAAAGGCAAGGAAATTCAGGAAGCGGAACTATGGCTTTCTGCGGGGTTGAGCAAAATTCCTGAGCCGACCGAACTGCACACCCGCTATATCTTCGCCGGTCGCAAGGCGGCACAGCGCCGGCAGCAGATGTTCCTGTCCGCCGCCGTTGTGTTGGCGCTGCTGATGGGCGTTCTGGCAGTAGCTGCTTTCATCGGGTTCAATGAGGCGAACCAGCAGAGCAACTTTCGGGCGACGGCGCAGGTGCGGGCGGAACGGAGCGCCGAGGAGTCATACAGCCTGGCGCTGGCGGCCAGCGCGCGGTTGGAGGCCGACCGGGGGTATACCGATCTTGCTATTGCGCTGGCGCTGGCAGCGAACGATATGAATAACCCGCCGCCGCAGTCGCAGCAGGTTTTGTACGACGCGGTTTTCGGGCCTGGCACGCAGAAGGTTTTTGTGGGCCATACCAACCAGGTGCGCTGCACTGCCATCAGCCCGGATGGCAGCCGGGCGCTGTCTGGCGGAAGCGATAACACGGTTCGACTGTGGGATATGGCAGCCGGCGAGCCGTTGGACGTGCTGGAAGGCCATACGGATGCCGTCATGTCGGTCGCTTTTAGCCCGGATGGACGGATGGCGCTGTCAGGTTCGCGGGATGGAACGGTGCGGCTGTGGGACCTGGAGTCGAAAGCAGAAATTCGCCGTTTTGAGGGAGAACAATCCGGCTGGATCAACAGTGTGGCCTTCAGCCCAGACGGTAAAACGTTCCTGGCCGGGGCCGACGATAAAACGATTGTGCTGTGGGATGTTGAGAGTGGCAGCTTAATCCGCCGCTATGGCGACCCCGAAGCGGTCACGCTGGATGCGGGCCATACTTCTTACGTTTTGAGTGTGGCCTCCAGCCCGGATGGTAAAACGTTCCTGTCCGCCTCGGACGATACGACGATTGTGCTGTGGGATGTCGAAACGGGGCGCATTATCCGGCGCTTCCGGGGGCATGAATGGGGCGTGGCGGTGGTCGCCTTCAGCGCCGATGGTAAGACGTTTTTGTCCGGTTCGGGCGATTCCACCGTGCGCTGGTGGGACGTGGCGACGGGCGAGGAACTGCGCCGGTTTCAGGGACACAGCAAATGGGTGGTGGGGGTTGGTTTTCTGGCCGGTGGCGAATACATTGTTTCGGGCGCGAATGATAACAGCGTGGCGCTGTGGGATAAAAGCGGCACGCTGCTGCACCAGTTTTTCGGCCACAGCGATTTTGTGACCGGGCTGGCGGTTTCGCCGCAGGGCTGGTCGGCGCTGTCATCATCCGGCGATCAGACCTTGCGGCTGTGGCAGCTTGCGAACGGCGCGCAGTTGGGCGCTTTCCTGGGACATACCCAACCGGTGCGGCGCGTGGCGCTTAACCCGGATGCCGCGCGGCTGCTGTCCGCGGGGCTGGATGGTATCATCCTGTGGGATGTAAAAACGGGGGAAGAAATCCGGCGTTTTGATGGAAACGGTGAAGGGCATACCGACATTGTGACATCTGCCGCGATTAGTGCGGACGGCAGTAAACTGGTGTCCGGCTCGGCGGATCGAAGCGTGATTATCTGGGATATGGATTCCGGGGATATTATCCGCAAGCTGTTGGGACACTCTATGCCGGTGCAGTCGGTGGCAATCAATCCGCTGGGCGATATAGCTGCATCTGGTGCGGAAGGGGGGACAATCATTCTATGGGATGTGGCTGCCGGTAGGCCGCTGCGGCAGTTAAGTGGTCATTCCAATACGGTCGGCACGCTGGCCTTCAGCCCGGATGGCGCGTTACTGGTTTCCGGCGGCGCCGATAACAAACTGATCCTGTGGGACGTGACCAGCGGCGACATGGTGCGAGAACTGAAAGGGCATACGGGGCCAGTAGTCGAAGCGGTTTTCAGCCCGGATGGCAGCCGTATTGTATCGGGTTCGACCGATACCCATATTCTGGTGTGGGAGGTGGCGGACGACGCGCCGATTCGCCGGATTGAAGCCGAGAGCCGCGTTGACAGCGTGGTTTTTCGACCGGATGGACGCGCTATCCTGGCCGCCAGCGCGGACGGCCTGCTGCGCCTGTGGGATATGGAAACCGGCCAGGAACTGCGGCGGATTACTGCCGGCGCGGTGAATGGATTGGCGTTCCTGCCGGATGGCCGCAACG
>QUBZ01000174.1 GCA_014338005.1 Chloroflexota bacterium | reverse complement strand
GGGCGCTATTATTTCCTCAACCGATGCCGCTGCCGTGTTAACACTGCTGCGCGGCAGGGGGGTATATCTCAAAGCGCGGTTGAAGCCGCTGCTGGAACTCGAATCCGGCAGCAACGACCCGATGGCCGTGTTCCTGACCATCGGCATGATCCAACTGCTGCAAAACCCGGACATGGCATTAAACGATCTGGCGCTGTTTTTCGTCCGGCAGATGGCGCTGGGCGCGGTACTGGGTTATGTGATGGGGCGCGGCGCGGTGCAGGTCATCAACCGGCTGCGCCTGGAATATGACGGCCTGTACCCGGTGCTGACGCTGGCGCTGGTGTTTTTAACCTACGGCCTGACGGCTTCCCTGGACGGCAACGGCTTTCTGGCGGTGTATCTGGCCGGGCTGGTGATGGGCAACGCGGATTTCATCCACCGGCGCAGCCTGCTGCGGTTTCATGACGGCATCGCCTGGCTGATGCAGATTGTGATGTTTTTGACGCTGGGCCTGCAAGTGTTTCCGTCCGAACTGCCGTCCATCGCCGGAACGGGGCTGCTGGTGGCGGCCTTTTTGATGTTCATCGCCCGCCCGGCCAGCGTGCTGGCGGCGCTGCTGCCGGCGCGGATGAGCTGGCGCGAAAAGCTGTTCGTCGCCTGGGTGGGGCTGCGCGGGGCCGCGCCGATTGTGCTGGCGACCTTTCCGCTGCTGGCGGGGGTGGGCAGCGCCGATCTGATCTTTAACCTGGTCTTTTTCATCGTGCTGACCTCGGTGCTGCTGCAAGGCATGTCCATCGTACCCGCTGCGCGGCTGCTGCGGGTGCAGTCGCCGGAGGCGGCGGCCCGGTCGCCGCTGGCCTACATGATGAGCGACGGGCCGATTGCCGGCGACTTGATCGAACTGACCATACCGGAGCGGTCGGCGGCGGTGGGTAAGTCTATTCTTGACCTGCACCTGCCGCCCGATACGCTGATCGTGCTGGTGGGCCGGCAGGACGAAATGATCGTCCCCGGCGGCGGCACGCTGATTAACGCCGGCGATACGGTGCTGCTGCTGGCGCGGGAAACCGTCCGCGAGCAGGTGCGGGACATTCTCCAGCGTCCCGCCGAGTGACCCCGCCGTTTGTGTTAGAATCGCGTGAAAAATCGCGCGCATTTAGCGGGAAGGAGAAGGGACGATGTTCAGACGCCTTGTGAGTTTCGCGCTGCTGATCGGGATGGTTTTGCCGCTGGCGCTGCGGGCGCAGGCCCCCCAGGCCATCGAAAGCGCCCTGGCCGACCTCAGCCAGCAGGTAGGGCGCACCGTCAGCCTCAACGACCTGGCGCTGTGGAGCTACACCCAGGGGACGTATCCCGATGCCAGCCTGGGCTGCCCGCAGCCGGGCGCGGCGTATGCGGCAGTCCTCACGCCGGGGCTGCAATTTTTACTGACCTATGAAGACACAGTTTACGATTACCGCGTTTCTGCCGACCGGCAGATCGTGATTTTATGCAGCGCCGCGCCGGTGTCGGACTCGTCCCCGGCAGCCGCGCCGGGCGCGCGCATTACGGCGGAAAACGCGCCGCTGTTGGGACTGGTGGGGAATTTCGGCGGGCTGACCGGCGCGTCGGCGCTGGCCCCGGACGGCAAAACGGCGGTTTTGGGCAGCCCCGCCGGCGAAGTGATGGTTTATAACGCGCAGACCGGCGCGGTCATTTCCACTACGCTGCCCGTACACCCCGGCGGCGTGAGCGCGGTCGCTTTTGATACGAGCGGGCGTCTGCTGGCGACTGCCGGGGCGGACGGTCTGATCGTCGTCTGGGACGCCGCGCCCGACGGCGGCCTGCGGGAGCGGGCGCGTTTGGGCGGCGCTTCCGGCGCGGCCTATGCGCTGGCCTTCAGCCCGGACGGGGGGCTGTTGGCGGCGGGCGGCGAAGACCGGACGGTGCGCCTGTGGGCGGTCGGCAGCGGCGGGGCCGTCACCGGCGTGACCATGCCGCAGGTGGCGCTGCCGGCCCAGGCCGCGCCGGTGGTGAAGCTGGTTTTCAGCGAGGACGGCACACTGCTTTTTTCCGCCGGGTCGGATGGCAGCGCGGCTGTCTGGGGTGTGGTGGTGACGGTCGGGTAACAAGAACGCAGGCCGCGCCGGTTTGCTGCGGCCTGTTAATATCTATCCCCCCGGCTCCCTTCCCCCATTGGGTGTTGGGGATGAGGTCAAAAGGCGAACGGCACAACTAAGAGGCCAGGTATCTTCATGCGATTGCCCTGGGATGGGATGGGCAGCCCGGCAGCACGCATTCAAAATCAGGTACAATCATTCCTGGCGCGAAGCTGCAAAATCATCACACCCTATGGTAACGAAGCTGCCGCGCAAATATTACACGATGTTCCGCAAGCTAACTGAAGATTAAATCATGACTCAACAAAAAATCACTTTGTTCGACAACAAACGGATCATCCTCGGCGTCACCGGCAGCATCGCCGCCTACAAGGCCGTTGACCTCGCCAGCAAGCTGACGCAGGCCGGCGCGAAAGTGGACGTGCTGATGACCGCCGCCGCGCAGAAGTTCGTCACGCCGCTGGCGTTCCAGTCCGTCACCGGGCATCCGGTGTATACCGACATGTGGCAGGCGGACAGCAGCGGCAGCCTGCCCACCCACATCGCCCATGTCGGCCTGGCCGAAGGCGCGGACGTGCTGTTGATCGCGCCCTGCACCGCCAACACGCTTGCCAAAATCGCGCACGGACTGGCCGACGATTTGCTGAGCCTGACGACGCTGGCCGCCCGCTGCCCGCTGGTGATCGCGCCGGCGATGGACGGCGGCATGTACGAAAGCGACGTCACGCAGTTTAACCTGCGCGTGGTCAAGGGGCGCGGCGTACAGGTGATCGAGCCGGACGAAGGCCGCTTCGCTTCCGGGCTGGTCGGCAAAGGCCGCCTGCCGGAAACACCCGCCCTGATCGGCCACCTGCGGCGGGCGCTAGGACGGGGCGGGACGCTCAACGGGCGCAAAATCGTCGTCACCGCCGGCGGCACGCGGGAGGCGATTGACCCGGTGCGTTACATCTCCAACCGTTCCAGCGGCAAACAGGGCTACGCGCTGGCGCAGGCGGCGCTGGACGCCGGCGCCAAAACGGTCGTCCTCATCAGCGCGGCCCAACACCTGCCTGCCCCGGTCGGCGCGACGGTCGTCCCGGTCAACAGCGCGGCGGAAATGTTATACGCCGTCCTGGAACACACCGGCGATGCCGACGCCCTGCTGATGGCCGCCGCCGTCGCGGACTTCACGCCGGAGCATGTGGCCGCCCAAAAGATCAAAAAGACCGACGACCCCAACGACGCGCCGGTGCTGGCGCTGGCGCGGACGCCGGATATTCTGCTGGTGGTCAAAAAACGGCGCGCGGATACCGGCTTCCCCCGTGTGGTAGTGGGCTTCGCGGCGGAAAGCCACGACCTGCTGGCGAACGCCCGCGCCAAACTGGAGCGTAAGGGGCTGCACCTGCTGGCAGCGAACGACATCACCGCCGAGGACGCCGGCTTCGAGGTGGATACTAACCGCGTGATACTGCTGGACGCCGCCGGCGGGCAGGAGTCGCTCGACCTGATGAGCAAGGCCGCCGTCGGGGAGATGATCGTCCGGCGCGTGGCCGCGCTGCTGGCCGCCCCTACGCAGGAGGGCTAAAAAAGTTTTAACAGGTTTTTAGCACCTTTGACGATTGTTCGGGGTAAAAATTGCAACTATAATGACAATCAGGCACTTACACGCCGTGAGTAGTTATACACCTAAGGAGTAACTGTTCATGAAGTCACGTCTTTTAGCGGTTTTTCTGGTTTTTGCGCTGGCGCTGACGCTGTTCCCCGCCGCCGCGCAGGATATGATGGACCCCTGTCTGGGGCTGTCCGGTGCTGACTGCGAGATCGTAAAAGCGGCAGATGCGAAACTTGCCGAGATGACCTCGTTCACCCTGGGCTTTAAATTTAATCTGAGTCTGACCGGTCTGGAATCGCTGAGTGGTTTGTTGGGGACGACCGGCGAGGGCGCTCCCCAGGCGCTGACCGTTACCGCCGACGCGGCCAACAGCCCGCTGGTGATAAACCCCACCGCTGCCGACCCGATGGCCGCTTTTGCGATGGCGATGGATGTCAACGGCAGCATCACCGGCACCGGGACGGATGACCAGTCCGGCACATCCAGCTTTGTGATCGTGGACGGCGTGTTTTATGCCAAAGACCCGGAAACCGGCCAGTGGATGGGCGTCCCGCTCTCCGAATTTCTGGACAGCGCCGGCATGGCGGGCCTGCCGGTTGACCCCGCCGCGCTGATGGAAGGCGATATGGGCGCGATGGGCGCGGCTGCCGACCCGACCGCTCTGCTGGCCGGTTCCGGCCTGTCGCCGGAAGATCTGGCCGCTTTGATGAGCGTCCAGGGTTTCACCAGCCAGGCGCGCCTGGCCGATGCCGAGATGATGGGCCAGAAGATGTACGCCTTCGAGTCGAAGGTTGACTTCGTGCCGCTGCTGTCCTCGCCGGAGTTCCAGAAGGTTCTGACCAACCTGGCGACCGCCTCGGATGACCCGGATATGGCGCAGGTCGGGCAGATCGGGATGCTGCTGCCCATGCTGCTTCAGGAAGGCAACATCAAAACGACCCGCTGGATCGGCGCGGACGATATGTGGGTTCACCGGCTGGTGCTGGAAGCCAACGTAGTGGTTGACCTGAACGCCATGATGAGCATGGGCGGGGGCGCGGCTGGCGGCAATGTGCCGAAGATGGAGCCGGTCGTGCTGCGGCTGCTGCTGGACGTGGAACTGAGCGCGCACAACGCGACGGCGGCCCCCACCGCCCCCGAAGGCGCGCAGATGATGGAAATGGGTTCGTAGTTTTAGAACCTGTTTGAAGCGATTGAATCCGCAGGGGCGCACGTTAGCGCCCCTGTTATTTTCCGTAGGGCAAGCGCCGCTGTACATCATTTTCGGCGTCCGTTATAATGCGCCTCTGGCTTTGCGAACGCCGACAAAACGGCGTGACTGACGGAGAAGCGCATGGTTTTACCGGACGATACCCAACCACGCTCCCCTTTTAAAACCCCGGCGCATGGGCAGCCGCCGGTTTATGTTGACCCTACAGATGAGCCAATGGCGGGCGGGCCGGGCTGCCTGGTGTGGAGTCTCATCGGCGTGGTGGTGGTAGGTTTTGCAGGGCTGATTATCATGCTGGCGGCACTGGCAGGCTGGACATCCGGCCAGCGTATCGCCCAGATGAACGCCACCGCCACCCAGAACGCCGTTATCAACGAACAGATCAGCCGCCTGCCCGGCGACGTGGCCGGCGGCAACCTGATTTTGCTGCAAGCCCGCCTGCAATATCTGGCGACCCTGACGCCCGGCGTGCCGGGGCTGGACGGCTTCGTGCAGACGGCGACGGCGGTTTACCTCACCAGCCAGCCGACCATCACGCCCATGCCCAGCCCGACCGCCGCGTCCCCACCCACCCGCACGGTTGAACCACCCGCCCCGGCGGCGACAGCCGGCGGAAGCGGCTTCGACCTGGCCGGGCTGCTGCAAGAGGCGCGGCAGTCGGTTTCCCTGAACGATTGGGCCGCCGCAGTTGAGACGCTGGACGTTATCCTGGCCGCCGACAGCAGCTACGAAACCGCCGCCGTCCGCAGCCTGATGCTTCAGGCGCTCACCAGCCGGGCGCTCCAGTTGTACCGGACGGGCAGCGTCGGCGACCTGGCCGAGGCCAACCTGCTGTCCGAC
>QUBZ01000028.1 GCA_014338005.1 Chloroflexota bacterium | reverse complement strand
GCTGTTGACTGCCGCGATCCGATCCGGGTCGGTGATGTTCCGCGCGTACCAGTCCGGCACTTCGGATACGTCGTGCTGGCGTTCGTATTCCAGGGCTTCGGCCCAGGGGTCGGGCGCTTCCTCGGTCGACTCCGGCACGGCAGGCGCGGCGGGAAATTCCTCGCCGGTGACGGCAAAAATGTTGTCCAGGTCGCTACCTGCCGGAGTTTGCTCTTTTAACCAACCTGGCAACTCAGCCAGGACTGCCGGGGCGTCGGGGTCGGCCTCTACCGGCTCTTCGCGCGCCGCGCCGAATTCGAGTTGGTGGCTCATCCAGCGTTCCATCTGGTCGGACGGAATCTGCTCCCCACGATTCAAGGCTGCCTGAATCGCATCAAGATGTCTATAGATTAACTGAAGCGATTGTCTTGCTACATTACAAATTCGCTCACCACAATCATCCCACAGTCGCTCTGTGTCACTCAGCAGTCCATTGAGACCAGAGATGGCCGATGGATGGCCGATCAAACCTAATGCGCGAGCAGCAGCAGCTCGCGCAAGTGAATCCGAGTCACACAAACGTTTAATCAGATGAGGAACAGCCTCTACCACTCTTGACTCACCGAGTATACGCGCGGTAGCTGCTCGAACCCATTTACTGGAGTCATCCAGCAGCGGTATAAGCATTGGAGCCATATCACGTCGTTGGAATCGCCCAAGCGCAATAACAGCCGCCCATCGAACGCCATCATCGGCATCTAACAAAGAATCGATAAGATGGGGTAGCAACACGGAAAACTGTTGTTCGTTGATAGATAAAATGGCAGCCACACGCCAATTAGGGTTATTCAAATGAGAGGCAAGAGAAGAAGTTAGAGCCATTCTGTAGCCTTAAGATACCACCTAATGGAATATCTTAATATTAACCCAGTGTTCGCGCCTGGTACAGTTCGCCGTCGGCAAAGCCGCGCTTGCGGTAATACTCGCGCGTGCCGATGGCGGAAATCACCGCCAGCCGTTGGTAGCCCCGTTCGCGGGCGATCTCGGTGGCGCGTTCGATCAACTGCCGCCCCAGGCCGAGATGCTGCGCCCGCCCCGGCACCGACTCCCCGATTTCGAGCGACTGGCCGTAAACATGCACTTCGCGGATGATGGCCGCGCCCGCCAGCTCCGCCGTGATGGGCGGCTCGGTCGGCAGCGACAAGCGCAGAAAACCGGCGATGTCGCGCTCATCGGTGATGAACTGCAAAAAAATCTCCCCGCCGCTGCTCGTGTCGTAGGCCAGTTCGTCCAGATGCAGATCGGCGGACTCGACCTTGCGGAAGCGCACCTCGCGGGCGCGGATGTCCGGGCTGCGCTGGCCGTTTTTCGCCAGTTCGTTTTCCACCACCTGCCGGAAGTTGGTCATCTGGTTGCCGGCCACAATATCGGTGGATGGAATATCGCGGACGACGCGCGTCAGGCGGCAGTATTCGGGCGTCAGCCGGAAACACGCCGCCAGCACGTTCAGCAGTTCGTCGTGGCTGTAAGGCCGCCACGAGCCATCTTCGTACCGCTGCATCAGTTCGGCGCTTTCGATCAGCGAGCAGGGGTAAACCTTCAGTTCATCCGGGCGGAAGTCCGGGTCATCGAACATCCGCCGGTAATCCTCTACATCGGCTTCCGGCGACGAACCGTACAGGTTGGGCATCCAGTGGGCGTGAATTTTAAAACCGGCCTGGCGCAGCAGTTTGACCGCCCGCCGCGTGGCAGCGACGGTGTGGCCGCGTTTGTTCAGCCGCAGCACCGTATCGTTCAAACTCTGGAAACCGATCTGCACTTTAGTGCAGCCCAGCCGCCGCACGCGCAACACCTCGTCCACGCTGATGTGATCGGGGCGCGTTTCAATTACCAGCCCCACGCAGCGGCAGGCCGCGTTTTCGTTCTCCCGGTGGGCGGCTTCCAGTTCGTTCCAGGTGGCGTATTCGTCCACCGGCGAACGCGGGCGCTCCCCCCTGGCTATCGCCTCGGCCTGCTCGCGGGAGCGGCGCATTTCGTCATGATAAACGGCCTGCACGACCTGGTTATAACGCCGTTCCAGGCGGCGGCCATCTATCAAAGCGGCGGTGTGGTTGTTCTCCGGGTGAAGCTGCGAGGCCGCCCGCAGCGCCGCCTCGACTTCCGGGCGGCGGTCAAAACCCTGGCCGAAGTCGTGCAGCGCGTCGAAAATACGTTTGACGAACCAAATTTGATAACTTTCGGGATAAAACGACCACGTGCCGCCCAGGATGATGACCTCGATTTTGTCGGTGGGGTGGCCGGTGTTGTGGTAGCTCAATAGGCGCGTATAGGTTTGCAGGTACGGGTCGAAGCTGTTCTGTTCAGCACGCTGCGCCCCCGGCTCGTCGGAAAGGTAGCTTTTGGGCATCCGCACGTCGTTGGGGCAAAAGATACACTCGCCAGGACACGGGAACGGTTTGGTCAGCACCGTGACGGGCGTGACACCGGAACTGGTGCGTACCGGCTTGCGGCGCAGTCGTTCGATCACGGCGGCATCAAAAGGCGGCAGTTCCGCCCCGGCGAACTGCCGGTAAGCCGTGATGAGTTCGTCGCGGCTGTAGATGCCGTCCCGGCCTTTGGGATGCTGCCGCAGCAGGCTGTCCAGTTGGTCGCGCCGCAGCGCCGGTTGAGCGATAACCGCCCGCAGGATCGCCAGCAGTGGGTCGCGGTGGTGGTTCAGGTCAAGCGCGCCGGTGTGTCCCATAAAACTTACGACCGAACCTCGTCCATTTCAGCAAATCGGGGCATGTTCAATAACATGCCCCATTCATTATAGACGATTTAGGCCGCGATTCGCAGCCGCTATCCCAGGCCGGCGGCCAGTTCGGCGCGCACGACGAGGCGCTGCGTGTAGCTCCAGCTTTGTTGATCCCACCCGGCGCAGGTGATGAGCGTCAGGAACTTGCCATCCAGCGGCAGCGTGTATTCGATGGCGTCCGGTTCGACATAATACACATCGCGCACGACATAGCGGTACAACACGCCCTCGCCGTAAGCGACGATCAGATCGCCCGCTTGCAGCCGACCGAGGTAGCGGAACGGCCCGAAGCCGCCAGGATGGGTGATATGCCCGGCCAGCACGGCGTTGCCGGTCGTGCCGGGGTAGGCCGTGCCTTCCAGGTGGGCGATTTCGTCGCCGAAGCCGGAAACATCCCAGGTATTGCTGCGGATGGGCGCTTCCACCAGGTCGGTATCTATGCCCAGCGCCGGGATGACGATGTGTTTGGCCGGTTTTTCAGCCGGGACGAAGCGGGCATTCCAGCTTGCCAGGGTGATAGCCCGCCCGCCGGAGGTTGGCGGCTGGTGGAGCGCGTCCGGCACGGTCGGCAGCACCTGACCGACCTCCAGCACCGGGACGGGCGTCGGCGCGTAAGCATTAACGGCCGGCGCGGCGGTCGGCTGCGCCGCCGCAGCTGGCGCTGGCGAGCCGCTCGCCAGCCAGGCCAGCCCGAACGCGCCCGCACCCAACAGCCCGGCGCAGGCGAAGATCATCAGCAGTCCCAACAGCGCCAGCGGCAGGTCGCGCTGCATCAGCCGGTGAACCTGCTTGCGGAACAGCAGCAGGGCGAAGGCGGCCAGCGCCAGCGCGCCAAGCGCGAACACGCCCAGACCCACCCCCAGCGCCAGCAGCAGCCGCTGAACCGGGAAAACGCCCGTAACCGGCAGCGTCAGCGGGTATTCGGCGGGCAGCGCCCCTACTCCCACGCCGGCTCCCGCGCCGAGGCCGGTCGCCAGGCCGCCGGACAGCGTATTATTCGCCAGCGGGTCAATCACCGGGTCAGGGGTCGGCGGCAGGTGGCCACCCGCATCCGGCGGCGGCGGCACGCGCACCGTGTCGGTATCGCTCTGTTCCGTGCCTTCGTTGTAGGTCATCACCGCCCGGTTGATGATCGTCCCCGGCGACGGCGCGGCGCTGTTCACCCGCGTCTGCACCGTCATGGTCACGACTTCGCCGGCCAGCATCGTGCCGATATTAAACGTGACCGTGTTCGTGCCGGCGTCGAAGGTGTACGTGCCGGCGCTGGTCGAGGCGCTGATGAAGTCCAGGTAGACCGGCAGCACGTCTGTCACCACCACGCCGGTGATGCGTGTGGTCGAATTGTTGGTGGCCGTGATGGTGAAGGTGACGGTTTCGCCGACTGCCGCTTCGTCCGGCGTGCCGTTTTTCACCAGCGCCGGGTCGTACAGCACGATGCCAAAATTGCCCATGCTGCACGCGCCCCCCGCCGTGATATTGAGCGTGAGCGAGGGGTGATCGGGGCTGACGTAAAACGGCGTGCCGTCCGGCAGGGTGGCCGGGTCGAGTTCCACCCGGTACGTCCCGCTCGGCAGGCCGCCCAGGTTATAACTGCCGTCCGGCGCGGTGGTCAGGGTCGCCACCAGCGTATCAGCGGCATCATAGACGTAGAGCGTCACGCCGCCGATTCCGGATTCGCCGGCATCCTGCACGCCGTTCTGGTCAGTATCGTTGTAGATGATACCGCCCATGCAGGCCGCCGTCGCCGTCGTCAGGCTGGTGGCGCTGCAATCCGGGTTCGGCGGCGTGGAGCTGGTGGCGGTGATGGTCGCCACGTCGCTCGTGCCGCTGCCCGTCCCGACCGGGACGAGCAGGGTATAACTGATCGGCAGCGAATCGCCGGGGTTGAGCGTCACCGTCTGCCCGTCGCTGAAGCTCATGCTCTGCACCCAGGCCGGGTCGCCGATGATGAAGTCCAGCGTATAGGTATCGGTCTGCTGGCCGGTGTTGGTCAGCACATGGGTATAAAGCGTGGACTGCCCCGGCTCCAGGATGGACGCGCCGTTGGGCGCAAACTGGCATTCCAGACTGCTGTTGAGCGTCAGCGTATCGTCGTCGGACTCCGGCGGACGCCCGTCGCGGGTGACGGTGGCGGCATTGGTGATGGGGGCGTCCAGCACGACCGCCGCCGAATCCAGCGGGATATGGTTGTTAATCACATCCTCCTGGCCGGTGTTGATGCTGAAGCTCAGGAAGTAGCGGTGCGTGGCCGGGTCTACCGGCGGCGTGGGCGGCAGGGGCGAGGCCACTACCGCGCCCCCGGCGGCATACGGGCCAACCTGCGGCGGCACGGCAGCCGACGGATAAACGGCCTGCGGCGGCGCGCCGGCGGGGTTCACATCCAGGAAGAAGCAGCGCGACGAGCCATCGTCGGGGATGCCGCGCGCCGTTGGGTCACTGGCGGCGGTGATGCGGATGTCGTAGCGGTAGCCGCCGTCGGCGGATGTTTGTGGGTTCGGCTGCACCGTGTCGGCGGGCTGGTCAACGGCGGTATCCAGCGCGCAGTCGCCGTTCATATCGGCATACAGCGTGCTTTCCAGGCCGGTGATGATGCTGCCATCGCTGACCAGATAATAAATGCCGCTGGGGTCGAACGGGTCAAAGATGTTGGGGATGCCGTCGCCGTCGCGGTCGCCGGGGCCTTCCACGCCGTCGGGCGTGCCGTCGCCGTCACTGTCCAAAGCGTAGGCGAACCGGACGCCGCCGGGCAAAGCCGCCGCTGCCGCGCTGTTGAGCGTACTGTCCACATGGTAAGGAATCGCCTGGGCGGGGGTTTGTCCCGGTTTGCCGCCCAGCGCCAGCACATCCTGGTAGCCCGCCGGTACAGCCTCCAGCACCAGCCAGTAGTCCCCGGCGTCCAGGTCTTCGATCAGGAAATAACCGGCGTCGTCGGTGGCGGCGCGGGCGATTTCCAGGTCAAGCGCCGGGTTATACAGGCGGTCGCCGTCATCGTAGCGGGCGATCACCACCACGCCGGGCAGGCCGGCCTCGCGCGTGCCTTCGCTCAGGCTGGCGTCGGCGTCATCGTACACACGCCCGGCGATGACCCCGCCGGTCGGCGCGGCGGTGGGCGTTTGTTCCGGTTCGTCGGTTGCTTCCGCCGTCACCTCCGGGGTTTCTTCAACGATGTCCGGTGTGGCCTCCGGCGTTTCCTCGATGGCTGCCGGCGTTTCTTCTGGTGTCACTTCTGGCGTTTCGGTCACTTCTGGCGTTTCCGGCACATCCGGCGTGACGAGTTCCGGCGGGTCGGGTGTGACATCCGGCGACGGTTCGGCAGCAGGCAGGTCGGGCGTGGCTTCCGGCGTCGGCGGCTCGGTGCTGATCGGTTCAGCGGCGGGCGCAGGGTCGGTGGCTTCCGGCGTGGCTTCCTGCGAAAGAACCTGCCCGCCGACCAGCGCCAGCATCATCGCCAGCACCAGCAGCCAGCGGCTTATGGCGCGCAGGCGTTTGCGCCGGTCGCCGCGCAGCGCCAGCAGCCCCAGCAGGCCAAAGCCCGACCACAGGCCGGGATCGGTGACAGTGGTTTCAAAGTACAGCACGAGGCTCTGGCCGGAAGGCAGCGGGTCAACCGTGACGCTGATAGTGTTGGTATCCGGCAGCGGCGGCTGGGCGGCCACAAGCGCCTGTGCATCGGCGGCGGTGGCCGGGCAAACCCCGCCCGTGACGACCGAACGGATGCTGTTCGGCACCAGCGCCAGCCGCACTGTGTCTATGTTGTCGGTGAGTGTCACGTTCGGCGCGGGCAGGCTGTCGGGGTTGGTGACGCAGATCACCCAACCGATCACATCGCCGGGGACAAGCGGCGCGCCGTTCAGATCGAAGCCTTCTTTGTCAATGGTCAGCGCCGCCGGCGCGCGGTACGGGAAGTACGCCTCGGCGACCGGCTGGCCGCCCGGCACATCCACCACCAGCCCGGCCACCGTATCCAGCGCGCCGGGCGTGAGGGCGATGTTCGGGTCAATGCCGGTGATGTCGCTGTCCGCGCCGTCCACGATCACGGTGTAAATGCCGTCCGGCAGGTTCGGGAACTGGTAAAAACCGGTCGCATCGGTGGTCGTGGTGGCGACCAGATTGCCCGCGTCATCGTACAGCCACACCGTCACGTTGGCGATACCGTTGTCCGTCCCGGCGGGCGGGTTAGCATTGCTGCCGTTCCCGTCGAAGTCCTGGTAGACGAAGCCCTGAATTAACCCGGCGTAACGTTCGCCGAAGTCGTTATCGGTGCTGATTTCGCCCTCGGACAGATTCACCGCGATTTCATTGTAGTCATCCGGCACGCCTGCCGTTCCGGGCGGCGTATCGGCGTCGGCGGTGCTTTCCCAGTTCAAAATCGGCCCATCCTGGAGTTCGATCACAGTGTAGCTGCCGGGCGGCAGATCGGTGAACAGGTAGCTGCCCGGCGGATAGGTCACGCCGGCGTAGGTGATCGGCGCGGCGCTGGTGGTCGTAGTGGCGATCAGGTTGCCGGCGCCATCATAAAGCTGGATGGTCACGCCGGGGATGGTGGCTTCGCCGCCGTCCAGCACGCCATCGGCGTCCGCGTCGTGCCACACCAACCCTTGAATGGCCGCCGAAGCCACCAGCGTCACAGTCGCGTCGTCGGTGGGGTCGGTGTCGTTCGCCACATGGTCGGTGTTATCTTCAGGAATCGGGTTTCCGAGCGCGTCATCCCCGGCGGCTTCGGCGAAATTGGTGTACGAACCGCTGACCGGAACCGGCGCTGCCGCCCGATACACCAGCGTCAGCGAACTGACGCCGTTCAGCACCGGGTCGGGGTTGACCAGCGCGTTTAAGTCCCAGGTGAGCGCCTGCCCAACCTGCGCCGGGTTGCCCAGCGGCGCGCCGTCCAGCAGGCTTGAGCCGGGGACATATGTCCAGCCGGGGGGCAGCAGGTCTTGAAGGACGAGATTCTGCGCCAGCCCGGTGCCGACGTTGCGGACGGTGACGGTGAAGGTGACGACCTGCCCCGGCTCGACATGGCCGTTAGCGTCGTCGTGCGTTTTGTCCACTTCCAGCGCCGGGACGGCCAGCAGCACGTCGTTGTCGCTGGTATCGTCTTCGATCAGATTTATGATGGTCACGCCGCCGTCCGGCGACAGGACGCCAACGACGAAGTTCCACAGCACGTCGCCGTCATCGTTGGCGGCGATGTCCTCTACCACTGCTGTAAAACGAATTTCGACGGTTTCGACATTGTTGGGCGGCGCGCCCGCCGGGTCGAACAGCAGCGGCGCGGTGAAGTCCCAGGTGATGACCTGCTCGCCGTCGGCGTTGGTCGCCACCGTCTGGGTCACCGAACCGGACAGGTCGCTGCCGCCGCGTGTGATGCTCACCAGAGCATCAAAACGCAGGTCAATGCCGCCGCTGCCGTTATCGCCTTCCAGCGTATCGGTCACGGTCAGGTCGGTGGTCACGCCGATGGGCAGTTGAACCGCCAGCAGGTATTCGATGGTCTGGCCGATAGTGGCGACCGCCGGATTCGGGCTGACGACGCTTTTGACGATGCTCGGCGCAAGCGTGCCGATGGTGGTGGATGCATCATCAATCACATCCACTTCGCCCGGCACATCGCCGTCGGCGCTGGAGCCGTTCCCGGTGACGACATTGGTCAGGCTCAGGCCCGCCGGGATATCCACGTTTACAGTGACGCTGTAGATGCAGATGAGCGCCTGCCCCGGCAGTAAATCCCAGGTACTGCTGTTTTCGTCCGCGCCGCCGGCGATGGTGAACGGGTCGGCGTCATCCACATTCGGGGTGACGACCGCGCCCGGCAGGTTGCAGGCCACGCTGCCGGCGTTAAAACTCACCTCGTCGGGCGGGTTTTCCAGCAGGAACACGTCGTACAGCATGGCGGTCGGATGGGTGTTGGTCAGCACCACCCGGTAAGTGATGACCCCACCGCCCTCGACGGTATCGCCGGGGTCGAACGGTTCAGGCGGGCGCGGCTCGGCGGGGCCATCCGGGTCAATCTCGATGATGGCTTTTTCGGTGGTCTGGGTCGGCACTTCGACCGTGATGGTTGTGCCGTCCGGGCCGATGGGCGCGTCGTCCATGCCGTCGCCGGTGTCGTAGGTGGCGGCGGCGCTGTTGGTCAGCGGCTGGCCGTCCAGCGCCGCGCCGGTCACGCGGGCGGTATAACGCAGCGTGATGACCACGTAATCGAGCGTGCCGGTGTTATCGGCGCTCGGCACGGTCACGTCGCCGAACGTCCACGTCACCGCGCCGGTCGCGCCGTTAGCGGGCTGAGTCAGGGGCGGCAGCGGCGTCACGCCGCCGATTAGAACGCTGGTGGTGGCCTCAAACGCCAGCCCGGCGGGCAGCGTATCGGTCACGCGCAGATCGCGGATTGTGCCTTCGGGGACGGTGAGCGTCACCACATACGGCACGATCTCGCCGGGGGCATAAACCGTGTCGGCGCTGTCCAGGGTTTTATCAAGCAGCGGGTCTGGCGTGGCCGTCTGCGCGTCGTCGCTGTCGGTCAGTTCGGCTTCACCGGTGGCGATGCCGTTGGCGGTGCTGCCGAAGGCGTTCACGGTGTTCAGCAGCGTGCCGGTGGCCGGGACGTTGGCATCCACCACAGCCGTATAGGTGCAGGTCAGCACCGCGCCGGGCGGCAAATCCCACTCGTTCAGATTTTCGTCCAGGTTTTCGGCGGCGGTGAAGGGGTCGGCGCCGTCCACGTTCGGGTTCACTTCCACGTCGGTATTCGGCCCGCCGTCGATGCTGCACGCCAGGCTGCCCACGATCACGGTCACGAAGTCGTTGGGGTCGTCGGTGAAGGATACGTCATACAGTGTGGCATTCGCGCTGCCGTTGGTAATGACGACGGTATAGGTCAGCCGGTCGCCGGCATCGGTCTGGAGCGGCGTCACAGTCTTGACCACATCCAGCGCCGGCCAGGCCACCTGGACGGTCGCATCGTCCGGCGGAATCGGCGTATCGGTGCTGCCGGGCGGGTCGAAGTTACCGCCCGCCGTATTGACCGCCGGGCCGGCGGGCGCGGCGTCGGTCACGCGCAGCAGAAAACGAATGGTGATGGTTTCGTAGCTGCCGGTCGGGCCGGTGGGCGTGCCGGGAACGGCCACATTGCCGAACGCCCAGGTCCCTCCGGCGGGCAGTTCGGTCACGGTCGGCGTCAGCGCCGCCGCCCAACTGGTCGTCACCGACGTGCTGCCGGTGACGAACACGAAACCCGCCGGGAAGGTATCGGTGATGTTCAGATCGGTGATCTGGCCTTCCGGCACAGTCACGGTGATGACATACGGCACGAGTTCGCCGGCCTGGTACGCGCCGTCGGCCTGATATTCCGCCGCCGCCGCGTCCACGTCTTTAACCAGTGTGGGCGCGGGGACGCTCAGGGTAGTCGTCACCTGCGGCGTGGTGCTGGTCACTTCCTGCGGCTGGTCGCCGTCCGCCGTGTCGGCGGTCATAGTCACGCGGTTGGCGATGGCCGGGTCGCCCGCTCGAACATCGGCGTTAATCGTCACCTGATAGGTGCAGATAATCCGGTCGCCGCCGTTGAGGAACCAGGGATTGCCGTTTTCCGCCGCCCCGCCGGAAACACGGAACGTATCCCACGCGGCGGATTCTGGCGCGTTGGCCACACCGTCAAAAGGTGTCAGGTCGAACTCAACCGGCGTCAGCGGCGTCAGCGGCCCGCCGGCGGGCGCGGCGTCGTAGTTACAGGCCATGCTGCCCGGCACATAGTCAGTATCGTCGTCCAGGTTTTCGGTGAAAAACACGTCGTAGGCGATGCCGCCGGTCGCACCGCGCGTATTGCTGAGCGTGACGGTATACGTCACCACGTCGCCGGCGTCCACCAGGTTATCGGCGTCATTTTCGGTTTTGGTCACTTGCAGCATCGGGGTTTCGATACCCACCGCTGTCGTGTCGGTCACAGGCGGCGGGTCGTTGGCGTCAATCAAACCGTCGTTGTTGGCGTCGTGGCGCGCGGCGGCAGTGTTGGTATAGGTCGCGCCGTTGGTCGCCGTGCTGCGTACCCGCATTAGGTAGCTGAGGGTGATGGTGTAACCGGACACAGGCGGGTTGGCGGTCGCGGGCGTGCCGGGATATACGATGTCGTTCAGCACCCAGGTGACGGTATTACCGGCCACCGTCGGCCCGGCCTGGATAGAAACGCCCGCCGGCACGCTGCTGATCGTCGTGCTGCCGGCTTCAAATTGCAGGTTGGCGTTAAACGTGTCGGTGATGGTCAGATCGTTGACCGTGCCTTCCGGCAGAACGATCGTGATCTGGTAGGGGATGAGCTGCCCCGGCTGGTACTGGTTATCGGTCTGATAATTCGGGTCGCTGATCGGGCCGACCACTTTATCGAGCGTCAGATTCGGCACGTCGGCCTGCGCCTGATCGGCGTCGTCCGCGCCGTCATCATCATCGTTGGCCGGGTCGCCGTCGCCGTCCGAGTCCACCAGCGGGTCGCGGTCGCGGTCGTCGTAGATGCGTTCGTTCGGGTCGGTCGGGCCGGCGGCGACTGTGCCGTCCAGGCTCGACCAGTCGGCATCGGCGGTGTTCAGCAGCGCCGCGACGGGCGGGACGGTCTGCAAGACCAATCCCTGATAGGTACATTCCAGCGTATCCACGCCGCCGGGGCGCAAATCCCAGGCGTTCAGGTTCGGGTCGGCGTTGTTGGTCACGCTGATGGGGTCTGTCCCGGTGACAACGGCGGCTGTCGGCGCACCGTTCAGTTCGCAGATCATCGAACCGGCCACGTACTGCACGCGCGGGTCGAGGTCATCTTCCCATGTCACGTCGTAGGCCGTCGGCTGGTCAGGGTCGCTAGCGGCGGGCGCTGCCGTGTTGGTAATCGTCACCGTATAGGTCAGCGTGTCGCCGACGTCGGCGCTCAGCGGCGCGACGGTTTTCACGAGTTGAATATCCGGCTCGATGATCTGCACTTCTTCATCATCCAGCGGGCCGGGGTCAAGCACCGTGCGCGGGTTGCCGTAGCCGTCCACGTAGCTGGCGGAAACGATGTTATCCAGCACCAGACCGTTCACGTTCAGCGGCACGTCGGCCACAACCGCCCGGAAGGTGATGACCACCGCCGAACTGCCGTTAGGCGTGCCGTCGTTGATGATACAGGGCGGCGCGCCGCCCTGGGCGGCGCAGGCCGGGTCGCTCAACGCCCAGTCCACGCTGAACGCGCCGATGCCGTCATTCGTGCCGTTGAGCGTCTGCGTCACCGTCAGGTTAACCGGCGGCGTAGAATTGGTGATGAAGGTGAACGGAATCGGGTCAGTCGTGTACAGAATCAGGCCGGGGTCGAAGCTATCCCGCACGACCAGATTGCGCGTTTCGCCGATGGGCAGCGGTACGGTGATCTGGTACTGCACCACATCGCCGATACGCACCGGCGCAACGCTGGGCGAGCCGGTCGGCCCAGGGCTGAGGCGTGTTTTGCCCATCGTCGGCACTTCCACCGGGACGGTTTCTTCATCTTCATCGGCGTCTCCGTCGTCGGGCGTATCGTCAAACACGCGCTCCGGTGGGTCATTCGGCCCCGGCGTGCCGTCAATCGTACTCCAGTCGGCGTCGGTGAAGTTGGTCAGGTTTGTGCCTGCCGGCACGATGGGTTGAACCGTCACGCTGTAGTCGCAGGTGATGGTCTGGCCGGGCGCGATGTCCCACAAACCCGCCGGGGTGGTGTCCATTTGCAGTTCCAGGCTGTAGGGCGGGGCCAGCGGCGCAGTGGCGACCACGCCGCCGCTCACCACCGGGGCGCTGGACACGCAGACCATATCGGCGTTGAAGGTCACAAACAGCGGAAGCTGGTCAATCAGCGAAACGTCCATCGCGGTCGTTTCGCCGCTGCTGGTGTACACCGTCCGGTAGTAGATGGTATCGCCGCCCTGGACGCTCACGCCGTCGCAGGCCGCCGCGCTGCTGCACAGGTCGGCCCCGCCGCGCACGATTCGCACGGCTTCCTTATCGGTCGTGATGAGCGGCTGGTTGATGTCTATCTCGTCGGGTTCGTCCGGCGTGGTGAATTCCAGCGCGGTCGGCGTATCGTCGTTGAAGTAGCGCACGACGAAGCCGTTTTCGGCCACGTCTCCGCCGGCGGGCGGGAAGTAAACCGGCGTCAGACCGTCGTCATCCAGCCCGGTGACGACCATCGTGAAGGTGATGGTGAAGGCGTAGTCGGTGTCCGAGGCGCTGTTGTTGATTTCCTCCAGGAAAAACCGCACCTGGCTGCCGGGGTCAGGGCTGCCGGGCAGCCAGCGCCACCAATTCGGCGCGGTGGGGCTGTCCACCGTGTCCGGCACCACCAGCGCGCCGGGCTGAGTCAGAATCGGGTCGGCGCAGCCGGTGATGGCGCTGGCGGTATCGCAGAAGGCCACGCCTTCATGAAGAATCGTATCAATGATTTCGACATATCCTGCCGCCGGGTCGGCGAACAGGTGCGTGCGCGCCGGGATGGTCACGTCCAGCGTCACCTGGTACACCTCGCCGATGGTGGCGTAATCGCCGGCAATCTGCGGCGGCACATGACTCGGCGGGACATGCCCCTTGTCCGTACCGACGCCCACGATATGTACCGTCGAATCGTCCGTGCCGTTGGGGTTGGACGGATCGGTATAGTCCTGGAAATCCGGGAAGTCCGGCGGCGCGCCTTCGTCGCTGTGCGGGGTATCGCTGCCGTCAAAAACGGTCGGGTCGGGGTCGAGATAGCCGATGCAGCGGCGGTCGGGCTGGCCGTCCAGGTTCAGATCAAACGGGTCGGGCTGTGTGCAGTATTCGACGCTGGCGACGTTGGTCAGCGTTTCGTCCGGCGTGGCGTCCGGCGCGAGTTCAGCATTGAACGAAAAGTTAAACGATGCGCCGGCGGGGAAAGGCCGCGCGGCATCGTGGCCGCCCGCCCCATCGTCCGGCTGGATGGTCACAAAACCGCCCGTCCCGGCCATCGCGCCGGCATCCGCCGTACAGCGGAACGCGCCCGGCGCGGTGGTGGCGAAGCCGGTGCAGACCCCGCCGCCGGGGATGCGAATCCCGGCGGGGATGGCGTCCATGATCGTCCAGTCGTAGGCTGTGCCGGTGCCGGCGTTCTGGAAATTGATGGTGTAGGCGAACGCCCCCGACAGCACATCCAGCGGGTCAGGCGCGTTGTTGGTTTTAGTGGCGACCAGCAGCGGCACGATGTACGTCGTGTCCAGGTTGTCGCGCAGGCTGTAGGTCGTGCCGAAGCTGTTCGTGCCGCTCAGGTTGCCGAAGTTCGCCACCTTGTAGCCGTCGAACAGCGCCGGGTCGTCTATCACCACCGCGTCGAAAACCACCCGCCACAAAATCTGCGTGCCGGAGTCGGAGTTGTCCACCCGGCACAGCTTCCAGACCAAATCCTGCAAACCGCCGAGGAACTGTTCGGCGCTGTAAAACGGGTCGGCAGAGCCGGGGAAGCGCCCTGGCCCAGGGCAGTCATCAATGTAAAAGCCGTTGATAGCCTGCGCCTGTTCGGCGCTGTAGGTGCTGCCGGCGTAACCCACGCCCGGCGCGGTCTGCGGCGTGCCGGGGTAATCCTGGCTGCCGGCAAAGTCGGCAGTATTCGGCACGTAACGCTGGCCGCGCGGCAGAAAATCATCCACGATCACGTTTCGCATGTCTAGGTCTTCGTCGAAGGTGATCTCGACGCGGTAGGTCAGCCGCTGGCCGATTTCGACCTGCACCGGGCCGTTTATAAACGTGCCGGTGGCCGGGTCATAGATTTGTTTGTCCAGGGCAGGCGAGGTCAGCTCCACGCTGGCGCTGGCATGGGTGTCGTCCGTCCCGGTGCGGCCAACCGTGATGCGGTCGTTCCAGGTTCCGCTGGCGGTGGCGTTGTTGGGGCGCACATCCAGGCCGGAAACCGGCTGCGTCGGGTCGGAGGCGTAATAATCCCGCACCTGTGCGTTATAACTCAATGCCCAGGTATCGCCGGCTTCGACGGCTGCCGCGTCGGTGACGTGCCAGGTGATGACCAGATTGAAGTTAGCATCCTGCATCACGCTGACCGGGTTCAGCGGCGCGCCGTTAAAGGTCGGCGTGACGATCGCCAGGCAGTCGCCGTAAAAGCCGTTCGGCCCGAAGCCAGGGCCGCAGTAGTCCAGGCCATCGGCCAGGATGTCGGTGATGACGTAGGGCGTCCCGGCGCTGGCCGTAAAATCGTAATATTCCGAAATCCAGCCGTTGATGGTATAGGTGATCGGCGAGTCCTGCTGCACGCCGGACGTGCTGGCGCTTTTGGCAATCGAGTGATAGCCGCTGGTGACAATGCCGGGCGGGTCGTCCTGCGGTGTGGAGGTCGTGCCGTCGGCGCTGGGCGTGATGTCCGGGCCGGGCGGGTCGTAGAAGCCGGTTGCTTCATAGGTGTTTTCGTGGGTTACGTCGGTGGGGATGATCGCCCCGTCAAACGGCCCGCCGCCCAGCAGCGGCCCGGCGGCGGTGCGGTAGCGGTAGGGGATAGCCGTCTCGTAACCGAAGGTACACACTTCCCCTGGCGCGAGCGGGTTCATGCTCCACGTCAGCGTGATGCTGCCGTCGGCGTTTAAAACGCGCGCCGGCGTGGGGCTGGCCGGCGCCCCCGCGCCGGTGCAGGTCACGATGTCATTGCCCAGGTAGGCCACCCCCGACGGGATGACATCCATCACCTGTATGCCGGTGCTGGGGTTAAGCGGGTTGTTGGTCAGCGACAGGGTGTAGTTATACGGCCAGTTGACGCCCGTCCCGCCCGCGCCTTCCACATAAGCGCCCGCGCCGTTCACCTGGACTTCGCCGGTGTTCGGGTTGGGCATTTTTTCCAGGTCGAAGGCCTGCGGCTGCGCCGAGATGGTGGCGAAAGCGCCCGGCCCGCCGGCGGGGAAGTACATCCACGTGCCGCTTTCGTCCGGCAGCGTATTGGCTTCCCAACGATACTGGATATCGAACGGCTGCCCCAGATCAATCGAGGCGTCCAGCGTGGCGGTGCAGCCGATGTCTATCACCTCGTTCACTTCGAGATTTTTGATGTTGTCGAAAATGATGGTTGTCTCGCCCGCGCCGGGGCCGGGAGAAATCGAACTGGGCGGCAGGCCGCAGCTGTTCAGCATCACCCCGGCAGGCAGCACAATCACGCCTGTAACATTGTACAAACGGTCGTTAAAATACGTCCCCGGCGGGGGATTGGGAATATTGGTCACGCTGATGTTAAAACCAATCAAACCACCCACCAGCGGTTCGCTGGAGATGCCGCCGGAACCGGCTAATTCGCCGATCGCCAGCACCGCCGCCTGAATACTGAAGATCACCAGCATAACCAGCACAAGGCTGATAAGCGCCTTAAAACGAGTCCGGCAGCTTTTATAATTGTATAAGGGCATGGTTATTTCCTGAGGTTGAGAATCCCCCACGACATAACCAAATTGTAACCCTCACTAATCATTACAAAGGCTTAAGAAACGAGTTTTGGGAAATAATTCACAACAAGGTATTATAAAATTGCCTAAAAATTAATTCAATACCTGATAGCATGTCATTTATTTATGGTTTACAGGTGATTTGTGGATTTAAACGATGGACGAGGCCACCATTCGCCGCCTGAACCAAATCAACCGGGACTTTTATCGCATCACAGCCGAGGACTTCGACCAGACGCGCGGCACGCCCTGGCCGGGTTGGGAGCGGCTGCTGCCGCACCTCAAAACGCCGCTGTCGGCGCTGGACGTGGGCTGCGGCAACGGGCGCTTCGGCCTGTTCCTTTACGAGCGGCTTGTCGCCCCCACATCCCTCAGCACTCCCCCCTCAGCCCTTCTCTATCACGGCCTGGACTCGTCCCCCGCCCTGCTGGAACGGGCGCGCGCGGCGCTGGCGAACCGCCCCGGCCTGACGATCCGGCTGGAAACCCGCGACATCCTGGAAAACCCGCCGGATGCGGGTGAATATGACCTGGTGGTTTTATTCGGTGTGCTGCACCACGTACCAGGACGGCAAACTCGCCTGGAGCTGGTGCGGCGGCTGGCGGAGCGGGTCAGACCGGGCGGGCAGATGGTCTTCGCCTGCTGGCGTTTTTACGAATACGAGCGGTTTCGGGCGCGTTTTGCCCCCTGGCCGGAGGGGCTTGCGGTCGAAACGCACGATTACCTGCTGGACTGGCGGCGCGGCCAGCCGGCGCTGCGCTACTGCCACTACGTAGACGATACCGAACATGCCGCGCTGGTGGCGGCTTCCAACCTGCGTCAAATCCTTACTTACCGCGCCGACGGTGAGGACGGCGCGGCTAATTGCTACAGCCTGCTGCAAAAATAAGCCTCATTTCCGCCTTTGGACGGATGCTGATTTCGATCTTTTACCCGATGTGCCGGAAACCGTTTGGCGCGAGAATAAGCATGTTCTCAAACGGGCATCACTCATCCGAGTTGAAAGGGTACAAACGATGTCCACACGGTCAATTTTATCGGTTCTGGCGCTGGTTGCAGTCGTCGCCGGCTTCCTGTTCGCGGCCCCGGCACAGCCGGTCAGCGCGGCAGGCTGCGTGTCGTATCATTACGTTCAGTATGGAGAAAACCTGTTCCGTATCTCGCTGCGCTACGGCACGAGCGTCGCGGAACTTCAGCGGCTCAACGGCATGGGCAGCAGCACCCGCATTTACGCCGGGACGAGCCTGTGCGTCGCATCGTCGCCCGTCATTGACCCCGGTAATGGCGCCGGCAAAAGTTACATCGTCCAGTGGGGCGATACGCTGGCGCGCATCGCGCGGGCTTTCGGGGTAGATATGTACGTGCTGGCGCGGGTGAACGGCATCTACAACGTCAACTACATTTACGCCGGCCAGGTGCTTTCCATCCCGGATTTCACCATCCAGTAGGCCGCGCAGCGCCGCAGATGAACAGCCGGGGATTTTTCCCGGCTGTTTTGATTCCCGCCTGCCGAAAATGAGCGAACATTTAATTCTTGGTAAGGTGCGTTTTATCCACCCGCTCTACAGTGCAGAACAATGCATCGCTGATGATAAGGATGATGAAAGGTTTGTTTATGGCTGTCTGCATCCAGGAGCGGCAAAATAATGACGTGATTGCCTCCGGCGACGAGGAGGCCGTGCTTGAATTTGAGGGCGGCTGGTACTTCGCGCCGGAGGATGTCAATATGGCCTATCTGCGCCTCTCCGACCGCACCTACACCTGCCCCTACAAAGGCGTCTGCTACTGGATTGATCTGGAACTGCCTTCGGGGCTGCGGGTGCAGAACGTCGGCTGGGTTTATCGCCAGCCTAAACCCGGCTACGAATTTCTGAAAGACCGCATCGGTTTTTATGCGCGCAATACGCCCGGAACACGCATCAGCCGCGTTTGAGCTCGTCCAGATCATCCAGCCGCCACAGCCGGATCATTTTGTCCGCGCCGCCCGCCGCCAGGAAGACGCCGTCCGGGCTGAAGGCGACGGCGAACACACCCCGGCTGCTGCCGCGCAGCGTCGCCCGGCGTTCCCCGGTGTTTATATCCCACACCACCACGCCCCCGTCGCTGTTCCCGGCGGCCAGCAGCGTGCCGTCCGGGCTGAAGGCGACATCCCACATCAACCAGCCGCTCTCGGCCTCCAGCACGCGCGTTTCGGCGGCGGCTTCCACGTCCCACACGCGCACAGTGCGCGGCGCGCTGCCGAAGGCCAGCAGCGATCCGTCCGGGCTGAAGACCAGCCCATAGGCATCGTAGGCGTGCTGCTCCGGTAAAAACGGAAGCAGCGCGCCGGTTTCAACGTCCCACAGCCGCAGATCAAACCCGTCGCTGGAGGCCAGCAGCGATCCGTCCGGGCTGAAGGCCAGCCCGCTTACGTCCACCTGATGCCCGCGCAAAACCGCCCGCGCCTCATGTGTCGTTACGTCCCACAGCCGGACGGCGGCATCCCGCCCGCCGGACGCCAGCAGCGTCCCGTCCGGGCTGAAGGCCACGCTGCGGGCCGGCGCGTCGTGACCCTTCCATTCCGCCAGCAGGGTGTGCGCCGCCGCATCCCACAGGCGGATTTTTCCATCCTCGCTGGCCGAAGCCAGCAGGTCGCCCGCCGGGTTAAGCGCCAAGCCCGCCACCATGCCGGTCGAGTCGCGCAGCAGCGGGCGCTCCACGCCCTCCGGCACGTCCCAGGACTGGATGTTGCCGAAAAAGAAGTTGCCGCTGGCGGAAAACAGGACGCGCGAATCCGGGCTAAACAGGATGTCCTTGATTTCGCGCTGCGAAACCAGCGCCGGCTCGCCGGTCGCCGCCGAACCCTCCGCTGCCCGGCATCCGGTCAGGCAGATACAAGCGGCCAGCACCGCCAGCAGATAGTTGACCACACGCATAAACATCAAACCCGGCGCTTCCGCAGCCCCTCCCAGACGATCTGATAAAAACTGGCCGACAGCACCACAAACAGCGGCGTTAACACCAGCACATAGCGGAAGGTGGTGTACTGCCCGGCAGTCGTCACCGCCACATGATAGGCCACCACCAGCGCGGCAACGATCACCAGCCGGCGGACGCCGGGTTTCGCTTCGATCAGGATAAAACCCAGCATCGCCAGCCCGCTCCACAGCCCTGCCCAGGTGGTCGGGGACAGGATGCGGTACGGCTGCACGAAAAATTCGTGGAACAGCAGCGCGCCCGCCGCCGGGGCGACCGTCCCGATCACCGGCACGTTCGGCCAATCGTACACGCACACGTAGCGGGCGATTTCGGAAACCGGCAGGATGTTCGGGTGCTGGATGAAATACCGAACGCTGTCCACGCAGCGGGAAATCTGCCAGATTCCCAAGCCATCGGCGCGCCGCCGCATAGACAGGAAAAACTGCGCGTCGTGATACACGGCGGAAAGCCACTTCACCGGCTGCGCCAGGATAGCCTCGATGTACACGGCGCGGGTCGAGGCCGCCGTGCCATGAGTCCAGTTGTAGGCCACCGCGCAGTCATCAATCTGGTGCATCACGTACCGCTCGTCGGAGTCATTTTCGCAGCCTTCCCAATCCAACGCCTGCTGGTACAGCCGCGACTGCGGGCCGTTGTCCGGGTCGTACAGCTCGTACTGCATCAGCGGGAACGGATAATACGCCTCGCTGTTGTTGCCAAAAGCCGGGCGGCCCTCGATCAAACCCTGGACGCCCGCCAGCGCCAGCACGCCCCCGGCCAGCCCGCCCGTCACCAGCAGCGCCGTCCCCCACCGCCGCTGCAGCAGGCCGATCAACAGCGGCACGGCGCTGAGAAACAGGCCGCTGGGGCGGAAAAACGCGATCAGCGCGCACAACAGCCCCAGGCTTAAAGCCAGCCGGCGCCCCGGCGGCTGCCGCGCCGCCGCGAAGGTCAGCAGCGCCAGCAGCATCACCAGGCTGCCGTACAGGCTTTCGGTCATCAACGAGTGCGCCTGATGCGCCGTCAGCGGGGACGCCGCCAGCAGAAAGCCGATCAGCGCCGCCAGGCCGTAATGGGTGGGTTTGATGATATAAAAAGCCGCCGCCGCCACCAGCGCCCGCAGAATTTCCTGCACCAGAATCACGCTCACGATATTGTCGTACAGCAGGCGGGTGAAGGCGATCAGCAGCGGATAGCCGTAGGTGTACCAGTAGGGGTCAAGGTCGGCGCGCCCCAGCAAACCCTGGCTGATCTGGAAATACGAGGTCGAATCGCTCATAAAGGCCGGCTGTGTGTACACCCACATCCACACGCTGGTGAGAGCGGAAACGGCCAGAATGCCGAGTGTGATACGCCGCGTCCGCCGGGCGGGATGCGGCTGCGATGGCGGCGGGGCCGCGCGCGGGACACACCACCTGTACGCCGCCAGCCACCCCAGACACCCTACCTGTCCAACCAGCCCCAGAACAGACGCGCCCTGCGGAAACAGCGGGCTGCCGTCCAGAACCAGCCCCCAGGCAAGTCCGATCTGGAGGATGACAAAAGCGACCAGCCAGGCCCGCAGCGGGTAGGCCATCAGCGCCCGGACGAGCGGGGCGAACCGCGCCGCCAGCCAATCGTAACGCGCCAGGCTGATACCCCACGCCGCCGCCAGCAGCAGCGCCGGCAGCCCGGCCAACAGCAAATCGGCAGCCCGCGCCGGCAGCGCCGCCGGCTGCACCTGTACCAGCAGCAGCGCCGCCGGCAGGCTGCACAGGAGCAGTGTGCCGCGCACCAGGCCGCGCGCGGTGAGTTTAATGACCGGGCGTTTCATAATTCTCCGGCGCAGGGCGGCGGTAAGCCTGCGGTTGAGTCAGCGCCACACGGTGCAGCCGAATCGTCTCCGCCAGGAAGCCGACCGCGCCCACCACCAGCGCCGCCAGCAGCGACAGGCCGAAAATGAGCAGCGCCAGGCCGCTGCCCGCCAGCAGTTCCAGCAGCCCCAGCGCCGCGCCCACCGTCACGCAGGCGATACAGATGGGCAAAAATACCTTCAGCGGGTTGTAAAACAGCACCGCCTGGATGATGATCTGGAACGTCCGCAGCGAGTCAATGCCCAGTCGAACTTTGCTTTTGCCCACCCGTTTGTAATAATCCACCGAAACGTAATGGACGAAATGTTCCTCCATCAGCAGGGCCAGCGTCAGCGTCGTGGTGAACGAAAAACCGGAGCTGATGCGGCGGACATGCGCCAGCGCCACGTCTTTGCGGAAGACGCGCATCCCGGAGTTGGCGTCCGGGACGTTTACGCCGGTGACGAAACTCACCAGTTTGAGCAGCATAATCCGGCTGAGGCGTTTGTAGGGCGACCCCCAGTAGTTAAGGCCGGTGCGGGCGGCCACCACCATATCAAAAGCGGGGACGAACTGAAGTAAATCCGGGAAGCGGTCAATCGGGTACGAACCGTCGGCGTCCACAATGGCGCACCATTCGTAAGCGGCATTATACATGCCGCTTTTCAGCGCCCGGCCATATCCGCCGTTTTTCGGATGCCGGATGACCCGCACGCCGGCGGCTTCGGCCAGCGCCGCCGTTTCGTCTTTCGAGCCGTCGTCAATAACGATCACCTCGTACACGACGCCGGTCGCGTCCAGCACGAGGCGGAGCTGTTCAACCGTCTGCTGAATGCTGTCCGCTTCGTTGTAACAGGGAATCAACACGCTTAACATAATCCCGCCTGGGCTACAGCCATCAAGGATTGGCCGAACGGAAGCCGGACAACCGTCTCCACGCGCGACATCACCGGCACGATATAACGGTCGAAAACGGTGATCTGCGTGTTCACGCTGTCGGCTTCCAGCGACTTTTTCAAAACGCGGGCGTTCACGAACCAGGGCAGCACCCCGATGCTGTTGAAATGATACAGGGCTTGAATCGTGAAACCCGCCCCTTCCAGCACCTGACGCAGATAAGCGGCGCTGTACCGCCGGTAATGCCCGGCCTGCGCGTCCAAGCTGCCGTACAGCCATTCGTGCGCTGGGACTTGCAGCAGCAGTTTGCCCCGACGCGGCGCGAGGATGGCGTGCATGTCCTTAAGCGCCGCCAGATCATCCTCGATGTGTTCCAGCACGTTCAGGCAGAAAATCGTGTCGAAACCCCGCCGGATGAGTTCCGCCTGCGACTCGTGCTGGCCGAAGTCCAGGCGCGCCGCTTCAAAATGCGGGTACTGCCGGAAGCGTTCGCGCATGAACTCGACGCTGCTTTCCGACAGGTCAATGGACACCACCGGGCAGCCCTTCGGCAGAACATATTCCAGGTGCGCGCCGTACCCGCCGCCGATGTCCAGGATGCAGTCGCCCGCGTGGGGCAGCAGTTTAGCGACGATCCAGCGGTAGTAGTTGACGGCGGTCGGCATGGCCGGGGACATGGTGGCCGACCCGGCGGGACGTTCCTCAAAACGCACTTTAACCATGCAGCCGCACCCTTCCGCTGCCCCGCCAGCTTACGCCCCGGTAGGAAGTGATCGAAACGTCCTCAAAATCCTCGGCGTTAAACCACCGCTCGATACGCTCCCGCGCGATGAAATCGGTCTGCGGCGCGTTTAGTTTGTCGAACACGTTCAGCATATTGCGGCGGAAGCTCATGCGCCGGAAGTCCTGGAAATACTCGTAAAACGGCAGCATCGGCAGCGGCAGCCGGTAAACGGTAAACACGATGGGATACATCAGCGCCGTAATCACGTCGGAGATGGCGGCGACCGCCCGACGGCTCATCCGCCGCAGGATATGTTTCCGCAGCGGTTCGACAAACCGCCATACCAGTTCGTTGCCCTCGCGGGAATAACACCAGACGATCAGCAGGCCGCCCGCGCGGCACATGCGTTTAAGGTTTTCAAACGTCCGGTCGGGGTCGTCGGTGTGGTGGATGACACCCACGCAGTACACCACGTCAACCGGGGTCTCCGGCTGGTAAACGGCAATATCCCCCTGCACGATGGTCACGTTCTCCAGGCCGGCCAGTTTCTCCTGGGCGAGATCGCTGGTGTTGAGGTCTACGCCGACTACAGAGGCCGCGACCGACGCCGCCAGCCGGACATGATGCCCCGGCCCGCAGCCGGCATCCAGCACCCGCCGACCGCGAAAATCCTCCAGCGTGCGCGGGTGAATCCACTCGTAAAAGAGAAAATCGGTGGTCGTTTCATAATTCGCCCACTGGTAATGCCATTCGTCCTGCCGGATCTGCTGCCCATCAACTGCCATAAAAACCTCCTCATGCCCCTACCACAGCGGGCGCGGCATTAAGCACCTGCCGCTCCCACAGCAGCAGGCTCAACAGTGTCCACAGTTTATATCCATGATCGCCCTGCCCGGACACGTGCTGCCGCCACAGATCGAGCAGCGCCGGGCATCCCAGGTCTATAATCCGGCTGGCACGCTGCCGCAGCAGGTCGTCCACCGGTTCGCGCCAATCGCCGCGCATCCACAGGGTCGTCGGCGCGTTAAAACCGCGTTTTTTGCGGTGAATCAGCCCTTCCGGCAGGCGGCCTTTCATCAGCCGCTTGAGCGCCACTTTGCGCTCCAGCCCGCGCATCTTCAGCCCCGGCGGCATCCGCATGGCATATTCCACCAGTGGGAAGGCCAGAAACGGCACGCGCGCTTCCAGGCTGCACGCCATACTCGCCCGGTCAACCTTGCTCAGAATATCGTCCACCAGCCAGGTTTTGATGTCCACGTACAGCGACCGGTTGAGCGGGTTGGCGCGCGGCACGTCGTCATAGTGGGCGGCGTAACGCTCGAACGTGCCGGACGGCGCGCCGTTCGCCCCGGCCAGCGCCGCCCGTTCCGCATCACTGAACATACGCCGCCAGCTAAAATGCGCCGCTTCCGGCGTCTGGTGGGCATAGGCCACGAACTGTTTGATCTTAAAATCCAGCGACACCTTGCGGTACGACGACGGCAGCAGCGCCGCCGCCGGCTGCACCACGCCGCGCTGCATCCATCCCGGCACGCGCGCGTACCACGCCTGCAAACGGTCGGCCACGTAGGTATCGTACCCGGCCAGCAGTTCGTCGCCGCCGTCACCGGAAAGCGCCACCGTCACCTGCTGCCGCGCCAACTGTGAGACGTAATAGGTCGGGATGAGCGAAGTATCGCCCAGCGGCTCGTCGTAAAACCATACCAGCGCCTCGACCGCTGCCAGCCCGCCCTCCGGCCTGACCACTTCCTGCGTGTGCCGCGTGCCGATGTGGTCGGCGGCCTGCTGCGCGTAGTCCAGCTCGCTGTAGCTGGCTTCATCAAAACCGATGGAAAAACTCCGCAGCGGCTCGGCAGTAAAATCGGCGGCGTGGTAGCAAATCGTCGAGGAGTCCAGCCCGCCGCTGAGGAACGCGCCCAACGGCACATCGCTCACCATCTGCTGACCGATGGTTGCCCGCAGCAGATCGTCGAATCCGCCCAGGATTTCGGCTTCCGGCCTGCCGTACAGGTCGTCGGACTGGGCGGCGTCGGCCAGATTCCAGTAGCGCGCCAGGCTGACCTGCCCGCCCCCGGCGCGCAGATAATGCGCCGGCGGCAGTTTGTAAACATCCCTGATGATGGTCTTGGGCGCAAGGACGTAACCCAGCGTCAGGTAATCCTGCACGGCCTCCGGGTCGGTTTCGCGTTTAACCGCCGGGTGCGCCAGCAGCGGCTTGAGTTCCGAAGCAAAACGCAGCCCCGCGCCGTCGTGGTGGTACAGCAGCGGTTTGATGCCCAGATGGTCGCGGGCGAGGATAAGCTCCTGCTGCACCGCGTCCCAGATCGCAAAGGCGAAAATGCCGTTCAACCGGGGGAAGCTGCCCACGCCCCAGGCCGCGTAAGCCGCCAGGATGACCTCGGTATCGGAACTGGTCGCAAACACATATCCCAGGGCGGACAGTTCGGCGCGCAGTTCGCGGTAGTTGTAAATTTCGCCGTTGAAGGTGATGGTATAACGGCCATCCGCGTAAGGCATCGGCTGGCAGCCCCCGGCCAGGTCAATGATCGCCAGCCGCCGGTGAGCCAGCGCGACGCCGTCCGCCCGGTAAATGCCGTCGCCATCCGGCCCGCGATGTTTCATGATCTGGCAGGCGTCGCGCGCCCAGCTTTCCTCCGGCACGCGCGCATCAAATACGATTTCGCCGGCAATTCCACACATCGTTTATCCTCGCTGCTTTTTTTAATTAATGGCGCTTGAAACACCAACGCCGGCCCGACCACAAGCATCCCATTTGACGTAATCTCCATGCCCATTGTACGGTAAAGGCGCGCCAGCGCCCCTTCAGATTCTCAGTATTACAAAAACTGATGATAAATTACCTGCTTGGATAGCTTGCGCTTATAGAAAAAGTGATGTAGATTGTTCTTAGACTTAGCGTGCAAAAAAGATATTATTGTAATTTGTACAAATCACCCGGTATATTAGCGCATTCTCAACCATCCTCCCCCAACTTTCCGTCATGTGGAATTGCGCCTGGATGAAAACAGCGCGGGATGAAAAAAACCGACTCAGCCAGGCAGTTAAACCCCGACGCGCTTTACAACCTGAGCATTGACCAGGTTGATGAACGGCTGCGCGCCTGGGCATCCGGCATTCTTAAACAGGTCGAAATTTCCTCCGGCCCGCCGGATGGGTCGCGGGGGGTTCATCTTTACCTCTACCAGTTGTCCCCTGTGCCGGTCCTGCGCGGCGCGGCGCGCTCTCCCTTACAGCTCCGGCTCTGTTATCTCGTCACCGCTCACTCCGATAATCCGGCGCAGGCGCACCGCTGGTTAAGTGATCTGGTTTTCGGCGCGATGGCAAACCCGGACATCGAGGTGCTGCTGGAGCCGCTGCCGCTGGAAACCTGGACGGCCTTCGGCGTGATTCCGCAGCCGGCCTTTTTGTTGTGCCTGCCGCTGCGCCAGGACGACGCGCGGCCCGAAGCGCCGCCGGTGCGCCACCCGCTGGTCATCAAAGATGCGCCGCTCCTCCTGCTTTACGGCCAGGTCGTGGGGCCGGGCGATACCCCTCTGCCGGATTTGCGTGTCGAAATGCCAAACACCGGGCTGACTGCCTACACCGATGCCGATGGCCGCTTTCAGTTCGCTTACGTACCCGCCAACGGCGAAGCCGCTCAACTGCGGGTTACGGGAAAAGGGCGCGCGCTGGATGTAACGATTGACCGCGCTGCCGTGACGTCTGCTTCAAAGGCGTTTGTCATCCGTTTCCTTTCGGTCGAGTAATGAAGGAGAGACTGTATGCTGAATCAACCACGGGCGCCGGGCGTTTACATTATCGAGAAACAAACCGGCGCCAGACCTATTGAAGCAGTCGGCACCAGCACGGCGGCTTTCGTCGGCGTCGCGCCAAAAGCCGATGCGTTCGTCAATGTCCCCACGCCGGTCAACAACTGGACGGAGTTTTTGAACCTGTTCGTGCCGCCGCAAGAACCCGCCGGGAACGGCGGCGCGCAGGCGGCGAACGACACGGCAGAATGGCATCTGGCGCACGCTGTTTACGGCTTTTTCCTCAACGGCGGCACGCGCTGTTACGTGGTCAACACCGGCAAAAAAGGCTCGGTTCAGGACGCGCTGACCGCCCTGGAGCGGGTGGACGAGGTGGCGATTGTGGCCGCGCCAGGACAGGCCGACCCGATCATCTACGAAGCGGTGCTTAAACACTGCGAAGACCTGGGCGACCGTGTGGGCATCCTGGACGCGCCGAAGGAAATCGCGCCGACGCAGATTGACAAGCTGAAGGAAGCGGCGGTCGTCGGGGCCGATGGTAAGGTGGAAAAAGACAGCGGCCTGCGTCCCCGCCAGTCCGACGGCGGTTATGGCGCGTTTTATTTCCCCTGGATACTGGTCGCCAACCCGTTCGACCCGCGCCAGGTTATCACCGTCCCGCCGTCGGGCTTTATGGCCGGCATCTGGGCGCGCACGGACGCCACGCGCGGTGTGCATAAAGCCCCGGCCAACGAACCCATCCGGGGCGCGCTCAACGTGACCTACCGCGTCACCGACGGCGAGCAGGCCACCCTCAACCCGCGCGGCGTGAACATCATCCGCTTTTTCCCGACCGAAGGCATCCGCGTCTGGGGCGCGCGCACGCTGGCCGCTTCATCCGGCGAATACCGCTACCTGAACGTGCGCCGCCTGGTGAACATGATAAAAGAGTCCATCGAAGAAAGTATGCGCTGGGTGGTTTTTGAACCCAACGATATGACGCTGTGGAAGTCCATCCAGCGCGACGTAGGCGCGTTTTTGCTGCTGCTGTGGCGCGATGGCGCGCTGATGGGCGCCGCGCCGGAACAGGCTTTCTTCGTCAAGTGCGACGCCGAAACCAATACCAAAGAGACGATTGATCTCGGTTATGTGGTCACGGTCATCGGCCTGGCGCCGGTCAAACCCGCCGAGTTCGTCATCTTCCAGATCAGCCAGAGCGTCGCCGAAACGCAGACTAACGAAGCGCCAGAAGGAGGTTAATCCAACATGGCTGAACCCGGAGCAATTATTGACCCTTATCGCGCCTATAATTTCAAAATCGAAATCCGGGGCGTGGTCGAGGCGCACTTTACGACCTGCACCGGCCTGGGCGTCACCATTGATGTGATTAAATACCGCGAAGGCGGCCTGCGGCAGATCGTCCGCAACATCCCCGGCCAGGTCAACTACGAGCCGGTGGCGCTGCACTACGGGCTGACCGCCTCCGCCGATATGTTCAACTGGCTGTGGACGGCGGTCGAGGGCAAGGTGGAACGCCGCAACATTTCGATTTTGATGCTCAATTCAGAAGGCATCAGCGAAGTGCTGCGCTGGAACCTGTCCAACGCCTGGGTGGCGTCCTGGCGCGGCGCGCACCTCGACGCCATGAGCCGCGAGGTCGCCATCGAAAGCGTCACACTGGTTTATGACCGCCTGGAGCGAGCCTAAACGATGATTTTCTGGCGCAGGTGGTGGGCAGTGTTCATCAGGCGGGTGGCGCGCCTGCTCGACGCCGGGGCTGAAGCGGCCTACCGGCAGGCGCAGGCGCTGGAAAACCCTGCCGCCCGCCCGCCCGCCGACAACCCCGAAGGGCCGCCGGGACACTGGCTGGCCCGCGCGCGGCCCGCCCCGCCGGAACACTGGCTGGCGCGGGTGCAGGCCGAAGCGCCTCACCTGCTCGAACCCGGCGGCGAGGGTTTGATCGAACCGCCGGACATGGCCGACGCGCCGCCCATCCCGGAAAATCGCGCCGCCGAAGCGCCTGTCCAGGCCGCCCATGCGCGGCTGCCCCGCCCGCTGCTGCCGGCCATCCGCCGCTGGATGCGGCGCGCGCCGCCGGAAGCCGCCGTCCTCGAAACCGCTGCGCCCGAACCCGGCGCAGCCGCCGAGGCTGATTCACATCCGCCAGCCGCCGGCGACCCGCCCATTGTATGGCACTCCGCCCCCACGCCCGCAAAAGCGCCGGAAGTGAGACGCAGCCAGGACGTAAGTCCGCCGGAGATCGCCGCAGCAGCGGCGGTTCACCCGCCCGCGCCGCTCGCCGTTGAAGCGCCCCGGCCAGACGCCGCCCCGGCTTCGCCGTCTTTCGTCCGCCCGACGGCAGCCCAAGCGCCGCCGGCCCGCCGGGTGGAAACCCGCGCGCCCGGCCAGCCGCCGCGCCCGCCGGAGGTGGCTTCAGCCGCTTTTGAGCCGGAACCCCCGCCGCCGATCGAAATTCATCAGCCGGAGCGCCCGCCCGTCCCTGACCCGGCAGTTCGCACGACCGCCCCGCCCCATCCCGGCATAACCGAAGTCGGGCGCAGCGAGGCCGCGCCGCCCCGGACGGAGACGGTTTTCACCACACCCGGCCCACAGCGCCCGCTCGCGCCGCCGCCAACGTTTTCGCCGTCCACGCCCGGCGCGCCGCCGCTTTTCCCTGCCGCGCCGGGGCAGCCCCGCGCCTACCCGTTCGAGGCGGCTGCGCTGCCGAAAGACCTGTGGCCGACCCTGCCGGAAACCCGCGACGACGCGGCAGCCGGCTGGCAGCGCGCTATCCGGGAACAGGAGCGCCGCCAGCGCCTTGACCGCGAACAGAAAGGGGACTGGTAGTGGAACGGGTCGTTTTTTTGATCGAACAGACCAACCAGCGCATCGGCTGCCTGCTCAACCCGGAAAGCCTGACCTTCACCCGTGCCGCCGGTGTTAAACCGCGCCAGTCGCTCGGCGGCCCGCTGGCCGGGGCGGGGCTGTCCGATTATCCGCTGCTGTACATCGGCGGCGGCAGGACGGAACTTGAACTTGACCTGCTGTTTGATGTCAACCTGGACGGTTCGAGCATCCAGACCGAGGACGTGCGCGACCTGACTGCTCCCTTCTGGGACATGACCGAAAATAGGGTCGGCGCGGACGGTTTTCGCCACCCGCCCCTGGTGCGGTTCATCTGGGGCAAAGCCTGGAATATGCCTGGCGTGGTGACGGCAGTCGCCGAACGGCTGGAGTTTTTCACCGCTACCGGCACGCCGCAGCGGTCTTTGCTGCGGATGCGTTTCGTTCGCACCGGCGACCCGGATGAAGGCCGCCCGCGCGAGCCGATTTTCCTGCCGCCGGAACTGGAAAATTTCGAGGACATCACGCCTTTCCTGGTAGACCGCGAGGAAATGTACGCCTTCACCGCCGACGACCGGCTGGACGAACTGGCCTTCCGGTATTACGGCGACCCGCAGTTGTGGCGTTTGATCGCCCGCTACAACGACGTACCCGACCCGCTCAACATCACGCCGGGTACGCTGCTCAACATTCCCGGCATCGAAATCACCCGAAGGAGAGCTTGAAGCCGTGACCATGCCGCCCGTCACTGCCCTGTCCGAAGTCGTGATCGAAGCCGGCGGCGCGCCCCTCGGCGCGGCGGCCATTCAAACGCTCAGCGAGGTGCGCGTCCAGCAGCGGCTTTCGCTGCCCACGCTCTGCGAGCTGGCATTTTATGACGAGCCGGATACGGCAGATTTCGCGCCCGGCATGGCGCTGCGGGTCGGCATCAGCGGGCGCAGCACGCCCATTTTCGGCGGGCAGATCACGGCGGTCGAGTATATTTACGCGCCTTCTGGCGAGCGCGAGGTGCGCGTCCGGGCCTATGACCAGCTTCACGCCCTGCGGAAGCGCCAGACCGTCCGCACGCACGTCCAGGTCAACGCCCGCAGCCTGGCGCGCGACCTGGTTGGCGACCTGGGGCTGCGGGTCGAGGCGATGGCCGACGGCCCGACCTGGCAGTGGCTCGTCCAGCACCGCCAGTCTGACTTCGACCTGCTGGTCGAGGTGGCCGAACGCTGCGGCCTGTACCTGACGCTGCGCGATGGCGTACTGCACCTTATCACCCTGGAAGGTTTTGGCGAAACCGTCACCCTCACGCTGGGCAGCACCCTGCTGGAAGCGCGTGTCGAAATCAACGGCGACCCGGCCTGCCGTTCGGTGGTCGCCACCGGCTGGAGTCCGGTTTACGTGGATACACACGAGGGGCGCGCCCGGTCGGCGCGGTCGGGGCGGCTGGTACGCGCCGAGGTCGAGCCGGGCCAGGTGGGCGGCTCCGGCGCGCGGGCGCTGGTTAACGAAGCGGCGCAGAACCAGCAGCACGCCGAAGCGATGGCGCAGGCCGAACTGGACGCGCGGGCAGCGCGCGAGGTGACGCTGTGGGGCGTGGCCGAAGGCAGCCCGCTGCTGCGTCCCGGCTGCCCGGTCGAGGTGCAGGGACTCGCCAGCGCGGTCGTCGGGCGTTACATCCTCACCAGCGTCAACCACATCATCAACGATACACTCGGTTACGTGGCCGAAATCGCCACCACCCCACCCCCCGCGCGCGAACGCCCCAGGGGATCGGTCGCCACGCCCGGCATCGTCACGCGCGTAAACGACCCCGAACGCCGGGGGCGCGTGCGCGTCAAACTGCCGGCTTATGAAAACGTGGAAACCGACTGGTTGGGCGTGGTATCGGCGGGCGCGGGCCAGGGTAAGGGGCTGGCGATTCTGCCGAACGTGGGCGACCTGGTGCTGGTGCTGCTGACGCATGAAGACCCGGCGCAGGGTGTGGTGCTGGGCGGCCTGTACGGCAAAAACCGGGTGGACGATCCCGGCGAACAGGGCGGCAGCATCCGGCGTTTCACCATCCTCACGCCCGGCGGCCAGCGCATCCGGCTGGACGATGGGCGCGGCGCGATCCGCCTGGAAAACCGGGACGGCAGTTTTATCGAACTTTCGCCCGGCAAGGTGCGGCTGCACGCCGATACCGATCTGGAAATCGAAGCGCCGGGGCGTTCAATCACCATCCGGGGCAGCCGCATAGATTTTGAGAGGGGCTGATGAACATTCTGACGCACGGCGCTTCGCTGGTCTGCGCGCACGAATTAGGCAATGTCATCATCGTGCCGACGCAGTTCCTGGTCTGGATCGAGGGGCGTCCCGCCCTGGTGGACAACAACCCGGAGGGCGCGTTTATCATCGGCTGCCCGAACGTCGGCATCACCATCAAACCGTGCAGCACGACGCTGGCCGTCCAGATCGGCTACTGCGATTTTATTGCCATCAACGGCCAGCGGGTGTGCCTGGATACTGTCACCGGCCTGACCGACGGCACGCCGCCGGGCGTGGTTACGTACAAAGTCCGCAGCCCAGGGCAAGACCTGGTTTCCGTCAAGTGAGGGTGAGGTAAGGGTATGCGCGCGCGTTTTCGCGCCTGGCGTTTTCAACATCCCGATTTTGGCGAGGCCGGGAACGGCCTGAATCTCATCCCCGGCCTGGGGGTGGAGATGGTCGAGGGCGACGCCGCCATCCGGCAGGCCATTTACCTGCTGCTTTCCACCCGACCGGGCGAGCGCGTGATGCGCCCGGAATACGGCTGTCCCCTGCACCGGCTGATCTTCGCGCCCAACGACGAAACCACCGCCGGGCTGGCGATCTTTTATGTCCAGCGGGCGATCAAACGCTGGGAGCCGCGTATTGATGTCCTGGAACTGGACGCGCGCCGCAGCCCCGACCGCCCGGAACAACTGGAAATTTTTCTGAAATACCGCATCAAAGCCACTCAGCAAACCAGCGCGCTGGTTTTTCCGCTGAACCTGACGGGTGAGGAGGCATAATGCCGCTGACGCCACCGAAACTGCACGACCGGACTTTCGAGCAGCTTCTTTTTGAAGCCACGCTCAAAATGAACCAATCCACGCGGGAGAAATGGGACGACCTAACCCCCAACGACCCCGGCATCGTGCTGCTTGAACTATTTACCTATCTGACTGAGGTGATGCTGTACCGCCTCAACCGGCTGCCGGAACACGCTTACATCGCCTTTTTGAACCTGCTGGGGGTATCCTTACAGCCGCCGACGGCGGCCAGCGCCAACCTCACCTTCAGCATCCCGGAAGCCCTGGACAGGCCGGTGGAAATCCCGCGCGGCACGCGGGTGACAACCGAAGGCGGCAGCGGCGCCGAACCGCCCATATTCGCAACCGTAGAGGCCGCCATCATCCATCCGGGGCAAACGTCGGTCACGGTGCGCGCCTTCCACTGCGACATGGTGGAGGCCGAAAAAGCCGCCCGCGACGCCTACCGCGAAACCCGCCTGCCGAACACTTTCTTTCGCGTCCGGCAGCCGCCCATCATCGCGCCCACCGGCGACAGCCTCGACCTGATGGTGGGCGTCGAAACTGACCCCGACGAGCTGGACACCCAGGCAGTCGCCATCGAATACGGTGGTAAAACCTACCGCATCTGGAAAGAGGTGAGCAACTTCACCGACCTGGGGCCGGACGACCGGTACGTTTACGTGGCCGACCGCATCACCGGGACGATTTCGTTCGCACCGTCGGTGCGAATGCTGGATGCCGAAGGCAGCCTCGCCATCAGCGCGACGCCGCTGGCCGAAGTCCCCGACCCTACGCGCGACGTTCGCGTATGGTACCGGCGCGGCGGCGGTGTGGACGGCAATCTGCCGTCCAACGTCCTGCGCGTGGTCAAGGATACCGACAAAGTACCGCCGGGCATCGAAGTCACCAACCCCGAACCCGCCACCGGCGGCCAGGACGCCGAAACCCTGGACAACGCCCTCATTCGCGGCCCGCTGGAGCTGCGTTCCCTGGCGCGCGCGGTGACGGCCCGCGATTACGAACGGCTGGCGCTTAAGGATGCCCACGCCAGCCGCGCCAGCGCCTTTAACCAGAAAGACCTGTGGTCGTTCGCGCCGCCGGGTTCGGTGGAAGTGCTGGTCGTGCCGTATATCGAAGCGGCCATCCAGCACGGCGTGCCGGTCACGCCGGCGCTGCTGGCCGAATATACCACGCCGGACGCGCTGACACCTATTCAAAAGCTGCTCGATGACCGGCGGCCATTGGGCGTTCGCTGCATCACCCGCTGGGCCGGCCATAAACCCGTTCACATCCGGGGGCGGCTGATCGTGGTTCACGAAGAAGATCCCAACCGCGTCCGCGAGCGCGTGATCCGCCGCCTGAACCAGGTCATCAACCCGCTGCCGGTACAGGAAGCCATCAACCTGGCCCCCTGGGAGCAGGAAAATACCCACCCCGCTACCCGCCAGATCGCCGGCGGCTGGCCGTTTGGCCGGGCGCTGAACGTTTCGGACGTTTACCACATCATCCTGCGGGAGCCGGGCGTGCGCTGGGTCGAAAATATCCGCCTGCTGGTGGACGAAGCGCCGACACAGAACGTCGCGTCGGTGGAGGCCGATTATTTCCAGCCCAACACCTGGTATGCCGGCAGCGGCAGCCTCCTGTTCCGCACCTTCGACAACGGCCAGGGCTGGGAAGTGTGCAGCCGCTTCCCGGAAGAAGAACAGGTCGCCCTGGTGAAAGCCCATCCCGAAGTGCCGGGGCTGGTGGTGGCCGTCACCAAAACGGCGGCCCGCGTCTCGCGGCTGCATTTTTCCTGGGACTGCGGCGAAAGCTGGGAAGAAATTAAACGCATCACCGATTTTGAAATCGAAGACATCGCCTGGACGCTGCGCGGCGGCCAGCCGCTGCTGCTGCTGGCGACCGATCACGGCCTGTACGAACTGGAAGCGCGCGGCGAAAACCTGGTGCAGCTTTTGGTAGACCGCAGCGACCCCGCGCGCGGTTTTTATGCCATCACGGCTTTTAAAGAGCCGCGCGGTTTTTCCGGCGTGGCGGTATCCGCCCAGGGGCTGCGCGGTGTTTATCTGTCGTCGCAGGGCGGCGCGTCGAACACCTTCCGGCATATCGGACTCGAAGGCCAGGACATCCGCGTGCTGGCCGTCCAGCAGGTCGAAACCACCGCCTACCTGTGGGCCGGCGCGGCCACCCCCGGTGGGATGACCTTCGGTGTGGGCTGTTTTCGCTGGCAGCTTCGCGGCGACGAGGACTCCCCGGACGGCTGGATGCCCTTTAACCGCGACTGGAACGGCGGAAGCTGCCTGGGGCTGACGTTTTTGGGGACGAAGGCGCTGGCCGCCACCTACCGGTCAGGCGTGGTATCGCTGGAGACGGCGGAGCGCGACGCCGCCTGGGCCGAACCGCGCATCCGAGGCGGGCTGCTGCTCTCCGCCCGCGACCGCTACGCCCGGCTCAGCGCCGTCCGGTCGAACCCCCGCGCGAACGTCGTGATGGCCGGCGGCCTGGAGGGGGTTTTCGTCAGCACCGACGGCGGCAGCGCCTACAATCACGTCTCCATCACCGAATATCTGGACAAAGTGACCATCCCGCCAACCTGGACGTTTGTATCCGGCACGCACGAGTTTGAAGTGGTGGACGAGCATGAAGCGGCAGGACATTGAACGACTGCTCCCGGCGGTCTTCCAGCGCACCATCATGGAAGACAACCTGCTCACACATCTGCTGGAGCTGATGGCTTTTTTGCACGCCCCGGCGGAAGAAATTTTGAGCCATCTGGACGCTTTTTTCGACCCGTACCGTGCGCCGGACGATTTCGTGTCTTACCTGGCAACCTGGCTAAACCTGGAATCGGTCTGGGAATCGGACACCATCAAAGAAGATATTGCCCTGTTTCCGCCCCAGATTCGCCTGCGCGAACTGGTGGCCGAGGCGGCCTACCTGGCGAAATGGCGCGGCACAGAACAGGGTTTGCGGCGCTACCTGGAGGTGGCGACCGGCATTGACGGCTTCCGCGTCACCGACCAGGCGACCGACTCGAACGGGCGGCCTATCCCTTTCCATATCGTGGTTTACGCCCCGGAAAGCGCCCGATTTTACCGGAGCATCATTGAAAGAATCATCCGGCACGAAAAACCGGCCTATGTAACACACGAACTCATCATCGGGCAGGTTGAAGAGGCGGCGGATTAGGAGGCGCGATGGCGATCTCATTTGATATTACCACCCCGACCAATACCCTTATTCTGGACTCGAAGCGGCAGGCGAAAGCGTCCTTCACCGTCACCAATACCAGCGGCATCCCGGTTCAGGCGCGCGCGCGCGTCATTCCCGACGACCCCGCCACCCAATCCTGGTTCGCCATCCTGGGCGAGGCCGACCGCACCTTCGCGCCGGAACAGGCCAGCCAGTATACGGTGAACGTGGCCGCGCCGGAAAACGCGCCCGCCGGCACGTACACCTTCCGGCTGGCGATGGTGGAGGAGGAAGACCCGGATGGCAATTATTACGAAGGGCCGCCTGTGTCCTTCGCCGTCCGCGAGCCGCCCCTGGCCCCGCTGCCGCGCAACCTGCGTATTTTGCTCATCATCCTGGCAATTCTGGCCGCGCTGGTCATCCTGGGGCTGCTGGGCTGGGCGATTTTTTCCGCCCTCAGCCAGCGCGCGCCGGTCACGGCCACCGTCGCCCAGCCGGCGATGGCCGAACACAACGGCGTGCTTTATCTGGTCTACCGCAGCGATGAGGACACGACGCTTTATTGGGCGCGCTACCGCATCGCCGATAAAGTGTGGGAAACCAGCCGCCCCGTCCCGGTCAACAACGCCCGCACGCCGACCGCCCCCGCGCTGGTGGAGTACGACGGCACGCTGTACCTGATGTTTCGCGGCGACCAGGATGAGCGCCTGTATATGACGACTTATGACATCCTGCTCAACCGCTGGTCGGATGTCGCCCCCGTCCGCGATACCGACGGTAACGACCTGACCACCCGCACCAGCCCGGCGCTGGCCGAATGGAACGGGCGGCTGTACCTGGCACACCGGGGCGCTGCCGATACGCGCATCTTCTTTACCCATAAAGCCGTCCAGGATGCCGACTGGATGCCGGAATTGATCGTCTCTCATCCGGTGTTTTCCCCTGCTGGCGGCTCCGGCGAAGGATGGGCCAGCACGCTGGCCGCGCCGCTGCTGATCCAGGATGCCGGTATGTTGAATCTGTTTTACCTGCCGCTGGGCCGTAACAACGTGCAAACCCTGCGTTACGATCTGGGAACGTTTAGCTGGCAGCTTATCGGCTTGGTGACGGTCGTCAACCGGGGCGTCAGCCCTGGCACGTACCTGCTGCCGGAAATCCCGGCCATCGTCCTGCATGGTAACGCTACTTATATGGTTCACCAGCGCGACCCGCAGGCCCTATATTTCGCCGGCGCCAGCCTTGCCGGTTTCCGGCGGAACACCTGGGAGGACTTCGGCGCGATCACCATCATCACCGAGGACGATAAAGAGGTTGTGCTGGCCTCCGCCGTCGTCCCGGCGCTGGCCGAACACGACGGCGTGCTGTATCTCATCCACACCGGGGGGTTAAACGACCCCCGGCTGCGCCTGTCCACTTACGATACACGCCTGCCAGAGGCCGAACGCCGCTGGGCCGGCAATCAGCCCATCGGCGGACAGTAAATCCGAGTATGAGGAGGGAGCCTTGTCCGGTTTGTTTGAAATCACAACCGAAGTGACGGAAACCGTCCCTCTCGATCAACAGAACCGGGGGGAAGTGCTGTTCAAGGTGGCAAACCTCAGCGGTCGCCCGCTGTATGTGCGGGCGCGCTGCCAGCCGGAAGAGGCGGATACCCAGGACTGGTTCTCGTTCACCACCCCGGCGGAACGGCATCTGACCATCGCCGACATCGCCTTTTACACCGTCAAAATCGCCGCGCCCCCGCTGGCCGTCCTCGGTCGCTACCAGTTCCAACTGGTGGTCGAGGAACGCGACAAAGCCGAGCAGAATTTTTCGACCGGGCCGGGGGTCACGTTTGAAGTTATTAAACCGCCGGCCCCGCCGCGCCCGCCGCTGCGCCTGCCCGATCTGTCGGCCATTCCGAAGTGGTTCGCCAACCTGCCGCGCCGGACGAAGCTGATCGCCGGCGGGGTGGCGCTGGCGGTCATCGTGCTGGCGATCATCATCGGCGTCATCCTGGCGATCACCCGCCCTGCCCGCCCCGATCTGGTCATCGAGTCGCTGGACGCCCAGCCGCTTGAAACCGAGGACGGTAATGTTTACCTGTTCACGGTTAATGTGGCGAACAGAGGGAACAAAAACTCCGGCGACTTCGTGTTGGGGTTTGAATCCAACCCGGAAGATAAGGTGGATATGGGCTACCAGGAAGTGCCGTCCATCGAGCCGGGCGCGTCGCGGGCGATTGAGATGGTTGGGTATCTGCCGTTTTCCGGCGAGTTCGACAGCATCGTTATCACCTTTGTGGCCGACATCAACCTGCAAACCGACGAAGCCGAGGACAGCCGCGAGAACAATATCCAGTCGGTCAACGTCAGCCTGCCGCGCGGTTTCTTCCCCACGCCGACGCCGTTCTTTCGCCCCACACCGACGCCTTTTTTTGAGCCGACGCCGACCGCGCTTATTTTTCCCGATCTGGCGATTGTCGGTTTGAACATTGAAAGCGCGCCCATACGATTTCCGCCTTTTGGGACACTGTACAGGGCCGACGTGACGGTCGCCAACGTGGGCAGAACGGATACTTTCGGCTTTGCTCCCATCGAAATCACCCTGCGCCTGGCGAGCAGCGGCAGCGTGATCGCGCGCGCGGTTATTGAGGGATTAAAACCGGGCGAATCGGCGACGGTGCGTATGGAATGGGAAACCGACATTAACCAGATTGGCCCGCAGGATTACATGTTCACCGTTGACCCGAACAACGCCATCCCGGAGATGGACGAGTCGAACAATACCTTGAGAACCGCAGCATAAGGACGCGGCACTTGAACCAGCGCCTGCTCGTGATTCTGATCGTCGTGCTGATCGTGCTGTTCATCATCGCCATCGTGATGGCCGCCGGGAACACCGAAAACCGCGCCAATCCGGGGCTGCTGGACGACTCGGAGGAAAACCCGCTCTCGCGGCTGCGCGTCAACCTGAGCCTGGATGACGTGGACTTGAGCGGCGGCGGCTGCGACCTGCTGGCGGAAGAAAGCGTGCTGGAAATGGACGAAAATGCCGAGTGCGAACTGGAGATCAAACCGGCGCAGTTCCCCATCGGGCGCAAGCTGCGGCTGGAACTGCTGTCCGGTTCCGGCGTCACTCTGCGGCTGGAACAGCCGGACGCCGACCCGCCCGCGCTGGATGATACACGGAACTTCGCCAACCCCGACGACGTGGACGACGAAGGCGCAGTGGTGCTGAGCATTTTTAATTCCGGCGGCAGGCTCAGGCTGGAAAACTGCGCCGACCCAAACGGCTGCCGGGTGAAGCTGAATTGAGCGAGCGCGGCTCAGGTCGGCAGGTTCATCTCCGGCATATCGGGCAGTTCCGGCAGTTTGGGCAGCTTGGGCTGGAGGACGGCTAAAATGGCCGGGATTGCGCCGATGAGCAGGATAATCAGCCAGATGACGGCGATGATGCCCATGACGATGGCCGCCAGCGCGTCGGTGATGCTGACGAATACGTCCGGCGGAAAGCTGATGAGAAAACTGACGATGATGTTCGCCACGAACGAAGTCAGCAAAATGAGCATCAGGCCGCGATTTTGTAAAAATCGCTGGTGAGACAGGATGAGGACGACCGTGAAGGCGATTTTCAAAAACATCAATACCCCCAGCACCGCCATCGCGCCGCCCCGGTCGAAGGAGCCGAAGATGATGAAATACGCAATCGTGCCGAAGGGGAACGATAAAAACAGCATCACCATCAGCAGCAGCGCCGCGATGGCGATGAAGATCAGCGCGATGCTGAGCAAAATCAGCAGGATCGAAAAAATCAGCGTCACGCAGCCCTGGGCCTTGCTGTGCAGCGCGGGCGGCAGCACCAGGCTGAGCGCGATCAACCCCAGCGTGAACATCATCACAGCGTCCACCAGCGCCATGTACCGGATGGCGAGGCCGGGCGGCTCGTCAATATCGCTGAATTTGTCGGCGATTTCGTCCTTTTTATCCTCCATCAGCTTATTAATGCGTTCGCTCAGGTCGCTGTCCTCGCCAAAAATATCGTCCGAAATGCCGCCGATGGCGTCCACCGGGTTGATCGTGCCGCTGCGCCCTTGCAGCCGCGCCAGCAGGTCGGGGAACAGGGACAGGCTGAGCTGCACCGACAGCACCAGCAAAAACAATACCACCGCCGCCGCAAACAATGGAACCCGTAAATCTTTTTTGACGATCATCACATCATCCCCGCCGTTATCCACCCACATTGTAAACCGGGCTGAACATCCGCACCAACCGGCGGCAGGTTTAAAGAGGAGTATCCTATGGCTGTAGCAGCACCACCCGCCCCACCGACCGGCCTGGAAGCCCTTAGCGCCGGCGACCGCTTCTTCCGCAAGGGGCTTTCCGGCAGATCGTCCAGCGAGATCATTAACGGCCTGGGGCTGATCGCCATCCTCACCGGCGCGATTACCTCCAGCGCCTCCAACGAAATCCTGCGCGCCACCAGCATGATTATCGGCATCATCAGCGCCGGGCTGGTGGCGGGCGCGGGCGCGTTTTTGATGATCGAAACGCTGGACAACACCCACAAAAACGACCAGTCCTGGTATCAAACACTGTTCGGTTTCCTGGCCGGCTTTTTTAACTTTTCGCTGGTCGGCGTCACCGGCGTGGCGGCTGCCGTCATCGGTTATGGGCTGACCGCCGACAGTTTTGTGACCACCAATAACACTCTGTTGGGTTTAACAGCCGGCGGCTGGTGGCTGAACGAACTGATGAACATCATCCTGTCCAGCATCGCCCGCAGCCGGCGGCCCGGCGGCGAACCGATTTTCACCCCGCGTTTCATCGTCGAAGTGGCTGCTTTTATCCTCAAGACTATCGGCGTCGCGCTCATCCTCTCCGACGCCGGCACCTACCAGGGTGGCACAGCTACCCGCACGCTGAACTTCGTCGGCGTCGGCATCGCCGGGCTGGGCGTGCTGGTGAACTTCGGGCATGGCGTGTACACGGTTGGGCGCGCCGCTTTTGGCGAAGCCGAACGCCGCCCGCCGGATTATTGGACGCGCTGGCTGGGGCCGGGGTCGCGCGTGACCGACGAGTTTATGAGCCTGGCGATTGCCGCCGGCGTCGGCCTGCCCATCCTCAATTCGCTGATAAACAATTCGCTCTGGCAGTCAATTAATATGGGACTGGCCGTCTCGGCGTCCTTTTTTGTGATCGCCTCCGGCGGGTGGGACTTCCTGCGCGCATCCCACTATCTCATCTACCGGCAGGGACAGTCTCCATCGCGCGGGTGGGAGCGGTTTAACGGCTTCGCGCTCATCTTCCGGGGACTGGCGGCATTAATCGGAGCCGGTTTTGCGCTGGCGGCCAACGTCTTGCTGTTTTTGATACTGGCCGGCGTCAGCCTGCCATCCTGGCGGCAGGATACCCTGACCATGCTGGTCACGGCGCTGAGCGCCTGGTTGATCGCCGAACTCATCAACCTGCTGTTTAACCCCGCCCGCATCTTCTCCGCCCAACGCCCTGCCGGGCGCTCATTAGCAAACATACGTTATATCGCGCTCATCGGTGCCGAAATCCTCCTGGCGCTGGGGAAAATTGTCGCCATCATCGTCCTGTTTTCGGCTTCCCGCAGCAGCACCGGATGGGAAAACACCACCAACGCCGCCGCCGGCCTGCTTACCTGGGTTATATCCATCGGGCTGGCGATCATACTGGCGCTGTTTTTTCTGCGGACGAACGCTTGGACGGTGCGTAATCTATTCGTCGCTCCACAGCGGCCTGATGATTACACCGCTCCACAGCTTGGCGGGTTTTTGCAGGCCGAGCAGTTCGACAAAGTAACTTTCAAGCAGCTTGAAGCTCACGCGCGGCGGCTCCGGTTTGACCGTGACCAGTTTCAACAGCAGGTCAACCAGCTTCAACAGCAGCTTCTTCAGGCGAATAACGACCTTGCCACCCGCACCCAGGAACGCGACCAGTTCCAACTGGAGCGCGATCAGGCGCGCAACGATCTCGTCACCCGCACCCAGGAGCGCGACCAGGCGCGTCAGGAGCGCGATCAGGCGCGCAACGATCTCGTCACCCGCACCCAGGAACGCGACCAGGCGCGTCAGGAGCGCGACACCCGCACCCAGGAACGTGACCAAGCACGCAACGACCTCGCCACCCGCACCCGCGAACGCGACCAGGCGCGCCAGGAACGCGACACCGCGCAGCGCGATTTGCAGGCCGAACGCGATGCCCACGCCAAAACGAAGGCGGCACTCAAAGACTGTGAGGAGAAGCTGAAAAAACAATAAAGGCGGCTGGCTCGTTTTCGCGCGGCGTTCTACAATAAGGTAGACTCAAAGGGCGGGGGAATCTCGCCCTTTTGTGATGTGGAGCGCCGCCTGTTGAAACGCCTGTTTTGCCTTGTGTTCGCCTTCGGTTTGATGGCCGCCTGCGCCCCCGCGCCGCAAGCGCAGGTCGAAACGCTGCCGACGCTGGCTTCATTAAACGCCGTCCCGACCTTCGCGCCGGAGGGCGCGGAACGCGCCGCGCGCGATTTTCTGGAAGCCTGGCGCGTCGAGGACTTCGCGCGCATGTACGATCTCATCAGTTTCGCCAGCCGGGAAGCCACTCCCCTGGAAACCTTCACCGCGCTTTACCAGGCCGCCCACACCGAAATGACCTTCCAAAGCCTGCGTTATACGCCCATCACGCTCTACCGCGAGCGTGATAATCTCATGGTTTTCGCCTACGACCTGACCTTCACCACGCGCCTGCTGGGCGAATTCGCCGATAAAGACCGCCTGATGCGGCTGGTGGTGGACGAACGCGCCGGCGACTGGCGGGTGGCCTGGTCGCCGGGCGACATCTTCGCGGAGATGGCCGGCGGCGCGCGCCTGCGCCTGGAGATCAGCCCGCCCAGCCGCGCCAACATCTACGACCGCAGCGGCGAAATCCTGGCCGACCAGAACGGGCGTGTGGTGGTCGTCAGCGCCGTTAAACGCGAGATCACCACCTGGGAAAGCTGCCTGCCCCTGCTCGTCCCGGCGCTGAACAAAACCGCCGACGCCCTCCAGAAGATTTACGACGAATCTTCGGCGGACTGGCTGATGGAACTGGGGACGATGGAAGCCGCCGCCTACGAAACCACCCACGAAACGCTGGCGGAGGTGTGCGCGGCGCGTTTTAGCAGCCGCCCCACCCGCCGCTACCAGGACGGCATGATGGCGGCGCAGGTCATCGGTAATGTCGGATACCCCGAAGAAAACGAACTGCCCGCCCTGCGCGAGGACGGTTTTAACCAGGATTCGATCCTGGGGCGCGGCGGCATCGAAAAAAGCTGGGACGCAACCCTGCGCGGGCGTCCCGGCGGGCGGCTGTTGATCGTCTCGCAGGGCGGCGGGGCGCTGCGAGAAATCACGCGCGGCCCGTCCAGGCCGCCGGAAAGCGTCTGGCTGACGTTCGACCTGGATTTGCAGGCCGCCGTGACGCGCATCATCGGCAAAGCCTACGCCGAAAACGCCTGGGCGGAAACCTCGAATGGCGCGGCGGCGGTCATCATGAACGTCAACACCGGCGAAATCCTGGCGATGGTCAGCTACCCCACCTACGACGGCAACGCTTTTAACCCTTTCCCGACGATGGGGCGGGCTGAAGCCGAAAAAATCGTCGCC
>QUBZ01000173.1 GCA_014338005.1 Chloroflexota bacterium | reverse complement strand
AAAGCAATATATCATCCAAGTAACAAACGATCTGGTTTCAACTAATAATTACAACGAATTAGGAACTGCACTTATAATCGCAGAGCAGGGAATTGCCGGATATTGGACATGGCGACCGACTACCCTAAAAGACACAGAAAAAGCTACTGGTATTGAGCAGGGAATTTTGTTGAATTTATCTCCAAAGGCCCAACCAATCACTGCAGTACAGTTCAAATTCGGCGTAAGTTATATTGGTTGGCCTTACACTGAAGCACTTCAAAATCAATTTACATTTGGTGATAGTGATTATGACTACGACTTTGCCAAACAACACAACATGGAAGTTGGTGGGCATATGTTGATTTGGGGCTTCGACACACCTGACTGGGTTAGGCAAAAATCTAATTCGCCTGATATCCTTAGACAAATTATGATTAATCATATAGATCAAATAGTAGGTCAATATAAAGGTCGCACTAACTATTGGGTGGTCGTCAACGAAGCTGGCGCTAAAAGTCAATCTTCTGGGTATAGTGATGTTTTTTTGAATAGCCTGGGAGAACAATATATTTTTGATGCATTTCAAGAAGTTAGAGAGAAAGACCCCAGCGCCAAACTCGTGTACGGCGATTATCTTAATTATTTCAATAAAGATGAGAGCAGAAAAATTTTTATAATTGATCTTGTATTAAAATTAAAGCAACGGGGGCTTATTGATGCCTTGGGGCTTCAGATTTATGGAAGAATGGACAATAAAGATCTACTCGAAAAATTAAAGATTGATCTTCATGATTTAAGGCAACTCGGCATTCCTATTTACATAAATGAGTTTAGCGTTGTAATGCTTCGCGAATCAAGCCAAGAGTCCATGTTGACACAGGCAGAAGTTACTAAGAAAATAATAATAACGCTTAAGGAATCTGGCATTGTTACGAAAATAGTTCATTGGGGTCTTTCGGATGACCTTACCAATAAGATAAGTGGTAATCAGGCTAATGCCGGTTTGTTCATGCTAAACGGAAGTACTAATCAGCTTGTTCCAAAGCCTAATTTCTTTGCTATATTATCCACCCTCAATGAGAGTAATCAATAGTAAACATCATATTCTAATCAAGAAGATTATCCAAATGACAACTTATAAAACCATTAAATATGCTCCTACTTTTTGTAAAGCGCGTTTATTTAGCGAACTTCACGCGCCGACCGGACGGCAGACCATCTTAAGACTCTGGCCTTATAGTCCGCTCTCGCCTTGCTGTATACTGAATAAAGTTCTATCGCGTGGGCATGGAAACACCATGCCCTTTTGTAACCTCTGGACGCCCTGCATTATGGATCGCCGCCGGATCATCCCGATATTTTTGATTGTGTTCGTCAACTTTCTGGGCGGAACGATTGTGCTGCCCATCCTGCCGCTGTACGCTCAGCGCCATTTCGACGCCTCGCCGGAACAGGTCACGCTGCTGCAAGCCTCGTTTTTCCTGGCGCAGTTCCTGGCCGGCCCGGTGCTGGGGCGGCTTTCCGACCGATACGGGCGCGTGCCGCTGCTCATCATCAGTCAGATCGGCACTGTCATCAGCTTTCTGATGATGGGCGCGGCGCAAAGCCTGACCATGCTGTTTGCCGCGCGCATCCTGGACGGCATCACCGGTGGCAATATCATCGTCGCCCAGGCGTATATCACCGACGTTACCCCGCGCGAGCAGCGCACGCGGGCGCTGGGCCTGGTTTTTATGGCCTTCGGCCTGGGTTTCATCTTCGGGCCGGGGCTGGGCGGGTCGCTGGCGGCCTTCCTGGGCGAAACCTCCCCCTTCTGGGTTGGCGGCGCAGTGACGTTCCTCACCGTCCTGCTGACCTGGTTCACACTGGATGAATCGCTCACGGCGGAGCAGCGCGCGGCGCGGCGGGAGCAGAACGTGAAGATGAAACCTGCCGACGTACTGGGCAATACCCCCCTGCTGCTCATCCTGGTGATCGGTTTCGCCGCGCAGTTCAGCTTTTCGCTGTTCCAGTCCACTTTCGCCCTGTTCGGCGAAGCGGTGCTGTTCCCGCAGAACACGCCGCAGGAAGCGAACCTGGGCATCGGCCTGCTGCTGACCGGCATCGGCATCGGGCAGTTCGGCACACAGGTTTTTCTCATTCAACGGCTGGTGCGGCGTTTTGGCGAGCCGACTCTGGTTTTTCTGGGCGCTGCGCTGCGCGGGCTGGGCGTTTTGTCCCTGGCGGTATTCACCTCGCCCTGGCTAGTTGGGCCGGTGTCGCTCATCACCTTCGCCGTCGGCTCCGGCATCATGATGCCCTCGCTGCAATCGCTGGCGACAACCACCACCCGCGACGATCTGCGCGGCGGCGTGCTGGGCGTTTACCAGTCCGCCACCAGCCTGGGCATCATCTTCGGCAGCGCGTTGGGCGGTGTGCTGTTCGCCATCTCGCCTACCCGGCCATTCCTAGTAGGCGGCGTGTTATTCCTGTGCCTGCTGTTCCCGGCGGCGCTGCTGGCGCGGCGTGTGCCGGCGGCAGTCCCGCTGGCGCGTCCATCCTGATGCGCTTCCAACGGCGCGCCGTCCCGGTTGCGTTTTCCGCGCCGATGCGGTAGGTTTTCCGGCGGCGAAGCAACATAAGGGGATACACCATATGCGACTGGCGGTTTTGTCCGATATTCACGGCAACTTACTGGCGCTGGAAACCGTCCTGGCCGACCTGGCGGCATTGGGCGGCGCGGATTTAACCTGGTGTCTGGGTGATCTGGCCGCTTTTGGCCCGCGCCCGGTGGAGTGCATCCACCGGATTAAAACGCTGGCCGAAGCCGATGAAGGCAAAACCTTCAAGGTGATCGGCGGTAATACTGACCGCTACATGGTCACGGGCGAGCGTTTTCCTGTCCCCCCGGCGGCTGATGAAACCGCGCTGAAACAGTATATCGAACTGTGGAAATCCTTCGGCAGCAGCCTGATCTGGGCGGTCGAACAAATCAGCTTTGAGGATTATGAGTTTCTGAAAAAACTCATCGGGCGCGAACTTTCGCACAGTTTTGATGGCTGCCACGTCATCGGCTATCACGCCGTCCCCGGCAATGATGAAACCTTCCTGCTGCCGGATACGCCCGACGAAGAAGCCCGCGACCTGCTGCTCGACCGCGAAGGCCACCTTGCCATCGGCGGTCACACCCACCATCAGATGGATCGCAGCCTGGGCAGTTGGCGCGTCGTTAACGTCGGCAGTGTGGGCGCATCCGTTGACCGCCCCGGTTACGCCCAGTGGGGATTGTTCACCTTTGAAAACGGGCAGATAACGGTCGAACTGCGAAACGCGGCTTATGACCTGGAAGCCGTCATCGCCGACCTGCGCGCCGTCGGTTATCCCGTCCCCGATTGGACGGCCAGCCGCCTGCGGCAGAAATAACGGCGAGGCAGCGCGATTATGCCCGACACTCAACAGCTTATAGATGATCTGCACGGCGACGGCGATTACGGCATTTTGCTGGCCGCGCAGATGGGCGGCGTGCCGAACGAACTTCAGCTTATCATCCAGACCGCGCGTTATGACGAGGCCGCCCAGGGTTTGCGAGAACGCCGCGCCTATATCGTGCGCGTCCTGGGTGTGCGCGAGCATCGGATTTCGCTGGGCGTATTCGGCAGCCTGTTTTTCGCCCGCCAGCAGGAACACCCCCTGCTCTACCATCACAATACGCCCCTGACGGCGGTGCGTTTTGAAGGCCGGCCAAAGGATGTTAACGAACTGGTGCTGGACATCCACCAGGCTTACGTGCTGACGTTCGGCCCCTGGCGCGAGCTGGCCGCCGACATCAACCGGGCGCAGCCGCTCGTTAACCTGCTGGCTTCCGGCGAGGGTGTATTGGGGGTGATGCCCAGACCCGCCGCCGAACGTATGGCGAAGGTGCTGGCGCATCATGGGCTGGCTGCTCACCTGGACGAGCAGCCGTTTGAAACTGAAGACGAACATGGCCGCTCTCGCCTGATGACCCTGCTCGGTGTGGGCGACTCGTATTTTGTGGCGATTGATTATTCTGTCCAGCAGATGGGCAAAACCGGCACTTAGTCGAGGCGGAGCGGATGTTAAACATCAACCCGGACAATAAAAAACTGATCCTCTCCATTGACGGCGGCGGGATGCGCGGCACGATCACCATCGCCATGCTGGCCGAACTGGAAAAGCTGACCGGCAAAACCTGCCCGGAGCTGTTCGATATGGTGGCCGGCACCAGCACCGGGGCGATCATCGCCGCCGGGTTTGGTCTGGGGCTTTCCGCCCAGGAGATACTGGAAAAGGTCTACAAACACGGTCTGCCGGAGGGTTTCCGCGCCCAACCGCAGGGGCTGCTGCTGTGGCTGCGCTACCTGCTGGGCGGCCTGCGCGCCGTTTATAACTTCCAGCCTTTCCTGGATGTATTGGGGCCGCTGGCGGCGGGCAAAACCATCGGCGACCTGCAAAACCCGATTGTTTTTATGACCACCCGCGATCTGCGTACCAACAACACCTATTACGTAGTTAGTCGAGGGCGCGGCGGGGCGCGTTTCGCCGACTGGCCGGTGACAGGCGCAGTGGCCGCCAGCGGCGCTGCACCCATCTATTTTCCGCCCGTGCTGGGCAATCTGGTGGATGGCGGCGTCGGCACGTCCGGCAATCCCGTCTTGGCAGCCACCGTCGAGGCGATGGAGTTTATCGGCTCGGAAGCCGGCTTTATCCCCGGCCAGGTCATTCATTTTTCGCTCGGCACAGGCTATCGCGCCAATACCTTCGCCGGCGGCGCGGGCAGCCGCTTCTGGCTTTATGACTGGGTGGTTTATATCATCTCCGGCTTTCTGGACGATACCGCCTTGCAGCAGGTATTCGGCACGCGCGCGGTGTATCGCGGGCGGGTGGACGTGCGCCGCTACAACCCCTACCTTGACCCGGCTTCCCTGCGCGATACGCTCGGCATCAACCTGGCCGGGCGGCCCGACCCGCGCAAGCTGGAATTGGACTCCTACAGCCCGGCGCAGATCGAACTGATGGAAGAAATCGGGCGGGCTTACGCGCGCCGGGTGGCCTGGGATGAGCCGGGTTATATGCCCTGGGTGGAAACCCCCGGCGACCGTCACGGCCAGGGGCGCGACGGCGGCCATCCGCTGCCCGGCATCCTGCCGGTGGACTGGCGCGGCAGCCTGTACCGTTAGCCAGTTCCAAGTGCCGCGTGAAAGCCAGAACTTTTACGAGCCACCGGCGGTTTCCAGCACCGCGAAGCCGGCTTCCAGGGGCGTGCCGCCGGCGTCCCAGGCGGGCAGTCGTTCCCCGGTGGCCGGATTGACCCAACCCAGGCGCAGGCGAACACCCGCCGGAAAGTCGCCCAGGAAGGCCAGCCGGTCGGTCACGGCCAAACTCGGCTGCCAGCCGGACGTGGGCGCATAACCGCCCAACGGCGCGCGGTCTTGCTGCGCCAGGATGTCCCCGTTTTCGTCCAGCAGGTGTACGAACCAGGCGTAATCGCCGCTCAGGGGCGCGTCCGCCGACCATTCCAGCGTCACCCGCAGGCTGCCCGCCGAACGCGCTGCGCCGTAAGCCTTCAGCCGGATGTCCCCGAAACGGTGTCCTGCCGGGTGGTCGGCAGGTGCGGGCGACAGATCAAAGAGCAGCGCGCGGTGATCGGGGACGGCGCGTTCAACCACAAAGGCCGCGCGCTCCCACAGGTCGCGTTCCTGCCAGTTGGCCGGGTCGCCGGGCGCGAACCAGGTCAGCAGCCACAGACGATTCCCCTGCCGCAGCGCGTAACCCCACAGGGGCGCGGCCAGCGGGTCGTCAGGCGTGGTCGGCGCGTTGGTGGAAAATACCCGCCAGCGCCTATCCAGGTCGAGCAGGCTTTCGCCCCACAGCGACGAAGCGGCCACCAC
>QUBZ01000172.1 GCA_014338005.1 Chloroflexota bacterium | reverse complement strand
GCAGCGGCGGTGCAGGTCAGCCCGCAGCCGCGCGAACCCGTCCCGGCGGAAACGTTCTGGCACACGGTCGCGCTGCCGGTGGTTAAAGCGGCGGTAGCATTGGCCTTCGGTGGGCAGGCGCTGGCTTTTATCTTCCAACTGTTTAAGGGCGAAAACGAGTACGAAGAGGCATAGGCTGATGTCCCACGAAAAATTGACCTTAGAGGAGCGCGAGGCCCTGCGCCAGCAAACGCTGGTGAAACACTATACCGCCAATATCCTGACGCACTGGTTTAATGTCGCCATGTGGCTGTTCCTGCTGCCGACGGGGTTGGGGATTTTGCTGGGCAAGATATATCCTTTTGTGCCGGAAGCCTGGAATAACCTGATGAATCAGATTTTCGGCGGTTTAGCGCCGTTAATTCACTGGCATTCCATTTTGGGGCAAATCTGGTTCTTCGTGCTGGTTTTTAACGTGCTTTTCGGCTTTCGGAAGTATTTCATCCCCTTCGCGGCGCAGCGTATGTTTATGGATAGAGATGATTGGAAGTGGCTGATGATTCGCCCCTTCCAGATGTTTGGGTTCAAGAAAAATCAGGAACTGCCGCCCCAAGATGCCTACAACGGCGGCCAGAAGTTGTACAGCTATCTGGTGGTGGTCGGTACGGTGGGAATCGGCGTCACGGGGTTGATTCTGACCTACAGCGAGGCCATCCCGACATCGTTCCAGTGGATTATCCAGTGGGCGATGCCGCTGCATTTTCTGGCCGTCGGCACGACGTTCGCCGGGGTGATTATCCATGTGTACATGGGCGCGATCATGCCGGAGGAGCGGCAGGCGTTTTTTAGTATGTTCACCGGCAAGGTGAACGGCCTGTACGCTTACCTGCACCACCGTAAATGGTACGAGCGTAAAATGGCCGAAAAAGCCGCCTGGGAAGATTTTTATAACCGGCAGCTTGAGGCTGCGGACGCGGAAACTCCTGCCGAGGGCGGGCTGGAAGCTCCGCCTGCACCCGAACCAGCGGGAGGGGATTAACATGCGGCGACTTGCGATTATACTGCTGCTGGCTTTGACGCTGGCCGCCTGTGCCGAAGCGGCCCCGACGCCGCGACCGACGGAAGTTGTGCCGACGATTGCGCCGGAGCCGACGTTTGACCCGGCGGGCGATGTCCGGCATGGTGCAGTTTTGTTCACCACCTGGCGCTGCGATAACTGTCACGGCGGGCTGGCCGAGGGGCGTATCGGCCCGCCGCTGGCGCAAACGCGGCTGTCCCCGGTGGACTTCACCGAAGCGATCCGCGAGACGCGACCGCCTAAACCGGCTTTCAGCGAAAGTGAGCTAAGCGAGGCCGATGTGCGCGATCTCTACGCCTGGGTGGTGTCGCTGGATGCCGGGGTCCAGGCGGCTGCCGCGCCCGTGTTAGGAGAGGGGGAAATCCTGGGGATGCAGCTGTACACCGAAAGCGGCTGCGACCGGTGTCATGGCGCGTTTGCCCAGGGCGGCAGCGCGGCGGCGCTGGTGGGGTATCCCGAAGACGCAGCGGCCTTCCTGCTGGCGATGTCGTCCAGCGCAGCCGATGTGCCGGAGCATGACCTGGAGGTACTCGACGCGAGCCTTATGCGGCGCTTGCATGGTTGGCTGCAAGCCGGGGCGGACCCGAACAGCGGGTGTTAAAAACGCTGGCAGTGGTGGAGCGATAGACTTTGCCCGAACCCTTAGTCAAACCGGCTCGCATTATCGCTCCGCTGGTGGCGCTGGTCGGCCTGGTGCTGGCGCTGGCGGCGGCGCTGATGGCGGTGCAGCGGCCTATGCTGGAACTGACGCCGACACGAACCGGTCAACCGGAACGCTGTCTGACCTGCCATAACGGGATTGAGGAAATCAGCCCGTCGCATCCGGTTGAAGATTTCGGCTGCGTGTCCTGTCATGGCGGGGGGGCGCTGGCGCTGGAAAAAGAGGCCGCCCATAATGGCCTGACGGTGAACCCGTCCGCGCTGGATGCCGCGCAGCAGTTTTGCGGAGAATGTCATGCCGGGCAGATCGTCCTGGTGCAGCGCAGCCTGATGGCGACCTATGCCGGGGCGATCAGCCTGGTGCGGCGGGCATTCGGTTTACAACCGGACGAAACAGCCTTGTTCGCCGTCCAGCCGGTAGATCATTTGCAGGCGTTCGCGCCGGATGAAAATGCGCTGCCACCAGTGCATAGTTTTGCCGCCAACTGCCTGGGCTGCCACCTGTACGCCGAGCCGCGCGAGGCCGATTATTATCACCGCGGCACCGGCTGCGCGAGCTGCCATATGCTGGCAGAAACGGACGGCCTCTACCGGGGTGGTGACCCATCCATCCCGAAAGATCAACCTGGATACGCCGCGCGCCACGAATTTACCCTGGCGATTCCCTATACGCAGTGTAACCACTGCCATAACCGGGGCAACTACGATCTGCGGACGATGACGTTTTTGGAACGTGATGATCTGCCGCCGCCGCAAAATACATCCGAGCGTGAAAAGCGGCTGCGCGAGTATTACCAGCCCGTCGGCCAGTTCACGCTTTGTGAATGGGAACTGGACTGTGTAGACTGTCATACATCGCTGGAGGTGATGGGCGACGCGCAGTTATACAGCAGCCGCAGCCAGGCGCAGTATGTCCAATGTTCGACCTGTCATGGGACGCTGGATGCGCCGCCTGACGAGATGGTCATCGCGGCTGAGGATGACCCGGCGCTGAAACGGGCGCGGCTCAATCCAAATGTTGATCTGGAGATCGGAATGACGGTGATTGCCACTTCGCGCGGGGAAGCCTTCTGGCACACGCAGAAACGCGATGGACGCTGGACGCTGACGGGCAAAACAACCGGCCAGCAGTACGATATACCCCCGGTGATGGGGGCGGCCTGCCAGCAAAAACCTGACCAGCAGGCCAGCCGCTACTGCCACGAATGCCATGCTTATGATCGTGATTCCGCACTGGCTGCACCGTAGACCGGTATGCTGACGACGGCGATTCTGGCGGGGGGGCGTTCCAGGCGGATGGGAAGCGATAAGGCGCTGCTGGTTTTGAAGGGCAAGCCGGTTCTCAGGCATGTGATCGAACGGGCAGCCCTGCACGGCGCGGCGATTATTTTGATCGCCAACGAACCGGAGAAATACGCTTCGTTTGGTCTGCCGATTTTCCCAGATGTGAAACTGGGCGCGGGGTCGTTGGGTGGGCTGTATACGGCTTTGGCGCACAGCCCAACCGATTATGCGCTGTGTGTGGCCTGCGACATGCCGCTTTTGAATACAAATCTGCTGATTTATCTGGCAGGGCTTCGGGAGGGATACGATGCAGTCGTGCCGCGCATTGAGGGCAGGCCGGAGCCGTTCCACGCGGTTTACCGCAAGACGTGTTTAGAGTCGATTCGGTCACGGCTGGAACGCGGCCAACTGCGTGTCTCGGACTTTTATCAGGATGTCAGCACTCGGTACATTGAGGAGGCTGATCTCCGGCAGATTGACCCGGAACTGCATTCGTTTCTGAACATCAATACGCCGGATGATCTGGCGCGGCTTCAGGCGCTTCTGGGTTAAAACGGGCCGCCGGCATCAGGCCGGTATATCCTCCATCTCCACTTCGATGGATTCGATGTAAAACTCCTCGCCCGATTCGACGGCCACAACGTCGCTTCCGCAGTTGGGGCAGGTGAAATCTCCGCCCAGATAATAACGATGGCCGCAGTCGTAACAGAGCATCACCGCCGGTTCGCGCCGGAAGTGCAGCCGCGCGCCTTCGGCAATGGTTCCCTGGCTGATGATGTCCCAATAAAACTGTACCGACTCGTCCACAAATGAAGCCAGCTGGCCGATAACCAGATGGATGTCGGTGATGCGCCGGGCTTCGCCGGCATGATTCAGGGTGATTTCGAGGACGCTTTGGGTGACAGGGAGTTCGTGCATCAGGCTCAGTCAGTTGTTTTAGGTTTATTGTACCTGCCGTTTTTTAAGACAACAATAGGGGGTGTAACTGCTGAAACCTTACGGATGCAATATTTCCGCTGCCATTTGTTCGACCAGCGCCGGGAGAGCCGCTTCGACTGCCGGGGATAAACCGATGCCCAGGCCGAAGTTCGCACCCTCGATACCATAAACGACCAGGCGGGGCGGCAGTTCGTCCAGCGCCCGCGCCATCTCGACCGCTTCGGCCACGCTAAAGGCATGGGTTGAATAGTGGAAAAATTCGGTGGGAATGGGTAAAGACCTGGCATCCAGCCGGTAAATCGTGCCTGGGGCAGCGCCGGATGAAACGGCATCTACCAGAAAAACGGCTGTCGCGCTGCCCCAGGCCGCCATCAGCGCCGCGCCTTCGCCGCTTTGCTCGATGACACGCAGGCCGGGCAGCCGTCTGGCTTGCAACATGCGCGCCGCGATCAACCCAACGGCATCATCACCGCGAAACTCGTTGCCGACGCCAATGCACAAAACCGAACTGCTCATAGGGTTTGCAGTCACCGGATTAAAAACTCTGCCAGGGGCATGAATAGGCCATGCCCCTTGTATGAATAGGCTACTCGCGCTCGATATTGACCTTCAAAAAGTGTACCGAGCAAGAGATACACGGGTCATAATTTCGGACGGCCTGTTCGCACTGCCAGGTCAGGCGGTCATCCGGCAGGTCTGCCGCCCGTTCGACGAAATGCCACAGGTCATTTTCAATCGTTTTCTGATTTTGCGATGTCGGAGGGATGATCTTGGCATCGAGAATCAGCCCGTTAGAATCGAGCGTGTAGCGGTGGTACAGGATGCCGCGCGGCGCTTCGGTGCAGCCCCAACCTGTGCCGGCGCGGGGCCGCACGTCTACGAACGGCTGCTCCGGCATTTCGTAGGCTTCGATGATCCGCAGCGCCTCTTCGCAGGCGTAGAGCGTTTCCAGGCTGCGGACGACGATGCTCTTGAAGGGGTTCAGCACCGGCGGTTTGGCGCCGACCTCGTGGGCGAGAGCCTGAATGTCGGCGGGCAGTTTGTCGAAGTTGAGGTTGTAACGCGCCAGCGGCCCGACGAAATACGAGCCTTTGCCCTTGATGACCGAGTGCAGCGCCGTCGAGTGCGCGACGTGTTCTTCGGCAAAGGTGTTTTCGTAGTCCGAGATGTCAATGTCCACGCCTTTGTTGGAAACCAGCCGCCCCTCGTTGTAGGGATATTCATTGGGGTGGCGCAGCGCGACAAATTCGTAATCCTGCTCGAACTCTGGGAAGGGCAGCCCTGCCGTGAAACGCACCATGTCTTCCGCCAGCTTTCGGGCGAGCGTTAATTTCTCGCCCAGTTCAAGAAGCTGGCGTTTGCTCGGCACTTTGTAGAAGCCGCCGACGCGAACATTGATGGGGTGGATTTCACGCCCGCCGACCAGCGTGACGATTTCATTCCCGATTTTTTTCAGCAGCAGGCCATTTTTGACGACTTCGGGGTACACTTTCGCCATCTGGATGGCGTCCGGGTAGCCCAGGAAGTCCGGCGCGTGCAGCATATAGGCGTGCAGGACGTGGCTTTCAATCCACTCGCCGCAGTAAAGCAGCCGGCGCAGCTCGCGGAGCTGGCCGCCGACCGTCACGCCGAGGGCGCGCTCCATTGCATGGACGGAACTCATCTGGTAGGCCACCGGGCAGATGCCGCAAATGCGGGCGGTGATGTCCGGCGCTTCGGTGAAATTGCGACCCCGCAGGAAGGCCTCAAAAAAACGAGGCGGCTCGAAAATCTTCAGCTTGACATCCACCACGCGGTCGTTTTTGACTTTAACGTGCAGGCCGCCTTCGCCTTCAACGCGGGCGAGATAATCAACCTTGATAGTTCGGGTGTTCATAGACCTCGCTCTCCTTTCTGAATGCGTCGGCGTAAGCGTTAAAGCTGCGGAATGCCCGCACGATGTCCGGCGCGCTGACGCCCAGTTTGCGCCAC
>QUBZ01000027.1 GCA_014338005.1 Chloroflexota bacterium | reverse complement strand
CATCAATATCTTCGGTGGGCGGAATCCAGCCCTTGCGGATGGCGCGTTCCCAGCCGGGGTCGCCGACGATTTTCACCACACGGGGCGCGCGGCGGCTGCCGAACAGCGGCAGATCGAGCGAGTGAATGTAAACCAGGTCGGCCCAGCCCAGCCGGGGGCGCGCCGCCAGCGCGTAGGCCGCCAGCCGCACCGGCAGCGCCCGCCGGGGGATGCGCGCCAGCGGGTACGGGTAGCCGCCTGCCGGCGTATCGCCGTAGCTTAAAGCGCGCACGTCCCAGCCGAGCTGCTGAAGTTCCGGCAGCAGTTCGTACAGGTAGGTAGCCGGGCCGCCGGACTCCGGGTGAAAGATGCCCGACGCGATAAACAGGCGCGGCATCGGTTAATCCAGCCGGTCGAATTCTGACTGCACGAATTCCAGGTAGTCGGTCAATTCCTGCTGAACCGCGCCGCGCCGCGCCGCGTCCGACACCTGATCGAGCGTGGAGCGGAAAAGCTCCTGCACCCGTTCAAGCTGTAGATTCTGACGGTTCAGGTCTTCGTAGGCCGTGTTCAGCGCCGTTTCGGCCATCACGCGCTCGGTGATGTCGGTCGCCACGCCGATCATGCCGGTGATCGTCCCGTCCACCCCGCGCAGCGGCACATAGCGGGTGTCGAACGTGAACGACTTGACAACCACGACCGAGCCAAACTCGTCGCCCTTGAGGGCGCGCTGGATTTCTTCCACGATCTGCGGTATGTTGCGGAACAGTTCGACCGCCGGTTTGCCAAGCCCCTGCGCGGCGTCCAACCCCAGCGTCTCCAAGCCTTTACCTTCCAGCAGCGTCAGGATGCCGTTCCGGTCAACCGACCACAGCAAAATCGGCGCGCCGTTGACGATCGAACGCAGGCGCTGGTCGCTTTCGCGCAGGTTCGTCTGGGTTTTTTCCAGCGCCACCAGCATATCGTTGATGTCCCGCGCCAGCGACGCCAGCTCATCGTCCCCGCCGGCGCTCACCCGTCCGGCGATGCTGCCGCTGCGGCTGATGCGGTTGACATCGGCGCTCAGGCGCGTCAGCCGAGACAGCACGAACCGCTCCATCAGCGCCGCCGCCAGCGCCCCGAACACCAGCCCGGCAGCCACCAGCAGCGCGACGAACAGCGTCACGCTGGCCTGGCCCTGCGCGTAAATGTCCCTGGACATATCCACCCGCACGACCAGCGCCGGCTGGCCGTAGATGTCGTTCACCAGCGTATAACCGGCGATCTGCGTATCGTCCAGCGGGCGCACGCTCACCGAACTGCCGGCGTCCAGCGTCGCCAGCGCGTTCTGAAAATCGCGCGGGAGCTGCGGCGAATTAACGCTGTGGACAAAAATTGGCAGCCGCAGCGACTCGGAAAGCTGCCGGACTTTAGCCTCGCCCAGGAATTGGCCGAAAATCAGCGCGCCGCGAATCGGCTGCCGGGCGAAGCTGTCCAGGATGGGGCGCGCGGCCACCAGCATCGGGCCTTCCGGCAGATGCAGGATACCCTGCCGGCTGCTGTCCTGGTCGGGCAAATCGAGCAGCGGGCTGCCGGGGGCCAGCGCCTGCGCCAGGCCTTCCGGCAGGGGGCGCTCCATGCCGGACTGCAAATCTACCGCTTTGGCAAAAACGGTTTCGCCCGCGTTGTTGACGAACGCCATCAGGTTCAGTTCCAAATTGACGAAAAACAAATCTTGCAGCGTGGCTTCGATATAGGCCGGGTTGACATCCTCGATAAAAGCGTAGGTATCATCCCAGCGGGCGTAATCGGCGGCGCTGGCGCTCAGGCGTGTCAGGGTATCATCTACAGCATTCAGCGCCCGCTGGGCGTTCCGGGTGATGGCCTGATCTTCCAGCCGGGCGAAGCTGTCCAGCAGCACCACCTGAGAGATGATGTATAAAATCGCAATCAGCGCCACCAGCGCCGCCGCCAGAATCAACAGGGTCTTTTTTCGCAGCGACATACTTACCTATCCCCGGTTCACCAACCGCGCGACTCACTTCGACGTTCGACTACCCCTCAATTATAACTATACTATTGTTTTACCGAAGCTTTTCAAACCACTTTGAAACGCACCCCACCGGGAAATCCGGTTACAATGAAGCTGAAAGACCATAATCGGAGTTCTGATGGTGATGGACGAGCGGGCGGCTGAAGAAAAAGAGTCGCGGCGGCTTTTAAGGCGCGTGCAGGAGCATCTGTTCCAGGCGCATATCAATCTGGGCGCAGTGCGGGAAACGGTGGGTATGGTAGACGTGCTGTACCACCCCAACAACCCAACCGCCACGCTCAACTACGTCACCCCGCGCCGCAACACGGCCTGGGTTTCCGGCACGATGGTGCAGCCGGGGCTGGAACGGCTGCGGCAGTTGGGGCGCGCGCCGCGCGTGCAGTATATCGAAGGGCTGTTCCCGCCGCTGTTCGCCAAGGCGCTGCGCGACCTGAAGCTGGAAATCGAGCGCGAAACGCCCCTGATGATTTATAAAGCCGATGGCATCAACGGGCGGATGCCGCCGCCGCTGGCAACGCCCATCATGCCGGACGGCGTGGCGATGGAACTGGTCAACGACCAGCGCGGCATTGAATTGTGGTGGTACGTGTGGCGCAACGCCTTTTACGACGTGCTGACGCTGGGCGTCGAGCCGCTGTTCGTCGGGCGCGACCTGGCCGCCCTTAAACTGGGACTCCAGGCGGACATCCTGGTTTACCGCTACGGCTTCCCGGTGGGTGTCGCCCGCCTCAGCATTCAGGGTGATACGGCGCACATCCTGGCAACCGCGCTGCTGCGCGAGGTACGCACCCCGCCTATGATGCGCGCCCTGCTGCTGACCGCCCTCAAAACCGCCGCCGACCGCCAGAGCAAGCTGGTATTCGCCCCCGGCGAAACCGACGACGACCGCCGTCTGTGCCGCGAATTGGGTTTTGTGGATTTCGGCAGCATTGTCTGTTATACCGCCGACAAACCCGGCGAGGAAACCGATGAACCAACCCTGGAACAGCCTCTTTTGTCGCTGCGATGACGCAGGCGCGGTCGCCCACACCCTGCGCGAAACGCTGGCGGCTGCCGGTTACACCCTCTACGACCCATTCGGCATGATGCCCGGCCCGGCCTACCGGGAACACCTGCGGCTGTTCGTCGCGCCGGCTGCCGGCGGTTGGGTGCGTATCATCGGCGCGCCGGACGCGGCGCTGCTGCCGCCGCTTTCCCGCCTGGGGGCGTGTCTGTGGCTGGCGCTGGACGGCGCAGAGGCCGCTGTTTCGGCTTATGCGGACGGCGCGCCCGCCGGCCCGGAAACCGCGCTGGCGGCTTACCTGCGGCCCGGCTGCGCGCCGGATGACCTGCGCCGCATCCTCGCGGACGATGCGCCTGCGGCGGCGAGCAGCCCGCCCTCCCCCGCCGGCCTGCCGCTGGACGCGCTGCCGCCCGATGTGGCGGCCCTGGCCGGCAACGTCAGCCCCGCGCAGGCGCAAAAGCTGTTCGAGCGGCTGGGCGGCCAACTGCTCCGCAAAACCGGCGGGGACGCCGAGGCGGAAGCCGCCCGCGCCCTGGTCGCCGGCGGTGGCACGGACTGGAACAGCCCAGCCGGGGCGCGGTTGCGGGCGCTGGCCGACTGCCTGGCGCTGCCGGCAGACTGGCAGCAGCCGGACTTTATCACGCTGCGGGATGCCTACCAGCTTCACCGGCGACGACGCCACAACCCCAACGCCCGCCTGTACCCCGGTGATGCCGAAGCGATGGCGCGCGTCCCTAACGCCCTGGACTACCAGCCGGTATACGGAGGGCGCGCGTAAATGGCCGGGCAGGATCGCATCCGCTGGGATCAAATCTACCGCGACCGCCACAAAACGCCCTTCCCCCCGCCCGACCCGCTGCTGTTTGAATTCACCCCGCCGGTGAACGACTCGAACGATCACCGCGCCCTCGACCTGGCAGGCGGAGTCGGCCAGAACGGACTGTGGTTAAGCACCCAGGGCTACCTGGTGGACATCATAGACATCAGCCGGGTGGCGCTGCTGCGCGCGCAGGCGGAAATGACCCGCCGCAAGCTGCGAAATGTGAACCTGTTCCAGCTTGACCTGGACGACGCGCAGTTGGAGGCCGGCGCTTACGAAATCGTCTGCGTGTTCCGCTACCTCAAACGCAGCCTGATGCCCCAGATTCGCGCCTGCGTCAAACCCGGCGGGCGCATCATGTACGAAACCTTCAACCAGCGTTACCGCGAGGTCGTGCCGGGTTTTAACCCGCTTTTCCTGCTGGAAGTCGGCGAGCTGGCCGGTTACTTCGCGGACTGGAAAATCCTCCACAACTTCGAGGGCGGCCACATCTCGCGCATCGTCGCCATCAAACCGTGACGCCCCGCTTGACGCCTTCTCAATGTTGATCGTAAGATAAATTCAAGAAACTTCGCGCCGCCGGGCCTCCCCGCAACTTCAAGGTTAATTTCCGGTTTGTCTGGTTTACGATGAAAGTGGTTTATTTGGAGGAGGAGTTCTTGATGGCAGTTAATCCTTTTGTGGTCTATGTTCGCGGCCTGCCGGAAACACCTTCGATCACCGAAGTGAACACCCGCTCCGGCCCGGCCACGAGTTACCCCATCGTCAAAAAAGTGCCGGTCGGCACCGGCAATCTGCGCGTGCTGGAGGTGCGCCCGGACGAACAGCAGAATCACTTTCAGGGCAAGGTTTACCAGTGGTTCAAGCTGGAACTGCCGGACGGCCAGGCCGGTTGGGCGCGGGATGACCTGCTGGAAGTCTCCGGCGACGGCTCGCCCTTCGGTTACGGCGTCATCCAGGCGCGGACGTTCGCTTTCATCCTCACGCGCACGCCGCCGCAGGCCATCGCCACGCCGCCGCCGATGGAAGTGACGGTCAGCACGCCCCCGCCGCCGCCTGTGCCGTTTACCCCGCCGCCGGTCAGCATCTCGGCAGACGTGCAAACGCCGGTCGTGCCGACTCCGCCGCCGGCGCCCGCGACGGTTGCTACCCCGCCGCCTGTAACGCCAACGCCGAGCGCCGCGCCGGTCGCCTACGTCAACGCCCGCGACGGCGCCAACGTGCGCTCCGGCCCCGGCATCACCTTCTCGACCGTTACCCGCATCAACCGGAATACGGCCCTGCCGATTCTGGCCGTCCAGCAGGAGGCCGGCGGGCCGTTCCGCTGGGTGAAGGTGACGCTGCCCACCGGCGGCGAGGGCTGGATGCGCGAGGATACGCTGCGGTTTGACGCCAGCGCCGCCCCGCTGGGACTCACCCAGGCCGACCTGTACCCCGCGCCGATGGCCGACCGCTGGTGGGTGCGCGGTTACGACGGCCCGGACGGCCACTGGGGATGGGACTTCGGCGCGCGCACCGGCGAACCGGTTTTGGCCGGGCCGTCCGGCGGGCTGGTCATCCGCTCGGCGGCCTGCGCCCGCTGCACGCCCGACCACCCCAGCTTTAAACACTACAATATCCCGCTCAGCGACCCAACTGCCCTGAACGACCCGGCCTGGAACTTCGGCTACGGGCATTATATCATCGTGCGCTACCTGAACGAACAGCTTCCGGCCTCCACGCGCCAGGCGTTGGTTTCGCGCGGCCTGGGCGGGGCGCACCTGTACTGCATGTACGCCCACCTGGACAGCCGCGTCGTCAGCGATGGGCAGATGGCGGCGGCAGGCGCGGTCATCGGCGGCTGCGGCGATACCGGCAATTCGGAAGCGACCCACCTGCACCTGGAGATGCGGGCTTCCACCAACCCGAACGACACCAACTGGGCGGGCATGAAAAAGAACCTGCTCGACCCCGGCCTATTGTTCTACCGCTGATGAGCGAGGGAGGACTCATGTCGAACGCGCCGCTGACCGCCATCATTCGGGGAATCCCCGAATCGCCGGCGATCACCGAAATCAACATTCGCGCCGGGGCCGGCACCAGCTACGCGGTGCTGTTTAAAGCCCCGGTGCGCCTGGCGAACCTGGGCGTGCTGGAAGCGCGCCGGGACGAAACCGGAAACCACCTGCAAGGCAAGGTCTACCAATGGCTGCGGCTGGCTTTCCCGGATGGCCGGGAAGGCTGGGCGCGCGATGACCTGCTGGAAATCCAGGGGGACGGCACGCGCTATGGGTACGGCCTCATCGCCGCGCCGACCTTCGCCTTCGCGCTGACGCGGGATGAAAGCGTCTCGCCGCTGGCGGCGGGGCAGCATATCGTCGCGCCGGTCGGCCAGCGGGAGGAAATCCCCTCACCCGCGCCGGTTATCACGCCCGCGCCGGCACCTGTCCCCGCGCCGGCTCCTGTTCCTGCGCCGGGAGTCCCCACGCCGGCGGCCACCCCTGCCGCTGCTGACCGGGTGCAGAAGGCCGCTTTTAACATCACCTCGGCGTTTGAGGGCGGCGGTTACGCCACCTACCAGAACTACGACTCCGGCATCATCAGCTACGGGCGTTTTCAGTTCACGCTGGCGGCGGGCAGTTTTATCACCGTCGTTAAGCTGTTCACCGAACGTTCAACCAGCCCCGTCGCGGAGCAGCTTCGCGCCTATCTGCCGCGCATCACTGCCAGGGACGAAAGCCTGCGCGGCGATATGAACCTGAAGGCGCTGCTGGTGCAGGCCGCGCAGGAAAAAATCATGCAGGATGTGCAGGACGAGGTGGCAGTGGAAGGGTTTTACAAGCCGGTCGTGGAACTGAGCATCGCGCCGCGCAATATTCAAACGCCGCTGGCCTATGCGCTGATCTTCGACATGGCGATCCAGCACGGGCGTTTTAACCACCTGCTGCCCAAAACCGAAGAAACGCTCGGTCTGCCGTCCAAGTCGCGCCTGGTCGAAAACGGCGTCAGCGAGCAGACCTTTATCCAGACGCTGGCCCGGCTGCGCCAGGAAAACCTGTACGCGCTGGCGGTCAAACTCAACCTGCCGGGCATGAGGCCGCGCGGCGACTTCTGGGTGAATCTGGTCGCCAGCGGCGACTGGCAGCTTCAGGGGGACGCGAACGGCAATTTGAACATCAACGGCAAAATCGTCCAGGTGCGGAATCCATAAATCATACGGTGGGGACGGGTTTGGACACCCGCCCCTACACCGACGCGGCATAATCGCGGCGATTCGTTACGCCGCTTTGGCGCTGCGGCCCAGCAGCGACCACAGATAACCCTTGCCCGGCGCGAGGAAAAACGCCGCCAGGAACAGCGCCGTCATGGTCAGCACGATGGCCGCGCTGGGCGCGACGCGCCCGTGCCAGGCGATATACAAGCCGGCTGCCCCGCTGGCCGCGCCGATGGCCGCCCCCAGCAGCATGAGATGGTGCAGCCGCCGCACGAAAAAACGCGCTGTCGCCGCCGGCGTCACCAGCATGGCCGCCACCAGCGCCACGCCCGCCACCTGTGTCCCCATCACAATCGTCACCGCCAGCAGCACCAGCAGCAGCACGCGCAGCGCCTCGCCCGGCAGCCGCAGCGTTTGCGCCAGCGTGGCGTCGAAGGAAACCACCAGCAGTTCTTTATAAAACAGGAAAACCGTCCCCAGCACCACCAGCCCGAAAATCAGCGTCAGCGTCAGGTCGTCGGCGCTGACAGCCAGGATGTTGCCGATCAGCACGTGCGTCAGGTCAACCGTGTAATTCTGCGCCTTTGAGATTAAGGCGATACCCAGCGCCAGCATCCCGGCGAAAACGATGCCGATAGCTGTGTCCTCGGCCATCCGTTCGCCGCGCGTTAAAAAGCCGATGCCCAGCGCCGACAGGATGCCCGCCGCCAGGCCGCCGAACAGCAGCGCCGCGCCGCCGCTGCCCGCCGCCAAAAACGCCACCGCCACCCCCGGCAGAATGCTGTGCGCCAGCGCGTCGCCCAAAAACGCCAGCCCGCGCGTAACCACGTAAGCGCCCATCACCCCGCTGACGATGCCGATCAGCGCCGCCGCCAGCAGCGCCCGCTGCATGAAGGCCAGCTGCAGCGGTTCGACAAAAAGCGTTTGCAGCACATCCATTGTTTCTAAAACACCCATAATTGAAACATCGTCTCAATTATAATTCCCCCGCCAGGCGCTCGCAAGCCGTAAAAAAACCGCCGGATTATGGTAAATCCGGCTTTATAAATATTTTGCGAATATCGGGATTACCTCATTGACATCTTCCCAAAAGCGGACACATAATGAATTTACAGTTGCGATTAATTTACACAACAACGCTCAGGGGAAAATCAATGTCCGCGAAAATCCTGTATGTTGAGGACAATCCGCAGAATATGCGCCTGGTCAAGAAGATTCTGATGGCCGCAGGTTATGAGGTGTTGGAAGCCGCCGAAGGGCTGGTCGGCGTCGCCATTGCCGCGCGAGAGCAGCCCGATCTGATCCTGATGGACATCAACCTGCCGGACATCAACGGCCTGGAGGCCGCCGCGCGTCTTAAGGCTTCGCCTCAACTATCGTGGATTCCGGTCATCGCCCTGACGGCCAACGCCATGCACGGTGACCGGGAACACTGCCTGGCCGCCGGCTGCGATGGTTACCTTGCCAAACCGGTCATGAAAAACGAGCTGCTGAACACGGTGGCATCGTTTTTAGGACAGGTCGCGCCGCAGGTCGCCGCGCGCCGCTAACGCGCCGTTCAACAGACGACGGGCTGTGGCCTACCGGTCATCAAGGTTTTAAGACGAGCTGCCGGGGATAGCTGGTCAGCACTTCCAGGCCATCCTCGGTTACGACGACGTTATCTTCAACCCGCACGCCGCCCAACCCAGGCACATAAATACCCGGCTCGATCGTAAACACCATACCCGGTTTCAACAGGTCTTCCACGCCGGCGGCGATCTGCGGAATCGGTTCGTGCGTGTCCAGCCCCAGGCCGTGTCCGGTGCGATGAATAAAATATGCGCCGTATCCCGCCGCTTCGATAACTTCACGCGCGGCCCGGTCTACCTGCCCCATCGCCACACCCGGCCCGGCGGCGGCCCGCGCCGCTTCGTTGGCGGCCAGCACCGCTGCGTAGATTTTCTGCATCTCGGCGCTGGGCGCGCCCAGGCAAAACGTCCGCGTGATGTCCGCCGGGTAGCCCTGCACCGTTCCGCCGTAGTCAATCAGCAAAAACTCGTCGGCCTGCAAAACCCGGTCGGTGGTTGTGCCGTGCGGCAGGGCGCTGTTCGGGCCGGTCTGCACCAGCGTCTCGAAGGCTTTGCCGTCGCTGCCCAGCGCCGTCATCTCATCCTCCAGCCGCGCCGCGATCTGCCGTTCGGTCAACCCCGGCTGCACCCAGGCCAGCAGGTTATCCAGCGCCTTCTCGCTCAGGCGGACAGCCTGCCGCATCAGTTCGATTTCCTCCGGCGTTTTGATGGCCCGGATTCGCACCAGGTCGCGCTCCACCGGCTGCGCCGCCAGCGACGGGTCAGCCTCCAGGAAAGCCAGCCATTCGCTGAGACGCATGGTCATACCGTCCACACCCAGGCGTTTGCCGCTCAACCCCAGGTCACGAATCGCCTGCCGGAAGGCCTCCCGGTAGCCCGCCGTATCCGTCCAGGCGAAGGCGCGCGCTTCCAGGTCGGGGCGGGCATTCAGGCGCGGCACTTCCAGCTCCGGGATGATGATGGACATCGCGCCGTCCGGCGTAAAAAACGCGATGATCGGGCGCTCCGACAGGTGAAAATCCAGCCCGGTGAAGTAGCGCATGTTTGCGCCCGGCACGAGCAATACCGCGTCCACACCGGCGATCTGGCGCAGTTTTTCCTGGCGCCGGGCATAATGAATGGTGGTCATAGTTGTTCACCTGCCTTTCCTGTGGTGGTCGGTTTTGAGGCGTGCATTATAGCCAAAAACTTCAGCCTGCGGCGCGCCCAACTTCGGTTATCATACAAAAAGACGCCAACAATTCGAGGGATGCCTTATGAACCTTGAGGACTTGCTAAACGGGCTGAAAGCCGACGACGCCACCACCCGCTTGCAGGCGGCGCGCATCATCGGCCTGCTGGACGAAACGCTGGCGCTGGACGCCCTGGCGGCCCGCTACCGCGCGGAAAACATCGGCGAGGTGAAGGCCGCCATCGCCTGGGCGGGCAAGCGCGTCCAGACCGCTCGCCAGGCCGGTTATACCACCCTGGATGCCATCTTCAAACACTTCCACATCGAGTACGAAATCGAAAACCGGGAGGACGAGCGCGAGGCCGAACTGCTCCGCAAAATGCAGCTTGATATGGACATGCAGCTTTTGCGCGAGCGCAGGGGCAAGGCGGGCAGCGCCGCCCTGGGCGCGGCCATCGGTGGGGTGCTGATGGGCGCGCAGGGTATGATGATCGGCGCGATGTCGGGCTTAACGCCCGGCGCGGATGCCCTGTCGTCCGGCCTGGAAGAACGCCCACAGATTGGCAAACGCCGTGTGCTGCCCACCCGCCCTGGCGACGGCGACATCCGGCTGATCGTGCGCCGCCTGCTGGACGACCCCAACCCGGACAAACGCCGCAAGGCCGCCATTGACCTGGGCAGCATCAGCAATAACCCGGCGGCGCTGCCGTACCTGGCGCAGGCGTTTGTCGAAGACGCGGTTCAGGCCGTGCGCGAAGCGGCAGGGCGCGCCGGCAAGCTCATTTACTGGAATGTGATCTACTGGGAGATGGAGCAGAGCGGGGAAATGGCGCGGGAAATCGAACGGCGCGCCGCTGCCCGCCGGCCTGCCGAGCCGCCAACGCCGCCGCCCCCCCGGCCGGGCGAACCGCCCGCGCCCCCGGCAGATCCGCCGCCGGTGAACCTGGCCGAAATCCTGCGGAAGGCCGAGGAAAAGCGCCAGAAACGCAAAAACCAGTAGCGCAGGGGCGGGCTGTTTAAACCCGCCCCTCTGCCCCGCCAGGCGTCATTCCTCATCCTCGGCCAGCAGGCGCGACTCATCGGCCTTCTGGTCGCGGGGGCTTTTGGCGACGTACCGCTTCCACAGCCGGTAGGCGACCGCCTCCGCGTCGCGCTCCACGCCCTGTTCCGCGAAATAATCGCACATGCGCGTGATGTCCCGCTCCAGGACGAAACGGGCGCTGCCGTTGCCCTGGCTGTTGATAACCTGCGGAAAGTCAATGATGGTGATTCGCCCCTCCCAGTACAGGATGTTGTAGGGGGACAGATCGCCGTGTATCAGGTTGTGCTTCAGCATCAGTTCGACGTTCCACAGCACCACGTTGAACAGCGCGCGCGCTTCGTCCACGTCCAGCGCCACGTCCTGCAAAATCGGCGCGGCCCGGTTTTCGTCGCCATGATAACTCATCAGGATGGCGTTTTCGCTGGCGGCGAAGGGTTTTGGCACAGCGCCACCGGCGGCGTGCAGGGTTTGCAGGGTTTTAAACTCGTGCATCAGCCAGGAGGTGTGCGCCACCTGCCGCCCGTAGGCGGTTTTTTTGCCCAGCGCGCGCTGCATCCGGTCGGTGTGAACGCTCTGGTTCAGGTCGTGGCCTTCGGCGCTCAACACGCCGCGCCCCTCACGATACAGGGCATCGTTACGCAGGTTGCGGAACATATTCGGGCGGTAGACTTTGGCGGCCACCAGACCGCCGCCGATGGACGGCGTGGCCTGGCAGCGGTAGACGCTGGCTTCCTTGCCGCCCTTCACTCGCGCCAGCACGTCGCTGATGTAGTGTTGGGTGTAAAAGTCGCGCAGCGATTGCAGCAGCCAGCCTTCCTCAAACAGCCCCGGCTGGTAGGTGGTTTTAAAGCCGCCTTCCAGGCCGACGCTTTCGCCGAGTTCGGCGATCACCTGCTGTTCGGGCTTTTTCGGCGTGTGTTTGGTTTTCGGTTTGCGCCCGCGCCGCGCCTTGCGGTCGGAGCGCATCGGGTCAAAAAGCGTTTCGTACTGCTCGTAGTCGTCGAGATACGAATCGTGCTTCGGATTCAAGGTTTGGATTCCTTTTCGGTCAACTCAGATATGCTGGTCAGGGATAGACCGACCTCTCCCCGGCGCGGAGAGCCAGAGCAAGTCCGAGGCGCAAAACCAAGCTGCCGAAACCGGGATGGACGCAGCCAGCATTAAACAGGCAAACGCCAAGAATCCGCCTCGAACCGAGAGCTGATTCGGGTACGCCTGGAGCGGCTGCTGGGCTAACTTAGCGGTGGAACGTTAAGCGAGGCAGCGGGCAGGCGTACCGCACGCGACAGGGGCCAATCTGATTTGTGACATGCAAACGCCTCCCATGAACTCTTAAACACCGTTGATGAGCATAACATAAGTCCTGGCCGCCTGTCAATCGCCGTCCGGCGGCACAGACCGCGCCGGTTGACATCCGCCGCCTTCTGTGCTAAGTTACGGATAACATGTTACCGTTAACAGACAGCCGCAGCCCTTGAATGCCGCCCGGCTGCCGAGTTCGCCCGGCAGCGAAGGCAAACACGGGCCGGGTTCTGGCCTGACCGGGGGAATGCCATGAGTACAATCGGCGATGTGGCAAAACGCGCGGGTGTCTCGGCCATGACCGTCTCGCGGGTCATCAATAATTCGGGGTACATCAGCCAGGAAACCCGCGAGCGTGTGGAACAGGCGATTGCCGAATTGGGATACGTGCCGAACGCGCTGGCGCGCAGTTTACGTTTTAAGCGCACCAAAACAATTGCTTTGATTTTAACCGATATTACGAACCCCTTTTTTACCACCCTGGCGCGCGGCATCGAGGACGCCGCCAGCGAGCAGGGCTTCAGCGTCATCTTTTGCAACACGGACGAGTCGCAGGATGAAGAAGCCGAATACCTGAGCGTGGTGGTGCAAAAACAGGTGGACGGCGTGCTGCTGGTGCCGGCCTCCTCCTCGTCCGAGTCGGTGACTTTTTTGCGGGATCGCGGCGTGCCGTGTGTGCTGCTGGATCGCCGTTTGCCGGGGGCGGCGGTAGATACGGTGCGCGGCGACTCGGAAGCCGGCGCGTACCAGCTCACCCGGCATCTGCTCGATCTGGGACACCGGCGTATCGCCCTGCTCAACGGCCCGTCGTCGGTTTCGACGGCAGAAGACCGCCTGGCGGGTTATCGCCGCGCCCTGGACGAAGCCGGCCTGAGTTCGGCGGCCAGCGTTTACGAAGGCTCGTATACGGTGGAGGGCGGCTACCGGACGGCGAAACAGATGCTGGCGGCAGCGCCGCGCCCCACCGCCGTATTTGCCGCCAACAACTTCATCGCCATCGGGGCGCTGCGCGTTTTGCGCGAAGCCGGGCTGCGCGTGCCGGATAACCTGTCCCTGGTGGCTTTCGACGACCTGCCGACGACGATGATGATTGATCCCTTTTTTACGGTCATCGGCCAGCCGGCATACGAGATGGGGCAGCGCGCCACCCAACTGCTGCTGGAACACCTGGCCGGGCAGTCCCCCGCCGAACCGCAGGAAATTGTTCTGCCGGCACAGTTGATTGTGCGCCGGTCAAGCGGCCCGCCCCCCGCCGAAATTTAGGCCGTCTCATTTGACAGGCCGCCGGTTTTGTGGTAGGTTATGCGTAACATGTTATCGTTATCAGTTTAAGCAGACGGTCTAAATATTACGATGCTGCGGGGCGCGGCCCCCCGGACGAGATTTTGGTAGTTTCACCGGCGCGCCGTATAATTACAAACATTCGGCGGGCCGAATGCTAAAAATGTTGGTTTTAAACGCCTAGAGGATTTTTCGATGAGCGATATTCTGGTGACGATGGAAGGGATAGAAAAGTCCTTTCCCGGCGTTCACGCGCTCTCTCAATGCCGTTTTGAACTGTATAAAGGTGAAGTTCACGCCCTGGTGGGCGAAAACGGCGCCGGCAAGTCCACCATGATGAAAGTGCTGGCCGGGGTTTATACGAAGGACGCTGGCCGCATCACCTACAAGGGCAAAGAAGCGGACATCCATACCCCCCGCGCGGCACAGCTTTTAGGCATCAGCATGATCCACCAGGAACTTAACCTGATGCCCCACCTCACGGTCGCCCAGAACATTTTCATCGGGCGCGAACCGCGCCAGAGCGTAAAATTTATGCTGGACGACAAAGCCATCAATGACAATACGCAGCAGCTTTTAGACATGCTGCACCTCAAAATTGACCCCCGCACCAAAGTCGCCGACCTGACGGTTGCCAAACAGCAGATGGTCGAAATCGCCAAGGCGCTGTCCTTCAACTCCGAAGTGCTGATTATGGACGAGCCGACGGCGGCGCTGACCGAAGCGGAGATTGACGAGCTTTTCCACATCATCCGGCGGCTGCGCGAACAGGGCGTCGGCACGGTGTATATCACGCACCGGCTGGAGGAGCTGTTCATGATCTCCGACCGCGTGACCGTGATGCGCGACGGGCAGTACGTGGGGACGGTGAATACCGCCGAAACCAACCGGGATGAAATCATCCGCATGATGGTGGGGCGGACGATTTATGAAGCCGCGCCGGACATCCCCCAGAACGGCCAGCAGGATAAGGTGCTGGAGGTAAAAAACCTCAACCGGGGCCGCGTGTTGAAGGATATTAACTTTTACCTCAAACGCGGCGAAATCCTGGGTTTTGCCGGGCTGATGGGCGCGGGGCGCACCGAGGTCGCGCGGGCGATTTTTGGCGCCGACCCGATTGATACCGGCGAAATTTATATCCAGGGCCAAAAAGTCCATATCAAAAGCCCCAGCGATGCCGTCCGGCATGGCATCGGCTATCTGTCCGAAGATCGAAAACGCTACGGCCTGACGCTGGGCATGGACGTGGAAGCCAACGTAGTGCTGGCCGCCTTCAGGAAGTTCCTGGGCTTTTTAGGCGTGGTCAACTACAGCCGGACGCGCATAACCGCCGAGGAGTTCGTTAGAACGCTGTCCATCAAAACGCCCAGCCTCAAACAGAAGGTCAAAAATCTTTCCGGCGGCAACCAGCAAAAACTGGTGGTCGCCAAATGGCTGATCGCCGATACCGACATTTTGATTTTCGACGAGCCGACGCGCGGTATTGACGTGGGCGCGAAAAGCGAAATCTACAAACTGCTCAACGACCTGGCGCACCAGGGTAAATCCATCATCATGATTTCGTCCGAACTGCCGGAAATCCTGCGGATGAGCCACCGGATCATCGTGATGTGCGAGGGGCGCATTACCGGCGAACTGAGCAGCGCCGAAGCCACCCAGGAAAAGATCATGAAATACGCCACCGAACGCGGCGGCCTTATCCAGACCGATGACGCGCCCGTTCCGGCTGCTTATAGTGAAGTGGGGAATGTTTAAGAACTATGGATATTTCGGTTGCCACCCCCAAAGCCCTGCCGCGTTCGCTGTTCCGTTCAGATGCCACCCAGCGCATCCTGGCGTTCGCGGCGCTGATCGTTCTCATCGTCGTTTTTTCGCTGGCATCGCCGAACTTTTTGCAGTTCAACAATATCATCGGCATTTTGCTTGCCACCGCCGTTAACGGCGTCCTGGCGCTGGGCGTGACGTTTGTCATCATCACCGGCGGCATTGACCTGTCCATCGGTACGGTGATGACGTTCTCCGCCGTTATGACCGGCGTATTCATCACCTTCTGGCAGCTTCCGATTCCCATAGGCCTGATCGGCGGCATCGCCACCGGGGCGTTCGCCGGTTTCATCAACGGCGTGGTCATCGCCAAGATGAAGATACCGCCCTTCATCGCCACGCTGGGCATGATGTACGTCGCCAAAGGGCTGTCGCTGGTTATTTCTAACCTGAAGCCGATTTATTTCAACGATACCCCCGAATTTCGCCAGATCGTGATGGGGTCGGCGCTGGGGTCTATTTTCCCGCAGGTTCAGGTATTGCAGATACCCAACGCCGTGCTGTTTTTGTTCGGCGCGGCTTTTGTCGCCAGTTTCATCCTGGGGCGCACCATTCTGGGCCGGTACACCTTCGCGCTGGGCAGCAACGAAGAAGCCACCCGGCTTTCCGGCGTCAACGTAGCCCGCTGGAAGATCGCCGTTTATGCCCTGGGCGGCACGTTCGCCGGCCTGGGCGGCGTGATGATGGCCTCGCGGCTCAATTCGGCACAGCCCGCGCTGGGACAGGGTTACGAACTGGACGCGATTGCCGCCGTCGTCATCGGGGGAACATCCCTCAGCGGCGGCGAAGGCACGATCATGGGGACGATCATCGGCGCTTTTGTGATGAGCGTCCTGGTCAACGGCCTGCGTATCCTGTCCGTGCCGCAGGAATGGCAGACGGTGGTGACAGGCGCGATTGTCATCCTGGCCGTTTATCTGGACATTCTCCGCCGCCGCAAATCGTAGCTGAGCTGGCCGGCGGCATACCTGATTATGGCCGTTAAGCGCGCAGCTTAACCATATTTACACCGGCAAAAGAGAGGAGGCTGATGGGGCGCGCCCGCGATACCCGGCGCGGGACGGACTTCAAAGGTTCGCCGTCTGGCGGCTGGCCGAACCCCGAAACGGGATGCAAAACCTGCACGTGTAAGTATTCGTTCAGCTTTCACTAAATAAACAGGAGATTTGTAATGAAGACCTTTACCAAACTTTTCCTGCTGATGATGTCCCTGCTGCTGGTCGTGGGCATGGTCTATGCCCAGGAAGCGACCGAAGAACCGGCGATGGAAGAAGAAACCCCCTACTGCACCGAAGAAGTTCGGGAAGAGATGGCCGCGCTGGATATTTACATCCCGGTGATCTCGAAGGGCTTCCAGCACCAGTTCTGGCAAGCGGTGAAAGCCGGCGCCGAGAAAGCAGCCGAGGACTGCGGCGTGACCGTGACCTTTGAAGGCCCGGAAACCGAGGCGATGGTAGACAAGCAGATGGAAATGCTGCAAACCGCGCTCGACAAACAGCCTGACGCGCTGGTATTCGCCGCCCTGGACAGCAAAGCCGCCATCCCGCTGCTGGAACGCGCCCAGGAAGAGGGCATCCCCGTGATCGCCTTCGACTCCGGCGTGGACAGCGACATCCCGCTGACGACCGCCGCCACCAACAACGTCGCCGCCGCCGCGATGGCTGCCGACAAGATGGCCGAACTGATCGGCGGCGCTGGCGAAGTGGCCGTCATCGCCCACGACCAGACCAGCCGCACCGGCATTGACCGCGTGGCCGGCTTCACCGAGCGGATTGCCGAAGCCTACCCCGACATCACGGTTGTGGATGTCCAGTACGGCGCCGGCGACCACCTGAAATCCACCGACCTCGCTAAAGCCATCATCCTGGCGCACCCGAACCTGAAGGGCTTCTTCGGCGCGAACGAAGGCTCGATCATCGGCGTGCTGAACGCGGTGGTTGAACTGGGCATGGAAGGCGACCTGGTGGTGATCGGCTACGACTCTGGCAAACAGCAGATAGACGCCATCATCTCCGGCATCCAGGCGGGCGCTATCACCCAGGACCCGATCGGCATCGGCTACAAGTCGGTTGAGGCCGCCGTCAAGGCGCTGCGCGGCGAAGAGCTGGACCCTGAAATTGACACCGGCTTCCACTGGTACGACGCCACTAACATTGACTCGGAAGAAATTGCGCCGCTGCTGTACGAATAAAACCGGCGGGGCTTGAATAAAATTAAAGAGGCTGTCCAGCGATGGGCAGCCTCTTTTTTGCGCTTAAAAACCGAGCGCGGCGGGCGGAAAGCCGGAAGCGGCCCACTGCCGCAGCCGTACCCGTCCCTTTTCGATCAACTCCAGCACGGCCTGGCGCTCCGCCGGTTCGGGCTGCGCGTCGCGCCACAGCGGGTCGAGCAGCGTTCCGGCAGGCACGCCCGCTGCATCGGGACGCAGGGCCGCCAGCGCCGCCGCCGCGCCCATCGCGTAACGGCGCGGGATCACACCCTGGCGCAGCGCCACCCGCATCGTGCCGATCAAACGGTCGTCCCAACCGAGCTTGCGCGCCGGGTCGCGCCCGACACGCTCCGCCGTATCGCGCAGGTAGGGGTTGGTCATACGCCGGAGCAGATCGTCGGCAAAGGCCTGATAGCCCTCCGGCGTGAACAGCGGGTCAACCCCGGCGTGCTTGCGGATCAGCGCCGTCCCGGATTCTTCGATAAAAGCCGCCCGGATAAACGGCAGGAGGCCGTCCGCCGCCGGTAGATCGGCGATTCGCGCCAGACCGCGCGCCATCGCCAGGTAGGCCGCCAGGGCGTGCGTGGCGTTGTGGCCGTACAGTTTGGCCTCCTCGAACGGCAGCAGGTCGTCTTTTTCCTCAAAAACCGCGATTCCCCGCGCGAACGGCATCTCGAAATGAATCCGCGAGATAAGGATGCGGTTGAAGGCTTCCACCAGAAAAGCGCGCGGGCTTCCCGGCGTGACCGGGGTCAACCCGGCGGCCTCGATTTCATCCGCCTCGGCGACGACGCCGCTCATCTTGCCGATTACGGTGTTCAAAAAGCGCACCCTGCCCCCCACCGCCTCGCGTTCGGCTTCGGGGATTTCCGCCATCACCTTCGCTTCCAGGATTTCGGCGGCGTGGTTGTGGTTTTCGGCGGCATAAACCACCGCGCGCGGGCCGCCCACCGCCGCTTTGCGCCGCAGCCCCGACGCCAGGATGCGGTGCAGACTGCCCGGCCCCGGCGAGTCGTAAAACGCCACGCTGGGGACTGCTGTGCCGATTTCGTCGGCTTCCGCCAGGGCTTCAATCAGGCGCTCCCGGTCGGCTTCCTGCGCCGGGTCTTCGATCTGCACCGGGCCGAACCGGGCATGTTCCACCCGGTCGGCGTGGGCGATGTTGACCGTAAAATTTCCGGCTGACCGGCGCACGGCAGCCACCACATCCGGCATCACCTCGGCAGCCACCAGCCGGCGGAACGCCCCGGACTGAAACGCCTCGTACAAAAACAACCCGGCCTGGATAGCGCCGAAGCCAAAACCAACGTAAGTGCGCGTGCCGTCCAGCGCCATCGTCAGCGCATTTCCTGGCCGCCGGTCACGTTAATGGCCTGGCCGGTCATATAGCTGGCCTGGTCGGAGGCCAGGAACACCAGCACGTTGGTCACGTCGGTATAGGTGCAGCCGCGTTTCATCGGCACTTCATCTATGTATTTCTGGCGCACCTGCTCCTCGGTGATGCCCCACCGCTGCGCGTACTGTTTGTACAGCGAATCCACCCACAGGGGGCTGTCCAGCAGGTTGCCGGGGCAGATGGAGTTAACGCGCACGCCGTATTCGGCCAGTTCCAGCGCCAGGCTTTGCGTCAGGCCGATGCCGCCAAACTTGGAGGCCGCGTAAGCCGAATTTTTAAAACTGCCCTTTTTGCCGGACTTCGAGTTGATCTGGAGGATGACGCCGCTGCCCTGGGGTTTCATCACCCGCGCGGCGTGTTTGGCCGCTAGGAAGTACCCCACCAAGTTCACCTCGATCACGGCGCGCCACTTCTCTGCCGGGAACGTTTCCACCTCGCCGGAAATGAGGATGCCGGCGTTCGCCACCAGAATATCCAGCCGCCCGAACTCCGACACGGCGCGGTCTACCAGCGCGGCGACCTGATCTTCCTTCGTCACATCCACTTTCAGGCCGATGGCGCGGCGTCCGGCAGCCGCCTGTTCGGTTTCGATCAGCGCGGCGGTTTCCTGGGCGGCGGTTTCGTTCAGGTCGGCCACCAGCACATGGCAGCCTTCGGCGGCCAGCCGCCGGCAGATGGCCTGCCCCAGCCCCTGTGCGCCGCCGGTCACAATGGCGATTTTATTTTCGAGTGTCCTGCTCATCGGCGTTTCTCCTACGGCAGCATGATCTTCAGAAATTCTTCTTCGGCTTCCACCGTCCACTCGTGGCCGTCTTTCAGCAGGGCGTAAACGGTCGGCAGCCGGTCTTTCAGGTCTTCAATCGGCGTCAGCGGCAGGTCTTTAATATGCGGGAAAATCACCACTTTGCCGGGGAAAACGGCGTCCTGAACAGCGCGCAGCCCGTCCTTAAACGCGCTCAACGAGCCGACCGCCGCCACCGTCCGGTTGCGCGACAGCACGCCGGCTTCACCCTGGGCGAGCATGGCGCGCAAGTCCTGAATGGTTGAGCCGGACTGCCCGATGTAACGCGCGCCCTTCAGGTAAAAATCACTGGCATCTACTTCGACCATCACGCCGCGCGCCACGCCGGCGAACACGTTCATCACGCCGCCGGGGGTCAGGTAATTGGCGCAGTCGGCGATGAGCGCCGCCACCGGGGCCAGCACGACAATATCATCAAAACCCTGCTGCTGGAAGGCGGCCAGCGCCTCGCGGCCTTCCGGCGTGGTGGGGTTCAAGCACACGAATTGAATGCCTTTGGCTTCGGCTTCCGCGCCGAAGGTGTCGTACAGGTCGTCCAGGCGGTGCTGGCTCACGTCGGTGCAAACCAGCAGCGCCGGCCCGTCCGCGACCTGAACAGCGCGCTGGACGTGCATCCGCCCCATCGGGCCGGCAGCGCCCACCATCCAGGCGCGCCCGCCGGGTTTCATTTCCGCCCGCACCGGCTGGTCGCTGTAAGCGCGGGCGATGTCCGGCGTCGTGCCGCCCACGTAAACCCAGCGGTTGTAATGCACGCGCCCGATGTCAATCTGCACCTTACGCGGCATAGGCCGGTCGGCAACAATGGCGAAAACGCCGAAGTTCGCCAAGCGCGGGCTGACGGTTTCGATGGCGTCCGGGTCGGCGCCCAGCAGCACGATGTCATCTACCTGCTCTACCGGCGGCTGGTTCAGGTCGTCCACTTCCATCACTTCAACGCCCAGCGCCTCGGCACGCGCCTTCAGTTCGTCCGCAAAGGCGCGGGGGACGCGCGTCAGCAGCAGTTTAGCGGGGTGAGATTGTTCGTCAAAACCGGCGCTGAGGCTGTACGGGCGCGGGTCATCCGCCGTCGTGCCGATAATCCACGTCACGCCGCCGGGTTTTAGCGCCGTCCGGTACTCAAGCTGGTAAGCCGCGATCACGCAGGCCCAGGGTTCGGTCAGGGCGCTTTCGGCATACCCCTTATCCGGCTGGATGGGCAGCAGATAGTTGCCTTCGTCGCCGTTTAAGATGCGCTGGTCAATGACGCCGTACCACGAAAAACCGCCTTCGATTTCGTAACCGTAGGCGTAACCCACGCCGCCGACATAAATATCGGCCTGAATGATGAACCGGTCGCCCACATGATAGCGGTCGCGCAGGTTTTCGCCCACCTGCACGACCGTCATGGCGACCTCATGCCCCAGAACGACCGGGTTGGTTTTCATGTCCCGGTAAATGCGCGGGTGATCCTGCCCCAGCTTAATCACTTTGATGTCCGAAAAACAGATGCCGCAGGCATCGTGGCGCACCAGCAGTTGATCTGGCCCGATTTTCGGCAGGGGAACTTCCAGCGGCCTGCCGTCGCGCCCCAGGTTTTCAAAGCCGGCCCCGTACAGCGGCCAGATGACGTTGTGGTCAGGCAGCGGCGTGCGCGCCTGGCGGTATTCGGTCAGTTTTTCGGACATCGCACCTTCTCCTTCTCACGCAAAGGGTTTTGATAAAATATCATCCGGCGTTAAATCAGGGTTCAGCCCCAACGCGCCCGCCGGACCCGGCGGCAGCCGGCGGCCTGCGCGGGTGTAAAACGCCACCCGCTCCGGGCGGGATGGCAAATGCTGTTTGGCCCAGGCGCTCTGGAAGCCCATCCCGGCGGCGCGCTGTAAAACCGTATGCCCGTAGATGAAATACGCGCCGTCCATAAAAGCCTCTCGCACGGGGGCCAGCTCCGGTGCGTCGAAGTCGTCCACCAGCTTTTGGCCGAAGCTGTTCATCTCCGTGCCGACGTTCAGCGGCAGCGCCAGGTCTTGCGCCACGCGCACCACGTTGTAAAGGTTCTGCACCTTCACGCGGCGCATTTCCGGGTCGCCGATGTTCCAGTTGCGGTCGGGGATGATGTTCATGGCGACCGCGCCTTTGTTCATCAACAGTTCCAGCAGTTCCCCAATGGCCTGCTCCCCGGCGGAAGTGCCGTCCAGCCAGGTCGCGCAGGGTAAAGCCTGGCCGTCCTCGATCAGTTGGTGGAAGGTTTCAACCGTCGGGAACATGCCGGACTCCGGCTGCACATAACCCACGCCGCCCTGTTTCATCAGCTTCGTGCGGACGGTGTTCTGGAAGGCCGGCGCGTCGGCAATCAGCTTTTCCACCTGCTCGACGCTCAAACCCAGCCTGCCGGCCCAGAATCCGGTCGGGTCGGGGAAACGTTGGGCAGCGGCGCGCACATACGCCAGCACCAGATGACGCTCGGTGGGGTTTCCGCCCGGCGTCAGGGGCAGGATGTCGGCCTCATAATCCACCATCACAGGGTCAAGGTGGGCGTTCACGCGCTCGATGATCTGGCGGTTGCGCCGCGCGGCACGCTGCCGCAGGTCGGCCAGGACAGCCGCGCCGGTTTCCGACACGCGCCCGGTGCTGAAGCCGATGCCCATGTGATAATAAACGCCCGGTTCGCCCGGCGAGTTAATTTCCCGTGTGGCGAACTCCGGCACAAACACGCGCGTTTCGATGCCGGCGCTGCCGCGCACGCCAAGCAGCTCGCAGGCATCCAGGAATTCATCCACCGCGTCCAGCACGTCAAAATCCACAATGCCCATCGCGGCGTAACCGCGCCGTTTCGCCAGCCAGGCCAGCGCCGAGGGTGAATAACCGTAAGCGTTAAACGAAAAAAAGGTGTGGCAGTGCAGGTTGGCGGCCTCGCGGGGCGGCTCGAAAGCGACTGCGCCCCGCTGCGCCAGCGCGGCCAGTTCCGCCAGCGCCTCCGCACGGGCTGCCGCGTCGAAGTCGTTCAAACGATTTTCCAGTTCGGTAATCAGGTTTTCTTCTGAGGCCATAATAGGCGCTTTTCCTTGTGATAATTTCAGTTTAAACAACACAGAGGCGAGATTTTCCCCGCCCCGATTTATGCTTCTCACGCCAGTTGGTCAAGCGGCAGGCCGTCTTCCGGGATGAACTGCCGCCAGTAGATCACCGACTGCCGGATGTTCGACAGGATTTGCGCCGGGCGTTCGGCAGTGCTGCTGAACAGTTCCAGCGTCAGGTAAATTTCGCGGCAGGGCGGCAGGCCATCCGGCGAGTCATCCGCAGCCTCGAACGATTCCTTGAGCGCCGCCAGCACCCACTCCGGCCTAACCTGCCCGCCGGCGTTAAAGGCCGGGGTAAACGGCTGGTGTTTGGATGCGCTGCCATCGGTCTGCTGCAAATGAATGATGGGCGAACAGCGCCCCAGCGCCCGCAGCCAGCCGTACAGGTCGCCGTCGCTCTCCTCCGCAAACAGATAAGGCCGCGCGGCGATGTAAGCCGCCACCTCGTCGGCGCTGCCGCCCGGCGCGCCGCCCATCCAGGTATCCGGCGCGGTCTCGCCCCGGCGCGCCGCCTCGGCATAAACCGCGATCTGCCTCGCATCGGGACGCCGGTAAAGGCGCTGGCCGGTGTGGTGGCCGGTATCCAGCGTGATATACAGGGGCGCGCCGGCGCGGCGGGTGACTTCTGCCAAAAACCGCCGCGCCCCGTTGATCGTCCAGGGCGGCTGGTGCGGGCTGTACATCTGCTCCACCGACAGCCCGCGCAGGCCGAGCGATGCCGCCAGCGCCGCCAGCGCCGCCAGCCGGTCGAACAGGTCGTTTTCGGCCTGGGCATAACGCGCCGGGTCGTACAGCGCCGCCTGCGGGAAGGCATGGCAGAAAAAGCCCAGCCCGGCCTCCAGCGCGGCGGCGCTGCGAATCATCGGCTCCAGCCAGTTATGCTGGATGTGGTCGCGCACCCTGGCGTCGGGATGCCCCAGCCCCAGGGTGGTATACGTGCCATGCCCGGAATAAAAGTTCACCACCCGCACGCCGGTGCGCGCCGAAGCCGCCCTCGCCTCCTCAACCCAGTCGCGCAGCGCCTCCGGCGGGCTGTACAAGGGGTCGCACTCGTTATCGGCGCTGGCTTCGATAGCGTAGACCCCCATTTCCGCCGCGATAGCCATCCACTCGTCCGGCGTTGTCCAGCGTTTGGACGCGAAACAGTTGTCCAGGGCCAGAAAGATGCGCGGGCAGCGGGCGGCTTCGTCGGGCATGATCTCAGACCCCCAGCCGGTAGCGCCGCAGGATTTCGTCGTTGGTCTGGACGGTCGTCACCTGATGCCCCGGCAGCGGCAAAACGCGCTCGTGAATGGTGTCAATAATCCATTCCTTCTGCGGGAAGAAGGCGTCCTCCAGTTCGGCAGCCGGGGTAATCCAGTTGCGCGCGCCGACCACCGCCACCGGGCCGTCCAGAAAATCGAACGCCAGCTGGCTGATGTTCGAGGCAATAGTATGCAGGAACGAGCCGCGTTCGCTGGCGTCCGACGCCAGCACGACCTTGCCGGTTTTACGCACCGAAGCCAGGATTTTGTCGTAGTTAAGCGGGTTGATGAAACGCGCGTCAATCACCTCGCAGGAGAGGCCGTATCTGGCTTGCAGTTCGTCGGCGGCCTCCAGCGCGCGGTACAGCGTCGCGCCGATGGTCACGATGGTGATGTCCGAACCTTCGCGGCGCAGCGCCGGCTCGCCCATCTCCACCTCGTAATATTCGGTCGGCACGCCGCCTTCGACCAGGATTTCCGGCTCAGGATAAAGCCGCTGGCTCTCGAAAAATACCACCGGGTCGGTCCCACGCAGCGCCAGGTTCAGCATACCCTTCGCGTCGTAGGGCGTGGCCGGGAACATCACTTTAAGGCCGGGGATGTGCGCCACAATGGAAGTCCAGTCCTGCGAGTGCTGCGCGCCATATTTCGCGCCCACCGACACCCGCAGCACCAGCGGCATTTGCAGCACCCCGGCGGACATGGCCTGCCACTTCGACATCTGGTTGAAAATTTCGTCGCCGGCGCGCCCCATAAAATCGCAGTACATCAGTTCCGCCACCACGCGCCCGCCGCACAGCGCGTAACCGACCGCCGTGCCGACAATCGCGCCTTCCGAGATGGGCGAGTTGAACAGGCGGTGGTACGGCAGGCATTCGGTCAGGCCGCGATACACGCCGAACGCGCCGCCCCAATCGCGGTTTTCCTCACCATAGGCAATCATGGTGGGGTCTTCGTAAAAGCGGTGAATCATGGCCTCGAACAGCGCCTCGGCGTAGGTCAGGCATTGCAGGCGCGGCAGCGGTTTGCCGTCCTTAAGGCCGAAGCGGTGTTTCGCCAGCGTCGTTTTCAGGCGGCTTTCGTCTTTGGGGATTAACACTTCCGGCGTGCCGTCGGCCATGCGATCTTTGAACTGGTTGGAGAACATCATGCCGCCGATGGTGTCCACGCTGGTATCCACGCGCGGCGACAGTTCCAGCGATACCGCCGCCTGCGTCACTTTGATAATGCGTTCTTTGATTTCCGCCTGGATGGCGTCAAGTTGGGCATCATCGGCGTGGCCGTTTTCTTTCAGATATTCCCGGTAGCTTACCAGGGAGTCCTGAACGCGCCACAGGTCTACTTCGGTTTTATCGCGGTACGATGACGCATCGGACGGCGAATGCCCGGCGAAGCGGTACGTCACCGTGTCCAGCAGCACCGGCCCGTCCCCGGCTTCCAGCACCTTTTTCTTGCGTGCGATGGCGTCGGCGACGGCCAGCGGGTTGTAACCGTCCACACGTTCGGCGTGCATGGCCTCCGGGTTCACGCCCAGGCCAACGCGCGCCAGGATGCCGAAGCCCATCGTTTCGCCCATCGTCTGGCCGCCCATACCGTAGAAGTTGTTCATGAAGTTGAAGATGATGGGCGGCGCGCCGCCGATTTCTTTGTCCCACAGCGTCCGGTACTGATCCATCGCGGCGAACATCATGGCTTCCCACACCGGGCCGCAGCCCATCGAAGCGTCGCCGATGTTAGCGACGACGATGCCCGGCTTGCGGTTCACGCGCTTGTACAGCGCCCCGCCGACGGCAATATCCGCCGCGCCGCCGACGATGGCGTTGTTGGGCATCACGCCGAAGGGCGGGAAGAAAGCGTGCATCGAGCCGCCCATGCCCCGGTTAAAACCAGCGTCGCGGCCAAAAATTTCGGCCAGCGTGCCGTACAGGGCATAATCAACCGCCAGTTCCTTCATGTTGGTGTGTTTGGAGAAAGTTTCCACCACCCGCAGCGGTTTGCCGTCCATGTAGTTCGCCATGATTTCGGTCAGTTCGTCGTCGAACATCTGGTGGATGGCGGACAGGCTTTTCGCCAGAATTTCACCGTGACTGCGGTGCGAGCCGAAAATGAAGTCCTCCGGCGTCAGGTTATAGGCCATGCCGACGGCGGCGGCTTCCTGGCCGATGGACAGATGCGCCGGGCCTTTGTGGTTGTATTCGATGCCCTCGTAAACGCCCTCTTTTTTAATCCGGTCGAGCATGGTTTCAAATTCGCGGATGTAGGCCATATCCCGGAAAATCCGCAGCAGGTTTTCTCGCCTGTATCTGGCCGCTTCCAGCGCCGGGTCTGGGACATAATCGTTGATAGGAATTTCGACGCTTTTGAGGACGGTTCGTTTGCGAACATCGGACGGGTCAATCAGGATGGATTTGGTCATGGGTTTTTCCCTCATTAAAACATCGTCTGCGGCTGGCGGCTACAGCGCCAGTAAAACGTCCAGTTGAGCTAAATTCTGGCCCAGCGCCTGCAAGAAGTGGGCGGCGGGCGCGCCGTCCACCACCTGATGGTTGATCGTCAATGACAGCCCCAGGTGCGGGACGAACTCCACCTGCCCATCCACCTCGACCGGCTTCAGGTTGATGCTGCTCACGCCCAGAATCGCCACCTGCGGCGGGTTCAACACCGGCGTAAAACTCTCGATGCCCAGGCTGCCCAGGTTGGTGACGGTGAACGTGCCGCCGCTCAGGTCGTCGGGCGAGGCTTTGCCGTCCTGGCAGGCAGCGGCCAGCCGGGACGCTTCCGCCGCCAGCTGCCGCAAGCTCAGCCGGTCGGCGCGGCGGATGACCGGCACGATCAGGCCGCGCGGCGTATCCACCGCAAAGCCCAGGTTGACGGCGCGGTACAGGCTGATCTGATCGCCCTCGAACAGCGCGTTCAGGTCGCGGAACAGCGGCAGCGTGCGCGACACGGCAAAATGCACCAGGTCGTTGATGGTCACTTTTTGCAAACCCAGGGCTTCGGGGCTGTTTTTCAGGCGTTTGCGGTAGGCCAGCAGCGCCCGCGCGTCGGCGGAGGTGTTGAGCGTAAGCTGCGCTGTCGTTTGCATGGAGGCCAGCATCCGTTCGGCGATGACCTTACGAACGCCGCGCACCGGCACGACTTCGACTTCATCTTCCGCGCCGGGCTGCGGCATGGCCGCCGGTAGAGGCGCAGCGGCGGGCGACAGGTCTTTGGAAGTGATGCGCCCGCCCGCGCCGGAGCCTTTCGGCGGGGCGACAAACTCACCTTTGGAAACCATCGCCTGCGCCAGCGGCGTCATACGCGGGCGCGCGGCCAGGGCGGCCAGCACGTCGCGCTCGATGACTCGACCGCCGGGGCCGCTGCCGGCCAGCCCAACCGGGTCAAAACCCTTCTGTTTTGCCAGGCTGCGCGCGCGCGGCGACACGCCAACGACCGGAACTTCTGCGCCGGCGGCCGGCGCGGAGGACTGCTCTGCCGCCGGCTGGCGACCGGCGGGCGGTTCTGCCGGGGCTGCTGCCGGCACAGCGGAAACGGCCCCGCCGGGACGCAGCGATTCGACGTTTTCGCCCGGCGCGCCGATGGCCGCAATGGTGGTCATCACCGGCACGTCGTCACCTTCGGCGAAAAACATCTCCAGCAGCGTGCTGGAAACCGGACTCGGCACTTCCAGGGTGGCTTTGTCGGTTTCCACCTCGCACAGCGCCTCGCCTTCGGCGACCGTTTCCCCCTTCTGTTTGATCCAGCGCACGATAATGCTGCTCTCGACAGTATTGCCCAAGCGGGGCATCGTTACGACAGTTGCCATCGGGTTTTCACCTTAGCCTGTGAGGTCAAGCCTGAAGCTTTCGAAAGCGAACGAAATCAAAACTAGTTTACCGCATTTCGAAACCAAAGGAAACTACCAAATCAGAAACCAAAATTAATGAAAGGACACGGCCAGGCCGTGTCCTCATGCAGATTTGCGGAAAAAACAGATGGTTAACCCATCCCGGTTGGGGTCGGCGTGGGCGGCGCGGGGTCGAGCGACAGCACGTAAGCCACCAGCGCCTCGATCTGGTCAATGGTGTAGCGTTTGCCGTAATCCAGGTACATGTAACTGGCGTTATACCCCGGCACGACAAACAGGTTCGGCTCCACGATGGACTTGTAGATATATTCCTCGATGCCGAACTGGGTGGAACGTTCTTCCGCCCAGTAGCGAATCCCCAGCAGCGACGGCGCGATGGCGCTGGCGGTCCCGTCCAGCAGGTGGCAGGTGACGCAGGCGGGGGCATCCTGCGCGCCCCACAGGAACAGCGCCTCGCCTTCGGCCAGCAGGTCGGGCGGCGCGGGCGTCGGCGGCAGTGTGGGCGTAGGCGTGGGCAGCACCGCCAGCTGCGCGCTTTCGCCCACGTATTCGATGCGGTATACCGTGCTGGAGAACCACTCCAGCACGTACAGCGCGCCGTCCGGCCCGACGGTCACATCCACCGGGCGAAAGTCAATCAGCGTTTCGTCAAACGCGGCGAAGGTTTCCCAGTCGCCTACGTAGCGGCCATCGGACGTTTTTTCCATCTTCACGAACACCACCTGCCGCCCATTTTGCAGGCTGCGCGCCACCGGGCTGGGCGCTGCCGTGCCGAACTGCGTCACAAATAGGCCGCCCCGGTAATATTCCGGGAACTGGTCGGCAGCATAATAAACGATGCCGCTCACCCCCACCGAGGAATAAAATTCAGTGACCGGCGGTTCGCTGGGATCGTTTATCAGGTTGATCGTGCCGTATACGCGCGGGAAGCCGTAGTCCTTGCCGAACTGCACATAGTTAACTTCCTCGCCCGGCAGGTAGCGCAGGTCGGGGCCGAACTCGTTCGGGTTGTTGTCAATCGTGAACAGCTCGCCTTCCGGCGAAAACGTGATGTCATTGGGGTTGCGGAAGCCGGTGGCGAACACTTCCAGTTCGCTGCCGTCCGGGTTCATCCGCAGGATTTTGGTTTCGTCGGAGCCGTCCAGCGGCCCGTGATCGGTATTCGCGCCGATGCCCACGTACAGCTTGCCGTCCGGCCCGAATTCGATCTGGTTATTGGAATGGAACGGATGCCGCAGCGAGGGCAGCCCGGTAACAATCGGCGTCAGCGTGTCCAGTGTGCCGTCACCGTCACCGTCGGTGAAGGTGCTGATGCGCCCGCTGTCGGAGATATAAATCACACCTTCATGAAGCGCGATGCCGATGGCATAACTCAGCAGTTCGTCGTGGTCAATAAACAGCGCCTTCATGTCCTCGGCGTAGCGGTCGCCGTTCAGGTCGCGCGCCACGTAAATATCGCCGCCATGTGTCATGATGTACAGTTCGCCGTCCGGCCCCCAGTTCATCACGCCGGACAGGTTGGTGGGCGGCTCGGCATAGGGTTTGACGACAAAACCGGGCGGCAGTTCGATGGTATCCGCCACCGGGACGGCGGTCGGCGTGGGCAGGCGGCTGCTCAAAACCGTGAACTTGCGGGACGGCGCTTCACTGCTGATCTCGCGGTCTACCTGGCCTTCGCTGCCGGTGATGACCGCCACCGACCAGTAAAAGTCGCCCGGCTGCTGGTAGCGCAGCCAGTCGCTGGCGTTAAAACTGCTGCTGGGACTCCAGGTAATGCCGTAGTGCGGCTCGCCCTCCCGCCAGACGCGCACGTCGAACACTTCGTCGCCCCGCAGGGGGCGTTCCCATTCCCACCTCAGAATGATGTTGTAGGGATGCTCGAACACGGCGTCCGGGAGCGGCGCGACCAGCGCGGGCGCGGTTTCTTTTTCGTAGACCTGGGTGGCGGCGACGGCCGTCATCACCCCTCGTTCGCGGGCAACGCCGTAGGGGTCGCCGCCGGTGCTGGAACAGGCCGCCAGCAGCAAAACGACGGCAGCTATAAAAAATTTACGCGACATGAAAAATTCCTCGACCAATCGCTGCACTTGTACTGGCGGGCGATTGTAACGATTTTTCACGCCGGGCGTAAATCATTTGTCACCATTGGTCTGTGGCGAATGTCAAGACCGTATGTTCGATGCGCCCCTACTCCGGCGGCAGGGCGGCGTCCAGCATGTCGCGCAGCCGCGTTTCATCCCGCAGCACCGAGCCGAACAGCGCCAGCCGGCGCATAGGATGGCGGCGGCAAAACGCCTGCACCGCCGCCAGCCCTCCGATCCGCTCCGCGACCAGACGCTCAGGCGCGGCCATCGTCAGCCCTCAGAATCGGGCCCGGCCACCGCCAGCACAAACGTATCCGGGTTCAGGTAATGCCGCGCCGCCGCCAGCAGGTCTTCTTTGGTCAGCGCGTTGATTTCGTCGCACACCGTCAGCAGGTAATCCAGCCCCAGATCGTAAGTTTCGATGTTCAGAATCGAGGCCGCGATGCCCTCGTTGCTTTCCAGCTGCAGCGGCAGGTGGCCGGTGAAATACGACTTGTTATCGGCCAGGTCTTCATCGCTGACCGGCTCGCTGGTGATACGGCGGATTTCCCCCACGATGCTGTCCACCGCCAGCTGCACGTTGGCCGGGTTCACCCCGGCGATCACGCTCCAGGGGCCGGGGCCGTGTCCCCCTTCCAGCGCGCTGTAGGCGTAATAGGCCAGGCCGCGTTTTTCGCGCACTTCTTCGCCGATGCGCCCCATCATGCCGAACTGTCCCAGGACGCTGTTGGCGAGCAGCGCCGGGCGGTAATCGTCGGCCAGGCGCGACGGCCCCGGCACACCCAGCACGATGTCTGACTGCGTTTTGCCGGGGATGATGACGTTCACGCGCCGTGTTTCTTCCAGCGGCGGCACTTCCGGCAGTGGGGGCGGCGTGGACTGGCCGGAATTCCGCCAGTCGCCCAGGCGCGCGCGCACGATGTCCACCGCTTCGCCCGCGCGCACCGCGCCGACGATCACCACGATCATGCCCGCCGGCCCATAATGCCGCCGGTGAAAATCGGCCAGATCGGCGACGGTGATTTCCGGCACGGTCTGGAGCGTGCCGCGAACGCTGTAATGATAGGGATGGTTGGGCGGGTACAGCGCATCGCGGAAGGCGCGGTTGGCGCGGAAGCGTGTGTCCTGCTGGCGGTAGCGCAGGCCGGTGATGATCTCGCCGCGCAGCCGCTCCACCTGATCGGCGGGAAAAGCCGGCTCGCGCAGCACGTCGGCCAGCAGGTTCACCAGCACCGGCAGGTCTTCGGCCAGCGCCTTGCCGTTAAAGCCGGCGGTATGGACGCCCGCGCCGATGTCCAGATCGGCCCCGATGTCCTCCAGGTTGGCGTGAATGGTATCGAAGTCGCGGGTGAACGTCCCGCGCATTAGGGCGCTGGCGGTCATGCTCGCCAGGCCGGATTTTTCCGCCGTTTCGTGCTGGCTGCCCGCCGTCAGCGAACCGGCCAGGACAACCGATTGGGCGGCGAAGTTTTCGTAAACCAGGACGGTGATGCCGTTTTCCAGCGTCACCCGCGTGATGGTGTCCGGGCCGGGCAGGGAATTGGTGTGGTCAGGCATAGTGTTATTCTTCTTCCTCGGCAAATTCGCCGTCGCCGGTTGGGATGAACCAGCCAACAGTGCGGTTCTGCGGGCGCAGGACGCGCCGCGCCACCTCCAGCACATCCTCGACCGTGACCGCTTCCAGGCGCGGCACGAACTGTTCAAACCAGGTGTAATTTTCAAAATTTTCGGCAAACGCCAGCCAGAAGGCCTGCGCCGTGACGCGTTCGGTGCTGTAAGCGAACAGCGCCCGCGCCTGTTTTTTGGCGCGTTCCAGTTCCGCCTCGGAAACCGGCTCGCTGGCGATGCGCTGCATTTCGGCATCCAGCGCGGCTTCGGCTTCCTCCAGCGTGCGATCGGGGCGCAGTGTCGCCACGATGTCGAACAGATACGGGTCTACGGTCGGCATCAGGCTGCCGTCCACGTCGGCGGCGATTTCGGTTTTCACCAGCGCCCGGTACAGGCGGCTGGTTTTGTTATCCACGCTGCCGCCGCCCATGCCGCTGGGGCCGGTGAGGATGCTGTTGAGGATCGCCACCTTAAACCAGTCGGAGTCGGTGGCCGCCGGGGCGCGGTAGGCCACTTCCAGAAAGGCGTTGCTGCCGGGGCGCTCCACCCGCACGCGGCGCTCACCCTGCTGCTCCGGCTCTGGCCGCCGGAAGATTTTCGGCGGGCTGCCCGGCGGAATCGCGCCGTAGAGGGCTTCGATGCGCCGGAGCATATCCGGGGTGTCAAAATCCCCTACTGCGACGGCGATGGCGTTATTCGGCATATAATGGCTTTTGTAGTGGCCGTACAGGTCGTCCCGCGTTATGGTTTGCAGGTCGGCCATGTCGCCCAGGATTTCGTGATGGTAGCCATGCACGCGAAAGGCCGCCGCGCGCACTTCCTCGCCCAGCCAGAACAGCGGCGAATTTTCCGCCCCCTGCCGCTCGGAAATGATGACGGTGCGCTCCGACTCCACTTCGTCCGGCTCGAAGCGGGCGTTCACCATACGGTCGGCCTCCAGGCGCAGCGCCAGGTCAATCCGGTCGGCGGGCATGGTTTCAAAATAGGCCGTATAGTCCATCGAGGTCTGCGCGTTCCACGTGCCGCCTTCGCGGCTAATCATCTTGTCCAGCTGGCCGCCGGGGAACTGTTCCGTCCCCTTGAACATCATATGTTCCGTCCAGTGGGAGATGCCGGTCTGCCCGGTATGTTCGTTGCGGCTGCCGATGCGGTATAACACCCACCAGCTAATGACCTGTGCGCTGTGCTGTTCCTTCAAAAGTACCGTTAAACCATTATCCAGTTGGTGGCGGGTGACACCTGCCATAGCTTCTCTTTTCCTTTTACGTCTGTGGTTTGATCGGACATCATATCATGCCATAAGGCCGTTTGCTAATGGCGAAGTCTGAACATCTGATGATTGTTTCTGCCCCCCAAAAAATCAAACAGGGAGCTTACGCCCCCTGTCTCGATAAAACCGCGTTCGAGCGCCTCCACTACGACGAGGCGTTTTTATACAGGTACGGCGAGCCGACCGCCAGATAACCATAACCGCGCTCGACCAGCTCCATATAATCCGGGATCATGCGGCGGCCATCAATCACCAGGTACGGCGGCTGGACGCTCTGTTCGATGGTGCGGGACAGCCCCCGGAATTCCTCCCAATCGGTGGAGATGAACAGCATGTCGCTGCCCTGCATGGCTTCCCTGGGCGAGTTGTGATAGCTGATGCGCTCGAACAGGTGGTTCTGGTCAGGGTTGAAAAAACGCCGGGCTTCGTTCATCGCCAGCGGGTCGTAAGCGCGGATGGCCTTCACGCCGCGCCCCAGCAGCGCGTTGACCACTTGCAGCGACGATGCATCGCGCATATCGTTGGTGCGCTGTTTGAAGGCCAGCCCCAGCAGCGCCACCGTCCGGTTGTTGAAGTTCGCGCCGGCTTCCTGGATGGCGCGGTCTACCAGATAAACCTTCTGAAATTCGTTGATGTCATAAACGGCTTGCAGCAGGTCGGCGGGCTGGCCGGCGCTTTTGAACTGGTAAATGAGCGACTGTATATCCTTGCCAAAACACGAGCCGCCCGCCCCGTTGGAGACATACGACCCCCACGTGCTGATGCGCCCGTCGGCGGTCACGCCGCGTTTGAGGTCTTCCATGCGGATGTTCGGGAACGCCTCGCCCAGCCGCGCGCCCACGCCGTTCCAGAAGGAGATGTACGTCAGCAGCAGCGTATTGGCCGTATATTTGATCGCCTCGGCGGTTTCCGGCGTGGTTTCGATATAACGAATCCGCACATGGTTGACGAACTGCGAATAAATGCGCCGGATGATTTTGAAGTCATCCTCGGTATCCGCGCCGACCACCACCCGGTCAGGGCGGCGGGACTTCTCGACCGCATCACCTTCCGGCAGAAATTCGGGGTTGGAGGCCACGCCGGCGTTCGGGACTTCGTGCTGCTTCAGCACGCCTTCCAGCAGGCGCGCTGTGCCGATGGGTACGGTGCTTTTGTTAATCAGCACCACCCGCCGCTGATCCTGGCGTTTCGCCAGCAGGCGCGCCAGATGGTTAGCGACATCCAGATAATAACTCAGGTCGGACGAGCCGTTAGGGTTAGGCGGCGTAGGGGGACACAGGAAAATCGCGTCCGTGCCTTCGATGATATTTTCGATGTCGTTGGCGTGCAGGAAGAACAAATACCGGTTCAGATTTTCGGCGATAATTTCTGACAGGCCGGGTTCGTTGACGTATTCCTCGATCTGCTTCGGATCGCCGGAGCAGTAGGCCGCGATTTTCTTTTCATCCACATCATAGGCATATACTTCATGACCATATTCCGAGATCACCGCAGCGTGCGTTAAGCCCACAAATCCGGTTCCAGCGACGAGAATTTTCATGGTTTCTCCTCTTGGCGAGTGTGTATTAACCGTACCACTCAAAAACAGCGGTTAATGTTTATTGTAGTGAAATTTATACGCAACCGGAACAGAGAATCTACCTTTGTGTGAGGGTATGCAGGTGAAAAACCTTGCCGGTACACAGGCAACCGTAAGCCTCCGGCCTTGCGGAAACCTTAATGCAAGTGCCGAGTGCCGCGTGTCGAGGCCAGAAGCGCCCCTACCCCGGCAGCGCCAGCTTCGCCGCCTCGCGCCCGATGAGGATGGCGTAGTTCGTGCCGCGATCCCAGGGGTACACCTGGCTCATGCTGGCCCAGATGATGCCCGGCAGCGGCGTGGTCAGCGGTGGAATCTTCTGGCTGTGGCGGACGCCCGGCACAGGCTGGGCATACGGCGCGCGCCAGACCCAGGTTTTGCGAATCCAGTCCGGCGAAAAGGCCGGGTTGACCTTCTTTAAAGCCGGCAGAAAACGCGCCACCAGGTCGTCATCACTCATCTGGAAATACTCGTGGTCAGGCGGCACATAATCGCCGCAGTACACCAGCACGTCGCCGTTATAGTGTTTTTTGTCCAGCCAGTTGGTATGCTCCACCAGCGCCAGGAAGGGAAACTCGCTGGCGCGTTTGTCGGCGCTGGTGGCGGGCAGGTTCAGCCAGTAAGTGCCGTCCGTCAGCACCGACTGTTTGAGCGCCAGCACCACGCAGATCGCGCCGATGCTTTGCAAGTCCGCCATCTGCCGCCCGTAGGGCGTCTCGCGCAGGTCGGGAGTCAGGCGCAGCATCAGCGCCGGTGAAGTCGTGCTGATTACCCGGTCGAAGGCGCGCGTCTGGCCGCCGACCGTAAGCGCCGGTTTTCCGTCCTGAATGCGAACAACCTGAACCGGCGTGTTGAAGTGGATAACCCCGCTCCTGCCGCGCACCGCGTCGGCCAGCGCATCCATAAAAGCCTGGAAGCCGCCTTCAAAAATGCCCAGCCGCACGCTGCGGGTATAAATGCGCGCCCACATCCAGGCCATATTCACATCCTGATAGCGGTCGGCGAACTTGCCGATCAGCAGCGGTCGCCACAGGCGGTTGTAGGCTTCCTCGCCCATATAGCGGCGCATCCAGTCGTGGGCAGTCACCTGCTCCAGCGCGCGCCAGTTTTTGGTGATGAACTTGAGGTAAACCCCCGCCAGGCCCAGCCGGAACAGGCTGAAGGGCGACAGCGGCAGTTTGAGCGTGGAGGCGTTCATCTCCGAGCGGTAGATTTTGCCGTTGATCCAATAGCTGGTTCTGGGGCGCGGGAACAGCACTTTGTCGGCAAAACCGATTTCGCCGGCCAGTTTGATGGCCTCGGTGTCGGTTTCAAACCAGTGATGGTAAAACTTTTCCAGCGACCAGTCCCAGTTTTCGTCACGGAAACCGGCGGCCAGCCCGCCGGCGGCGCTTTCCGCCTCGAACACTTCCACATCTAACCCGGCGCGGCTCAGGTCCCAGGCGGCGGTTAATCCCGCTGCGCCCGCGCCGATGATGGCAGCACTTAAACGATGGCTCATGCGTTTTATTCTCTATGTCCGGTTCAAAAATGCCCCATACACCCGCGTAAACTCATCCCACTTCTGCTCGTGTACCGGGTGGCCGCAGTCCGCGAAGACCTCCAGCCGGCCATCCCGCACACGCTCCAGATATGTGCGGGCGAAAGCCGCCGGGTTCAGCGTATCGCCGTCGCCCAGCATCAGCAGCACCGGGCAGGCGATCTTTGGCGCGGTATCCAGGCTGACGCCGCCGCCCAGATCAAGGTAGTGCGAAAACGAGCGAATCCAGCCCAGCACGAAAGCGTCCGCATCCGGGATGCCGTGTTCGGCTTTTTCCTCGTCGCTAATCCACGAACCGGGATACATACTCTGGACGCGCGGGCGGATGGACGGATCGAACACGCCCACCGCGCCGATGGCCGCCACCGACAGAAACCGCTCCGGCTGCTGTCCAGCCGCCACCAGCGCCGTTTCCCCGCCGTCGGAGTATCCCAGTATGTGCGCCCGTTCGATGCCGACCGCATCCATGAAGGCCAGCACGTCGTCCGCATCCCGGTGATAAAAGCGGGGCGGAAAATCGCGCGGTTTGGGGGTGGACTGCCCGTAACCGCGCAGCGTGAGGCCGTACAGGTGGTAATCCGCTTCCAGCCAGTCCATCACGCGGGCGAAGTGGCGGCGCGCCGTCCCCAACAGGCCGTGCAGCAGCAGCAGCTTGTCACCCTGGCCGCGTTCCTCATAAAACAGGCGCGCGCCGGTTTTTAAATCCGCAAACGGCATGGTTTAATCTCCGCCGGGTTCGGCAGCCGCAGCCCCCGCCGGCTCCTCTTTTTTCGACTCACCGGCTTTCATCACGTCGCCTAACGAAATACCCATCGCCAGCATCCCAATCGTACCCAGGATAGCATACCCCAGGATGTTGATTCCGTGCGACAGGAAACCCGCCGATGTCGAAAGCACCTGGCTGACGCCCGCCGCGTCCCCGGCCAGCCGCACCGCCCCTTCATACGGCCCCAGCGCCGCCACGCTGACCGGGATAGCGATGCTGAAGGATGCCAGCGTCAGCGAGAGAATCGCCATCAATACGACGTTATCCTGGATGCCGATGGCAAGCATCATGCAGCAGAACGTCACCGCCGAAACCGACCACGAAATGATCGTCCAGCCGATAGCGTGGATGGCGCTGCGCCAGTGGGTGAGCGGCTGGACGCCGTCCAGCACATGGTCGAGCAGGCGTCCCAGGTTCAGCCGTTTGATGAACGGCAGCAGGCGCTCCACCAAAGCCAGGATTCGATGCGCGATGGCCGGGCGGCGGGCGAAAACGATCAACACGATAAACGCCGCCACCGCCGCCGCGCCGAACAAAATCGCCAGCCGTACCGCGTCCGGCTGCGCGTTGGGGGCCTGCGTCAGCGCCACCGACAGCCAGATCACCACAAGCAGCGTATCCAGCAGCCGCTCCACGATGATGCTGGTGGCGGCAGTCATCAACGGCACGCCGGAGCGGGTCGCCAGCAGGGAACGGGCCACCTCGCCGGCGCGCAGCGGAAGCTGGTTGAGCAGCATGGTGATATTAAGCATGTGGAAAGCCTGCATGGTGGTCACTTTATAGTTGACCAGTCCGCGCCAGCGCACCGCGCGCGTCCACAGCCCCAGGCCAACCGTCACCAGGGCGATCAGCGCCCAACCAAGATCGGCCTGGCGGATGTTTTCGATGATTTCCTGGTGTGGAACGTCCCGCAGCGCCAGCCACAAAAACAGCCCGCTCACCAGCACGCTGGCGATCAAAAACACGAGTCGTCGCATAGCCTCCACCCTTCGTTACCCCGTTTGTCGAAACCATATTCCGGCGGGCTAACATCTCCCTAAAGCGCCCTGCTGCGCCTTACACGCCTGTGACTTTGAATGCCAGCCGAAACCCGGCAGATTTATGCTTTAGGCGGTTGTTCAATGATATACTGAAAAAACATTTATCGAGGAGGCCAACATGCCCTTTGAAACCGAGTGGTATCTTAAAAACCGCGTCATCCTCACCCACGTCAAAGGCGAGATGGACACCGACGAGATTCGGGCGCTCAACGACCGTGTGGTTGGGATGATTGATAATGCCGAACTGAGCGATTCGGCCACCCCCCTGGTTCATCACCTCATTAATATCGAGGAGATGACCGGCTTTCCGCGCAAAATCAACGAAGTTTCCAACTCGGTCACGTTCGCTTCGCCCCAGATGGGATGGCTTATCATCGTGGGCCAGGTGAACCCGATCATTCGTTTTTTTGGCGGCGTGATAACCCAGGTCAGCAAAATACGCTTCCGCATCATCGAAACCATGCCGGAAGCGTTGGAATTTCTTCAGGAGGTTGACCCCTCGCTCAAAGGCCGGCTGGTCGAACCGGCTCCAGTTTCACCAGATGCCGGGAACTAGCCGGTAACGAACGCGCTGGCAGTAATCAGTGTACGCTGCCCCTAACTGCGCGGTGAGAAACCGTTCTTCATCCAGCGCCTTCAACGAGTAAAACACGGTCAGAACCAGCAGCAAAAGCGCCGTCCCCGCGCTGGGAAAAGCCAGGGTCGTCCCCAGATACATCGCCAGGGTGGCGGTGTAGATGGGATGGCGCACCCATCCATACGGCCCTTTGTCCACCACCAGATGATCTCGCTGCACCGTCGTCACCGCCGTCCAGAAGCGCCCCAGGAAACGCCGGGCATAAAACGCCCCCGCCAGCCCCCCGGCGGCGACAATGACCCCGGCAGCGCCCGCCGCTTCGTGCTGAGGAAGCGCGGCAGCCCCCAACGTGACCATCAGCGCCACAAAAAACAGCGCCAGAATCGCCAGCGACAGCCCGATCACCAATATCTGGTCGAGGCGCGAGTTGCTGGCCTTCAACAGCGTTTCCCGGACATCCCGCATCACCCGGATTTCCGGTCCCCAATACAGGACAAACCAGATGAGCCAAACGGCAATCACCAGCCAGTTAAATAGAGTTATCATCGGGTTTTTTCCCTACGGTTGAGCGGCATACACATTCACAGGGCGGATAGTTTACCCCGGCTTCTGCGCCTTGCCCAATGCCACTTTTCCGGTCTGGCCGTTAACCAGAGCGGTGCGAACATCCCCATCTTTTTCGACCAGCGTGGCAATCCATACCGGCAGCAGCAGCAGCCGAAAACTCATCTGCTGGATGTTGGTGAATACGTTGACGGTCACGTCGTCGTCGCCCAGTTCCCGCTGGCCGTATTTGATCCGCATAGCGGTTGAAATCAGCCCGCGCGCTTCCAGGGCAGCCCGGTCGAAATCCACGCTGTAAAGCTGCGCCGGGTACTTTGCCAGCAGTTCCGGTCGAAAATCCACCACTTCGCGCAGGTGATAATCGCCGAGCTGGTTGGTCAGCGCCGGCGGCGGCGACTTGACGGCGCACACTTCGATGTCGTATTGGGCATCGTTGAACTGCGTGCGGGTATAGGGCGGCGCGCTAAAACGCGCGCGGTCGCGGGATGGGCGGTTGTCAATGCGCGTGCGGGTAACTTCCAGCAGCGCGTCGAAAACCCAGAACGGCAGGTAATACCCACTGAGCATGGCGCGCGCGACTTTGTTACTGCCGAACAATCCGCGCAGCCGCTCCGACACGCCCTGCAATCGCTCTTTGATGGCCTGCCCAGCCTGCGCCCGGCTGACGCGAAACGGCACGATGCCGCCGGGCTGCTCGAACGACCCCAGCGCGTCCTGCTCGATGACGTGGTTCGACCCGCAGAACGGGCAGCGCATGGAAAGCTGGTTGGCCGCCAGCGCGCGCTCCGCGCCGCATTCGTTACAATGCAGCAGGCGTTCGCCGACCACCCAGCGTACCGGCTGCGTTTTGCGTTCCAGCAGCGCCGCCACCAGCGATTCGCTGGTATCGGTTTTATAAACCGGCTGCTGGCCGGTATACCCGCAAAAACGGCACTCCACGCGCCCGGTATCGGGCCGCGCCGTCAGATCGCCCCCGCAAACGGGACACTTGAGCGTGGTGATTTGCGTTTTAACCGGGCCTTCGACATGCTGCACGACCGGGCCTTCGCCGCGCAGCGCCCGCTCCGCCTGCTCCGGCGTCAGCCGCCCGTTCAGCACCATCATCAGCCGTGTGGCCTCCATATGCCCCGGATTGTAAGCCAGCACAGTGCTTAAATGGTCGCGTTTGACCGTCTCCTGGTCGGACACTTTGGCGATCCACAGGTGGGCGTCCAGAAAATCCGGCTGAATGTCCGCCGCCCCCTGGAAAGCCCGCAGCGCCTCGGCCTTTTTGTCCTGGAACAGATAATCATGGCCGGTATGGAACAGCGCCAGCGCCCTGGGATTCACCTCCCCGGCGTGGGTCAGGCTCACGGTCGGGCGGCGGCCTTTAGCTTTGATCTCCTCCGCGCGTGCTTCCAGGCCGGTCGTCCGCACGTAACCACAGTTTTTACAGGAAACGGTCGTAGTGGCGAAATCCAGCGTCATGCGCTGCCCGCAGTGCGGACAGTCCAGGTTGATGCCCATAAAAAAATATCCGTTCGTCGTTCTGCCGTTTATCCCAGTATAAAGGCGGAACAGACGGCTGAATCAAAAGATTCGCGCCGCGCGCGTTTAAGACAATAGTCCCGGTCATACCCGCCGGGCTACCCTACGGGGCGAATTTCCCGGCTTTGGGGCAACCCGATTTTGTAATATAATCGTTGTTTGAGGCGGAATAACCCCAGGCCAGAGGCAGCAGACGATGAACACGCTTTATTACGGCGACAACCTGCACATTATGCGCGACCATATCCCCGATGCGTCGGTTGATCTGGTTTACCTTGACCCGCCTTTCAACTCCAAACAACCCTATAACGTGATCTTTCAAAAATCAGAGGCGCAGATCACCGCTTTTGTGGATACCTGGCACTGGAGTGAACAGACGCAGCATGAATACGACGAGATCATGCGCTCGCCAAACACAGATGCAGCCGAGATGATTCGCGCCATGCGGCGTTTTCTGTCCCAAAGCGACATGATGGCCTACCTCGTAATGATGACCAGCCGTTTGCTGGAACTGCACCGCGTCCTCAAGCCGACTGGCAGCCTGTATCTTCACTGCGATACAACGGCAAGCCATTATCTCAAGGTTGTGATGGACAGCATTTTCGGGCCACAGAACTTCAGGAACGAGATTATCTGGCAGCGCACGTCGGCTCACAGCAGCGCGAAACGGTTTGGCCCAAACTTCGACACCATCCTTTTTTATTCCAGGTCGGACGATTACACGTGGAATACGCCTAAAGCTGCCCATGACCCAGCATACATTAAACGCTTCTATAAACATGAGGACGAGCGGGGGCGGTTTCGTCTGAGTGACCTGACAGCAGCCGGCGTGCGTCGTGGCTCGTCGGGCGCTCCCTGGAAAGGTGTTAATCCCACAGCCGTAGGCCGGCATTGGGCAGTTCCGACGGAAGCCATGAACGAAGTGCTTAAGGGCGAAAACTATGAGCGTTTATCAACGCAGGAAAAACTGGACATGCTCGATAAAGCCGGGCGTATTGCCTGGCCTGCCGGGGGCGGAGTGCCATCATATAAACGATATTGGGACGAAGTGAAGGAAGGGCAGCGCGTACAGGCAGTCTGGACAGACATCTCACCGATTGGCGCTCAGGCAGCGGAGCGCCTGGGCTATCCCACGCAAAAGCCCCTCGCTTTGCTTGAGCGTATCGTTCAGGCATCGAGCAATGAAGGCGATGTGGTTTTAGACCCCTTCTGCGGCTGCGGCACAGCTGTTCATGCCGCGCAAAAACTGGGGCGGCAGTGGATCGGGATTGACATCACCCATCTGGCAATCGCCCTGATCGAAAAACGGATGCGCGACGCCTTCCCAGATATTCAGTTCCGGGTCGAGGGAACGCCGAAGGATTTGGCGAGCGCGCGCGACCTGATGCAGCGCGACCCGTATCAATTCCAGTGGTGGGCCTGTTCGCTGGTGGGCGCGCAGCCCTACCGGGGCAAACGCAAAGGCGCGGACAAAGGCATTGACGGCTTGATCTTTTTTACCGATATTGTGAATGGAAAGGCGCAGACGCAAAAAATCGTCGTCAGCGTCAAAGGCGGCGACAAAGTGGGCGTGGCGATGATACGCGAACTTATCACGGTCGTCCAGCAGAACGAAGCCGAGATGGGGTTTTTCGTCACCCTGGCCGAACCGACTCAGCCGATGATGACCGAAGCCGTTAAAGAGGGCTTCTACCGGGCCGGCAACGGGCAGGAATTTCCACGCATCCAGATATTGACCATTGAAGGGCTGCTGTCCCGAACCGAACGCCCGCAGTTTATAGACCTTAAACACGGCCTTGATACCTTCAAAAAAGCCCCGCGCGAAAAGAACGACGATCAGCAGCTTCCGTTGATGTAGGCGGCGTTCAAATTCACAGAAACAAAACCCCCTCGTTAGAGGGGATTCTTTTTCCTGTTTACCGGCCTTCAATCGTGCTGAGATAATCCGTGTAGCCGCCTTCGTACAGCCGCAGCCCGCCGGCGTCCAGCGCCGCCACCCGGTCAACCACCCGGTCGAGAAAGTAGCGGTCGTGCGAAATCGCCAGGATCGCGCCTTCAAAATCGTCCAGCACGCTTTCCAGCACCTCCACCGACGGGATGTCCAGGTTGTTGGTCGGCTCGTCCAGCAGCAGCAGGTTCGGGTTTTGCAGCATGATGCTCGCCAGCTGCAAGCGGCTGCGTTCCCCCCCGCTGAAGCCGCGAATGGGCAGGCGCACCTGCTCGTAGCTGAACAGGAACCTGAGCAGAAACGCGACCGCATCCCCTTCGCTCATGGGTTTAATATCGCGCACCAGGTCGAGCGGCGCGCGGTCGAGCCAGCCGGCGAGCGTCTGGTGTTCCTGCGAGTAGTAACCCACCCGCGCGCTGGGGCCGATCTTCACCACCCCGTCCAGCGGTTCAAGCTGCCCCAGAATCAGCCGGAACAGCACCGATTTTCCCGCGCCGTTCGCGCCGATCAGCCCGACTCGCTCGCCGTGCCGCAGCAGCAGGTTCACGTCCATAAACAGCAGTTGGTCATCAAATCCCATCGCCAGATTGACGATTTCTAGGGCTTTGGTGCTGCCGCGCCAGCCGTTAATTTCCAGCCCCATCGCGCGCCGTTCGGCCACGCGCTCGACCATTTCGCCGCGCTCTTCCATGCGCTCCAGCATCCGGCGGCGGCTGCGCGCCTGGCGGGCATGGCGTTCGCCCAGGTCGGCTCTGGCCTTCAGTTCCGACTCGTGGATGAAGGTTTCGATCTGCGCGATGCGTTTTTGCTGGACGACGTATAACTGCTGCTGGCGCTGGCGGCGGGCGGCGCGTTCCTCGGCGTAGGCCGAATAGCTGCCGGGAAACAGCGTCAGCGCGCCATCTTCCAGTTCGGCGATAGCCGTCACCACCTCGTCCAGCAGGTAGCGGTCGTGCGAAACGATGACCACACCGCCGGGTTAATCGCGGATGAAGGCTTCCAGGGCGCGTTTGGCGTTCAGGTCAAGGTGATTATCCGGCTCATCCAGCAGCAGCACGTCCGGCGTTTCGGCGGCCAGC
>QUBZ01000026.1 GCA_014338005.1 Chloroflexota bacterium | reverse complement strand
GACATACAAAGACCTCTGGTTGGCTTGCGATTTCACACTTCAAGCTTTACCAAAGGTCTTTCTTTTTCTCAACTACTGCCAAACTTCAGGGGCGGGTTTTTTACCCGCCCCAGTCATTTGTTTCGCCTGAAGGGCCGCGCTCAGGCGTTCATGTTCATTTCTTCGATGTTATCCATATCATCGAAGCCGTCAGCATCGGCGTCAAACGCGCCCTGCGATTCGAGCGTGACGTTGGGGGCGACCATTTCCCGATCCTGATAGGTATGGAAGCCCGTACCTGCCGGTATCAGCTTGCCGATGATGACATTTTCCTTCAGGCCGTAGAGATTGTCCACCTTGCCTTCGATGGCGGCGCCGGCCAGCACTTTAATGGTGTGCTGGAAGCTGGAAGCCGATAGGAAGCTGTCCGTACTGAGCGCGCATTTGGTGATGCCCAGCAGCACCGGCGCGCCGGATGCCGGTTCGCGCCCCTCGCCGATCAGCTTTTCGTTGATGTCCAGCAGCTGCAGGCGGTCTATCAATTCGCCCGGCAGCAGGGCGCTGTCGCCGCTGCGGGTGATCTGCACCTTTGAGAGCATCTTACGGATCATGATCTCGAAGTGTTTGTCGGCGATGTTCACGCCCTGGTTGCGGTACACTTTTTGCACTTCTGACAGCAGATAAAGCTGTGTGGCCTCGCTGCCCAGGATGCGTAAAATGCGGTGCGGGTTCTTCGAGCCTTCGGTCAGCTGCTGCCCGGCGTAGACCTCTGCGCCGTCGTATACTTCCGGCATCAGACGCGCGCTGGAAGGAATTTCATATTCCATTTCCTGGCGGCGCTCGTAGCGGATGTAAACCTGGTGGCCTTCCAGATGAACGAGGCCGTGCATCTTGGCGACAATGCGGCCTTCGCCCTCAACTTCATGGGCGATGACTTCGCCTTCTTTGACTTCCTGTTCATCCTCAACGTCCAGGTCCCAGCCGACCGGAATTTGATGCTGCTCGCTGAAAGCTTCGCTGTTGATGACCGTCGCCATCCGCACGCCTTCGCGTTTGGTCAGCCGCACGATGCCGGCGATGTCGCTGACGACCGCCTCGCCTTTGGGCTTCTTGCGCGCCTCGAACAGTTCCTCAACGCGGGGCAAACCGGTGGTGATGTCACCGCGCGCTTCCGCCGTGCCGCCGGTGTGGAACGTCCGCAGCGTAAGCTGTGTGCCGGGTTCGCCGATGGACTGGGCGGCGATGATACCGACCGCCGCGCCGATTTCAACCATTTCGCCGCGTCCCAGGTCGCGCCCATAGCACAGCGCGCAGATGCCATGAATGAGCGCGCAGGTCATCGGGCTGCGGACATGCACCGTTTCGATTTTGCTGTTCTGGATTGTTTCAGCGATGTCCTCATCAATCATTTCGTTGCGTGCGACGATTAACCGGCGGGTTTCCGGGTCGTAGGTGTCGCTGGCGGCGCAGCGGCCCACGATACGCTCGTAGAGCGTTTGCCCGGCCACATCGTCCGCCCGGCGAATCCACATGCCGGCTTCCGTGCCGCAGTCCACGCGGTTGACGATCACATCCTGGGCGACATCCACCAGACGGCGGGTGAGATAACCGGCGTCGGCGGTACGCAGCGCGGTATCCGCCAGGCCTTTACGGGCGCCGTGTGTGGAGATGAAATATTCCAGCGCAGTCAGCCCTTCGCGGAAGTGGCTGCGAATCGGCAGGTCAATGATGCGCCCGGACGGGTCGGCCATCAGGCCGCGCATCCCGGCGAGCTGCGTGATCGGCCCGAAGCCACCTTTGGTTGAGCCGGAAATCGCCATGATGGCAATCGGCCCGTAGGGGTCGAGCGCCTGTCTGATGAGGTCTTGCAGCCGGTCTTTGGCGCGGTTCCACTCGTCAATCGTAATCTGGTAGCGTTCTTCTTCGGTCAGCAGGCCGCGCCGGAAGTCGCGCTCGGCCCGTTCCACGACGCCTTCTGCTTCGGCCAGGATGTCCTTACGTTCGTCTGGAATGGTCAGGTCGGAGACGGCGATGGTCGTCCCGGAGATGGTAGCATAGTGGAAGCCGAGATTTTTGATGGCGTCCACGATGTCGGTAGTGCGGTCGGCGCCCAGGCGCTGGTAACACTTGGCGACCAGTTCCTGAAGCTGTTTTTTGCCCATCGTTTCCTGGACGAAGCGCATTTCGTCCGGCAGGATGCGGTTAAATACCGCGCGCCCGACCGTCGTGATCTCCGGATCGGCCTGCGGGCTGCGTGTGTCGTATACGTTGCCGAGCAGGATAGGGGTGTGTAAATCCACCATCCCCAGGTTGTAGAGATACTCTACCTCGTCCATGTCCACCACATGGCGGCGTTCGTGCAGGTTGGCAATTTCCAGGGTTTCATCCAGACCGCGCTTGCTCATCAGCTTTTTCATCTCATAGGCGTTGGCGAGCATACAATCCACCTCGCCCTCGATGACGGCGCGGATGGTACGGTCAATCGCCTTTTCGATGGTTTTGGTGCGCCCGTTGGCATCGGTTTCGGTCACGTCGTAGAACATCACCATGCCGGGGATTTCGTGGTTCTGGGCATAATAATAGCCGTTGGAGCGGAACGCGATACCGACTCGATAATTACCTTCCTTCAGGGCGCGCATGGCGCGGAATTCGGAAGCGCGCTCCTTGCGTGTGATGATCTCCACCGTTGGATCCATCGTCAGGTAGTAGTTACCCAGCACCATGTCTTTAGATGGGCCGACGATAGGCTGCCCATCGGCAGGTTTGAGCAGGTTACGGGTACTCAGCATCAGGTCGCGCGCTTCCTGAACGGCTTTGTCGCTGAGGGGGACGTGAACGGCCATCTGGTCGCCGTCGAAGTCGGCATTAAAGGCCGCGCACACCAGCGGGTGAATCTGAATCGCCTTGCCTTCCACCAACTGCGGCTCGAAGGCCTGGATGCCCAGGCGGTGCAGGGTAGGGGCGCGGTTGAGCAGCACCGGGCGCTCTTTGATGACTTCTTCCAGGACTTCCCAGACTTCCGGTTTTTCGCGTTCGATGATGCGTTTGGCGCCCTTGACGTTGCTGGCGTAGTTGTGCCGCACCAGCCGGCTGATGACAAATGGGCGGTACAGCTCCAGCGCCATCGTCTTGGGCAGGCCGCACTGGTGTAGTTTAAGTTTGGGGCCGATGACGATGACCGAGCGCCCGGAGTAGTCTACGCGCTTACCGAGCAGGTTGCGGCGGAAGCGGCCTTTTTTACCCTTGAGCATATCGCTGAGGGATTTCAACTCGCGTCGGCCCCGGCGGCTGAGCGCCTTGCCGCGCTGGCTGTTGTCAATCAGGCTGTCTACGGCTTCCTGGAGCATCCGCTTTTCGTTCCGCACGATCACGTCCGGCGCGCCGAGTTCGAGCAGGTGCTTGAGCCGGTTGTTGCGGTTGATGACGCGGCGGTACAGGTCGTTGAGGTCGCTGGTGGCAAACCGCCCGCCATCAAGCTGTACCATTGGGCGCAGATCGGGCGGGATGACCGGCAGCACCGTCAGGATCATCCATTCAGGCCGGTTGTTGCTTTTACGCAGGCTTTCCACCACACGCAGGCGTTTGGTGGCTTTTTTCTTGCGCTGTTTGGAGCGGGTTGTGCGGACTTCGTGCCACAGCTCCACCGCCAGCCGCTCCATATCCATGTTCTGCAAAATTTTATAGAAGGCTTCCGCGCCCATGTCGGCCTGGAAAACCTGCCCGTAGCGGCTTTTCAGTTCCCGGTAGCGCATTTCCGAAAGGAACTGGAGGACGTGCAAATCCTGGAGTTCGGAGCGCGCTTTTTCGGCAGCCTGGCGAATCTGGGTCAGGCGGCTGTCCAGTTCGGTGCGCTGTTCGTCAATGGCCTGTGCTGCTTCACCCGAAATGCTGTCGGCCTCCAGGTCGAGGTTATTCAGGTCTTGCTGGCGCATGTCTTCGATTTCGGTTTGCAGGTTGCTCAGGTAGTTGTTAACCGCCACCTGAATGCGCGAGATGCTGTCATTTTCAACCAGTTCGCCTTTAGCGACAATCACAGCGTTGGTGGTGCTGAAGTTAATATCCGCCGGCGCAGCCTGGCCGATCAGCGCCTCGATGCGGCTCTGGACGGCCTGGGCTTCCTGCATGACCTGATCGCTCAGGCGGCTCAATTCGTTATCATAATGCGCGTTGATGTCGCTGATACGGGTTTCAAACCCGCCCAACACGCTGTCGCGTTCGGTGCGGATGGTTTCAAGGTGGTCTTCGATGTCACCGCCCAGCATCATTTCTTTCTGGCTCAGCTCGCGCTCGATGCGGCCCAGGGCTTTCTGCCGGGCTTCTTCATCCACATGAGTGATGACATACTGGGCGAAATACAACACCCGGTCGAGGTTGCGGCGGCTGATGTCCAGCAGCAGGCCGAGATAACTGGGGACGCGCCGGGTATACCAGACGTGGGCGACGGGTGCGGCCAGTTCAATATGCCCCATACGCTCGCGCCGCACCGAGGCGCGTGTGACCTCGACGCCGCATTTATCGCAGATGATGCCCCGGTAGCGGACATTTTTATACTTGCCGCAGTAACACTGCCAGTCGCGGGTAGGCCCAAAAATAGCCTCGCAGAACAGACCATCTTTTTCTGGCCTTAACCGCCGGTAGTTGATGGTTTCCGGTTTGGTTACTTCCCCATACGACCAGGAACGAATCTGTTCGGGTGAGGCCAGACTGATGCGCAGTGCGCTGAAATCTTTCGCTTCCAAAGCGTGTCCTCCTCTGCGCTGACAAGCTATTCAAAATGTGGGCGGTTTGACTTCCAAAAAGTTGAACGCGGAGTTTGTAATAACCCACCAACGATGAAACAGCGAATGGAAGGTAATCTCCACCGCTGTCGTGGGTTCGTGATGAGCCTGTTCGTGACCATTTGTAGGGAAAATTATAGGTATCTTCCCTTATACTGTCAAGTGGCAAGTTCGCAAATTAACCCAGCTTAATAGAATACCATAATTCGAGATTCTTATCAAGAGGGGCAGAAACGATTTCCCACCCCTCCAGGTTTCGGGTTATAGGCGGATCACCGTGCCACAGTAGGGACATTCGACCTCGGTCTGCCCGGCTACCAGACGGGGAAGCTGGCCGTTACAGACGTGGCAGGCCGTCGGCGCGCTGCGGAGTTTTTCGAGCATTTCCGGGTCGGGCTGGCTGGCGCGTTCATTTTGAGTTTCGCCGCTCAGCATTCGTTTAAGTTCCCGCGCCCAGTATTTACAGTCCACGCCGCCTTTAACTTCGACCGTGATTTTGGGATAAGGCGCGCCGCGTCCAAGCGTGAAATGCAGCATATCCTTGCCGCCCAGGAAACCCTTGTTTTCCGGCGACACGTCCTCAACCGCGCTCAGCGGCACTTCCCAATTCATTTCCTGGACGCTTTCGCCGCGTTTGAACAGGCCGCCGCCGACCGTTTCTTTTTGCTCGAACACCAGGCGTTGGTCGGTGAGGAACAGAATACCGTCGGGGTCCTGTTTACCTTTGCCGGTGGCGACCCATTCGGCTTTTGCCGCCAGGAAGATCGCCTCGGCGGGATAGAAGCTAAAACTGGCCTCTTCCTTTTGCTGCATGAACCATTTTGCTTCCTCGATCTGCGCTTTGGTGGTCTGCAATTCGCGCTCAATCGGCTCGAACAGGCTGCGGATGCGGCCTTCAGCAGCTTCCACTTTTTGTTGGATGACGTTCAGCGTGCTTTCCAGGCCGGTGATGGCCGGAAGGGTGGGGCGCAGATCAATCTGCCGGACGGCTGCCTCGGCGTGTTTCATCTGCTGGCGAAGGTCTTCCACTTCCCGATTGATTATGTCGTGGATGCGTTCCTGGGTTTGCGACCACTGCTCGGCCATCACTGCCGCTTTTTTCTCCAGGAAGGCGCGGTAAACGTAACCCCGGCTGCGGATTTCCTCGATCATACCCGGCAGCCGGTTGAGATCGGTCGTTACCGTGCTGATGCGGCTGGTGATGCCGGACAGATTGGCGCGGCTGACGAATTCCTCGTAGCGCCGTTTGAGTTGTGTGACTTTTTCACCCAGGTTCTCGGTACTCACAGAATGGCTCCTTAAAGGTAATATCGGCGAAAGTATTAAGTGGCTGATTTGATCGCGACTTTGGCGCGAAGGTAAGAGTCCATGAAGTCGTTCAGGCGGCCATCCAGGACGGCGCCGGTATTGCCGACTTCGTAATCGGTGCGATGGTCTTTGACAAGCTGGTAAGGGTGCAGCACGTAGGAGCGAATCTGGTTGCCCCATTCGGCGTTGATGTTTTCGCCCTTAAGTGTCGCCAACTGTGCCTCCTGTTTTTTGCGCTCCATCTCAAACAGCCGCGCTTTGAGGATTTGCAGGGCGCGCTCGCGGTTCTGCATCTGGCTGCGCTGGTTCTGGCATTGGACGACAATGCCTGTAGGAATGTGCGTGATCCGCACGGCGGTATCGTTCTTTTGCACGTGCTGGCCGCCCGCGCCGCCCGCCCGGTAAGTGTCTATCCGCAGGTCTTTTTCGTTAATTTCGATGTCGAGTTGGCCTTGAATATCCGGCCAGAGTTCAACTTTGGCAAACGACGTATGGCGGCGGTTGGAGGCATCGAACGGGCTGAGGCGCACCAGCCGGTGAACACCCTGCTCGCTTTGCAAATAACCGTAGGCATATTCGCCTTTTACGCTCATCATCACGCTTTTGATGCCGGCTTCTTCGCCCTCGCTGCGTTCCAGAATTTCCACCTTGTAGCCGTTTTCCTCTGCCCAGCGCAGGTACATACGTTCCAGCATTTGCGCCCAGTCCTGCGAGTCGGTGCCGCCCGCCCCGGCATGAATGGCGAGGATGGCGTTATCGCGGTCGTAGGGGCCGGAAAGCAGGGCCTGTAAGGCCATTCGATCCACGATTTCGGTGAGGGCATTAACCTCGTTGGTGAGATCGTCCAGCAGGCTGCGGTCATCAAACTGTGCCAGTTCCAGGGCATCGTTAATGCGCTGGGCAAGGCTGTTCCAGCGCCCGACTTCTTCCTTCAATCGGGCGATTTCCTGCATAATTTTCTGCGCGGTTTCGGGGTCATTCCAGAAATCGGCTGCGCCGGACTGTTCTTCGAGCCGGTGAATGCGCTGAATTTTGCCGGTGATGTCCAACTGCGCCATCAGCCCATCAATACGGTTTTTAAGAGTAGTCAACAGGCTGATCAAATTTTCCATCGAATTTGTACGGATTCCTCCAGGTTTAATTGTGACTGAGGCGGGTTTTAGACCCGCCCCCACGAATTAATTCTCATCGAACAGGCTGTTCACAAAATTTTCCGGGCTGAACAACACCAAATCGTTCACCCCTTCGCCCAGACCGATGTAGTGTACCGGCAGGTGAAGGTCGTTAAAGACCGAAAACACCATGCCGCCTTTGGCCGTGCCGTCCAGTTTGGTGACGATGACGCCTGTCACCTCGACCATTTCGCGGAATTTTTGTGCCTGCTGCAAGGCGTTCTGGCCGGTCGTGCCGTCCAGCACCAGCAGAACTTCGTGCGGCGCATCTGGCACAACTTTGCCGGAGACGGATTTGATCTTGGCGAGTTCTTCCATCAGGTTATAGTTGGTGTGCAGCCGCCCGGCGGTATCTACAATTAGGATGTCATGCCCGCGCGAGTGAGCGGCGGCGGTCGCGTCATAAACAACGGCGGCGGGGTCAGAGCCAGGCTGCCCGGCGATGACCGGCACGCCTACCCGTTGGCCCCAGGTTTGCAACTGCTCGATGGCCGCCGCGCGAAACGTGTCGCCGGCGGCCAGCATCACCTTACGACCGGCGCGATTCAGCCGGTTGGCGAGTTTGGCGATAGAGGTGGTTTTGCCGCTGCCGTTGACGCCGACGACCAAGATGATCGAAAGCGGGCGACCGCTGACGTTCATCGGCGGCGGGGTGACGAGCAGGCCGCGCAGTGTTTCTTTCAGCGCAATGTTTAGCTGGTCGGCGCGGGTGATGCCGTCGCGTTTGACCCGCGCTTTCAGGTCTTCCATAATACGCTGAGTGGCTGCTACCCCAACATCGGCCTGAATGAGTACGGCTTCGATGTCGTCCCAGGTGTCATCATCAAGGTCTGTATTACCAAGCAACTGCGAAATGCGTCCGAAAAACGACTGCCGCGTTTTCGCCAGACCGCTGCGAAAGATACCCAAAGATTTTTCTCCGGTTGCGATTCAATTCCCACGAAATTGTTTGCAGTATACACGGGCCAGGGGTGCAAAACAAGCCTGCCCCTCGGCTATAATGGAGAGATATCACTGACCAGTGAGGGACGAAACAGTGGACGAACGTTTAACACACCTGGACGAAAGCGGCGCGGCGCGTCTGGTAGACGTAGGCGCGAAGCCGGATACCGAACGTGTTGCAGTGGCGGCGGGGTCGGTCTATATGCAGCCGGAAACGCTGCGGTTGATTCGAGAGGGTGCGCTAAAAAAGGGCGATGTTATCATGGTGGCGCGGCTGGCAGGCATCATGGCGGCCAAAAAAACCGCCGACCTGATCCCTTTGTGCCACCCGCTGACTCTGACTCATATTGATGTCGAGCTGACACTGGATGCCGAAAAAAGCGCCGTACAGATTATGGCGACGGCGCGCACGGTGGGCAAGACGGGCGTTGAGATGGAGGCCCTCACTGCCGTAACGGTTGCCGCGCTGACGGTTTATGATATGGCGAAAGCCGTTGATCGGGGAATGCGCCTGAGCGAAATACGGCTGCTGGAAAAACGCGGCGGCCAGCGGGGCGATTATACAGCGGAGGCCTGATGCGCGTTGAAGTTCTGTTGTTCGCAACTTTGAAAGATGCAGCCGGCCAGAACCGGCTGTCCGTAACGCTGCCGGACGGCGCGACGGTTGGGGATGTCAAACGCGCCGTGACGGCGCTGTACCCGGTTATAGAGGCGCACATTGAAGCGGCGATTGCGGCAGTTAACCAGGAGTACGCCTTTGCCTCAGATGCGGTTCATGACGGCGACGAAGTGGCTTTTTTCCCGCCGGTCAGCGGTGGAGAGGGCGGCTACCCGGAAATTCTGCGATTGGCAGATGAACCTTTCAGCGCCGATGAATTGATCGCCGCCATCACTATCCCGGCAACGGGCGCGGTCTGCGTCTTCAGCGGTATGGTGCGGGGCGAAACGGCGCGGGCAGGCGAGCAGGTTCAGACCGAACACCTGGAGTATGAAGCCTACGAGCCGATGGCGCTGACGAAGATGCGCCAGGTTGCGGCGGAAATCCGCGAACGCTGGCCGCTGGTGCAGGGCATCGCCATTGTGCAGCGGGTGGGCCGGCTGGAAGTTGGGCAGAATACGATCCTGATCGCCTGTTCATCCGGCCACCGCGACCAGGGCTGTTTTGAGGCGGCGCGCTACGGCATTGACCGGTTGAAAGAGATCGTGCCGGTGTGGAAAAAAGAGGTGCGTCCGGATGGCGCGGCCTGGGTGGAAGGAGCTTATCACCCCACGCCGCAAGATCGCCGCTGAAGATTGGCGAATGCCAGAAGCCTGTGTTAAAAACGAGTTTCTATGCGCGCGCTGATGCGCGCCTTGTACACATAAAGCTATTTTTCATGAATGATGGGAGCTTACATGACGAGACGAGTGGTCGTAACCGGCCTGGGGATTGTCTCGCCTCTGGGGCATACAGCTGCCGAAACCTGGGAAGCTATCAAAGCGGGGAAAAGCGGTATCGGGCCGATCACGCGCTTTGATGCCTCGAATCATCAAGTGAAAATCGCGGCGGAGGTGAAAAACTGGAACCCGGCAGATTATATGCCGGCTAAAGAAGTACGCCGCCGCGACCGTTACCAGCATTTTGTGGTAGCGGCGACGGCGGAGGCGGTTCGCAGCGCGGGTTTCGAAGTGACGGACGCCAATCGCCACCGCACCGGCGTGATTATCGGTTCGGCGGTTGGGGGCGTGGAAAGTTATTTTGAGTACGCCAATGATTATTATCGTACCGGCGATCCGCGCCGTATTACGCCGTTCGGCATCCCGATGCTGATCGTAAACGGCGGCAGCAACCTGATTAGCATCGAAATCGGCGCTATGGGGCCGACCGCTACGCCCATCTCGGCCTGCGCGACCGGGGCCGAGTGCATCGGCCATGCTTTTGACCTCATCCGTTTTGGGCGGATTGACCAGGCCCTGGCGGGCGGCGGCGAAGCGCCGATTTTCCCGCTAGGCATCGCGGCCTTTGATCGGGTGGGGGCCTGTTCGCGTTTAAACGATGACCCGGAACATGCTTCTCGACCGTTCGACAAAAACCGCGCCGGGCTGGTCTTCAGTGAGGGAGCGGCGGTGCTGGTGATGGAGGAACTGGAACACGCCAGGGCGCGGGGCGCGTCCATCCTGGCGGAGCTGATCGGTTACGGCTCGACTTCCGATGCGTTCCACATTACCGCGCCCGACCCGGAAGCCAGAGGCGCGGCGGCGGCGATCCGCGCGGCGCTGGAGGATGCGTGTATAAACTTGACCGATGTGCATTATATCAACGCGCATGGGACGGCCACCTCGCTGAACGACGTGATGGAAACGAAGGCGATGAAGATGGTTTTTGGGGAGCAGGCCTATCGCGTGCCGATGAGTTCCACCAAGAGCATGACCGGGCATGGCATGGGCGCGACCGCCGCGATGGAGGCCGCTTTTTCTGTGCTGGCGATTCGTGACCAGGTCGCGCCGCCGACCATCAATCTGGACGAGCCAGACCCGGAATGCGACCTGGACTACGTGCCAAATACAGCGCGCGAGATGCCGATAAAGATGGTGATGAGCAACTCGTTCGGTTTTGGGGGGCATAACGTGTCGCTTATTTTTAAGGCGTTTAATTAGCAGTTAGCAGTTGGATTGATGACCGATACAGATGATCTTCAGGAGCAAATCGGCGTTCAATTTCAGAATGACCGTTTGCTCTGGCAAGCCCTGACACACCGTTCGTACATCAATGAACATGGCGAAGGTGAGGGCGATAACGAGCGGCTGGAGTTCCTGGGCGACGCGGTGCTGGATTTTCTGGTGGGTGATATGCTGTTTCAGCGTTTCCCGGATATGCCGGAGGGCCAGCTTACCCGGTTACGCAGTGCGCTGGTGCGTACCGAGTCGCTGGCATTTCTGGCGGCGGAGGCGGGATTAGGCACTCATTTGCGAATGGGCAAGGGGGAAGAAGCCGGCGGCGGGCGTGAGCGATCAAGCAACCTGTGCGCGGCCTTTGAGGCTGTAACCGGGGCGCTGTACCTCGATCAAGGGCTTGAGGCAGTGCGGGCGTTCATTCTGCCGCGCCTGGAATCGTTGATCGGCCAGGTGTTGGAAGAAGCGATAGACAAAGACGCCCGCAGCCGTTTGCAGGAATGGAGCCAGGCTGAACTGAACAAAACGCCGGTTTATCGCACCGTTTCCGCCACCGGGCCAGACCACCTGAAAGAATTTGTGGTCGAAGTGCTGATCGGCGAGCGGGTTGTCGGGCGCGGTACAGGGCGCAGCAAACAGATCGCCGCGCAGTCTGCCGCCCGTGAGGCGCTGCGGTCAGTCGAGCGCGGGGAAGTGGTGATCTGACCGACTGATTCACCGGTTTGGGGCGGGTTTTATCCGCCCCGGCTGAGCTGCACCTCGATGACCGCCATACGATGATCGGACGCGCTGCTGTCCATCACCACCGCGCCCAGCGCCAGCATCGAACGCACCCACAGATAATCCAGACGCACGCGCGGCAGCCCGGCGCGCCACAGCGTCGCCGTTAGTTCCTGTGGCAGCCCGGCGAACGGGTCGCTAAAACCGGCGGCGCGCATCTGACCGATCAGCGGCGAATCGGCTACGTTGTTGAACGTGCCGCCGATAATCATGCGCCCCAGGCTGCCGTCCGGGTGCTGCGCGCTGATGATAGCGAAGGCTTCGTTCAACTGGCGCTGCTGGTCTTGCTCCTGCTGCTCGATGCTGCGGCCATCGCCGGTTTCCAGCAAAAACGCCAGCCAGGTGTTATAGAGGGTAATCACGCCGGCGTCGGGGCGAATCTGCGCTCGCTGGAGACCGGTTTGTGGGCTGCCGGTGCTGGTCAGCAGCGCGCCATCGTCGTAGACGATTTCGACGTTCGAGAGAATGGCGAGTCCCTGCAAGCCTTCATTGGTAGGGAAAAAGCGCGCCGGCATCAGCAGCCGCCGCGCCAGCCATAATGGTTGATCCACGCCGAAACTGGTCAGCCGCCCGGCTTCTACCTGCTGAAGCAGGACGGCGTTTGCGCCGCTTTGCTGGATGGTGCGGGCAATAGCTTCAAGATCGAAGTGATAAAACTCGTTAAAGCCGCCGTGTATGTTGTATGTGCCGACACGGATGCTGCTTAAGGGGCTTTGCGGGGTGTCGCGCACGGCTACAATGGCTGGCGGGCGCACCGCATAGGCGATGCCCCCGGCGAACCCGGCCACCGCCAGCAGCGCCAGCAGGGATTGGAGCGGCGAGCCGCCTTCCCAGGGGATGCGGCGTGGCGTCTGCGCCATCGGCAGGGCGGCGAAAAAGACGCCCAGCAGCAGCAGTCCCAGCCCCATGCCTCGAAAACCGCGCAAAAATGGTGGGATGATGTCGTTTAGGAAGGCCAATTCCGGTGCGAGGCTGCGGACGTAGGCGTATTCGTAGGTGAAGTTATCGCCGGCCACCAGCAGGAAAAACATCACCATGCCGACGGTGATCCATAGGCCGCCGAAGCTGCGTTCTTTTTCGGCCTGGGGGCGCGCCAGCCACCACCACATCATGGCGGCGGTGAAGGCGGCGATCACCAGCGACACGCCGGCGATCAACCCCTGAAAGCGTGTCCCGACCATCACCAACAGCGCCGTGAACAGCATCCACAGCCAGCCGCGCACGCCGCCGTCGAAGGTGGCGATGAAACCGCGCGCCTGCCGGCGCACCCAGGGGATAAGCGGCAGAAGCGTCGCCAGCGCCACGAAAGGCGCAAACGAGGTATAGTCCACGTCTGCACGTCCGGCAATCGCATTGGGCAGGCTGAGGAGTGACAGCTCCAGGAATAACAACCCGCCGAAGCCGATGCCGCCCCAGAACGGCATTAAGCCGCGATCCGGCGATACGGCGGTCTGATCGCGCTGGGACGTTCGCCGCTGGCCGAGAACGCTGAGGACACTGAACGCGACGACGAGCAGTGACAGCACGAGCTGAATTTGAAGATAGCGTGGCGACCAGGATGGGTCGAGTGTGTTGCCCAGTGCGCGAAAAACCTGGTCAATTCCCAGGGCAAGGATGAACATATAGGGCAGGATAGATGCCCGGTGACGGATGAGCATGGCCGTATAAAACAGCCCGCCTCCGACGGCCAGTGCCGCGCCCATCGTCGGCGTAAATGGCAGATCGGTCAGCATCAGCACGCGCCCCGCCGCCGTCAGCGCCGCCGCGGGGATGAACAAACCGCGCGCGCGTCCGAACAGCGCGGCCAGCAGGGGCAGGGCAAGCATATAAACCAGGAACGAGATTTCACTGGTGACAACTGCCGGGTCAACGACGCCGGGCGTGCCGGGGGGCAGCGCCGCCGGGTCGAGGACGGTGACAACCGAGAGGCTGCCGATGCGGCTGTAAACCATGCCGATCAAAAATCGAAGCGCCTGGACGAAAAAAACGCCGATCAGGACGGCTTCGAGAAAATAGACATATTGCAGGCGTAAGCGGTTGCGCATAACAACTCCCGCGTGGGATGGGTCTATGGACAAAGTTTACAACAGGGTTATAATCCCGCCAATTTTACCTAGTTTGCGTTTACGAGGAGGCGAGCGTGGAACGGGTGGAGATTATTCTGGCCGGCGGTACCGTTGTCACCATGAACGATGGGTTTGACGTGATACCGGACGGCGCGGTAGCAATCCGCGATGCTAAAATCGTCGCCGTCGGCACGCGCGCAGAAGTCGCAGCCGCCTATGAAGCGGATACAGTGGTGGACTGTGCCGGCCAATACATCATGCCGGGGCTGGTGAACGCACATACCCATGTCCCGATGACCTTGCTGCGCGGGCTGGCCGATGACCTGCGCCTGGATGTGTGGCTGATGGGTTACATGATGCCGACCGAGCGGGAATTCGTCAACCCGGAGTTCTGCCGGGTGGGGACAGGGCTGGCCTGCGCGGAGATGATTCGCAGCGGAATTACCTGTTTTGCCGATATGTATTATTACGAAGCGGAGGTGGCGGCGGCGACGGTAGAGGCCGGACTGCGTGGCGTGCTGGGGCAGACGATCCTCAAGTTCCCTTCGCCCGATGCCGAGACGTATGAATTCAGCCTGGATTACGCGGCGCAGTTCATCGAAAAGTGGCGCGGTCACCCCTTGATTACCCCGGCGGTTGCGCCGCACGCGCCCTATTCCACGACCGATGATATTCTACGCGAGTGCGCTCAACTGGCAAAAGCTTATGATGTGCCGATTCTCATTCATATCGCCGAAACGAAGCTGGAAGTAGAAGATAATGTCGAACTGCATGGCATGACGGTCGTTCCCTGGGTGCAGTCGGTGGGGCTGCTGGACGCGAAAGTGCTGGCGGCGCACTGCGTTCATATCAACGGCGGTGAGATGCGAATTTTGCACGATCACCATACCACTGTTGCCCACTGCCCGACCAGCAACCTTAAACTGGCCGCCGGAATCGCACCGGTGGCGCAGATGCTTGAACATGATTTAACCGTCGGCATCGGCACGGACGGTACGGCCAGCAACAACGATCTGGATATGTTTGAAGAAGTGCGCCTGGCGGCTATCCTGGCGAAAACCGCCGCCAACGACCCGACGGCGCTGCCGGCGCGGCAGGCGCTGTTGATGGCGACCCGCATGGGCGCGGAAGCCCTGTTTATGGGCGATATCACCGGCAGCCTGGAGGTGGGCAAGCTGGCCGATGTGATTACGGTGGAGGCAAATCCGGTTCATAATGTGCCGCAGTTCAGCCGCGACCCGAATGCGGTTTATTCACGGATCGTTTATGCGGGCAAAAGCAGCGACGTGCGCCACGTGATCTGTAATGGGCGCTGGCTGATGCGCGACCGCCAACTGCTGACGATAGACGAAAAAACGCTGCTCGAACAGGCGGAGGCTTACGCCGTAAAAATTGACCGTTTTCTGTCGGCGCGGGAGGAGGACATCCTCAGCAAGCTGCTGGCGATTGGCGGGCTGGAGCAGAGCGAAAGTTTTGAAGTGCAGGTGAAAGCCAGCATCCCGGATGGCGAAGTCGTGCAAAAGCTGCTGAAGCATCCCAACGTGCAGGTTTTGGCGCAGCATCACTACCGGCAGTACGATACTTATTTCCTGTTCCAGGACGATGCCAAAGGGCGCGTGCGCTACCGGGAAGATGACCGGATAGACGAACGCGGCGAGGTCGTTTCGGTACGCACCCGCCTGACGTATACCCTGCCAACTAAAGAACGCGAGTTCAGCCAGGCGATTTTACTGTCGCATTCGCGGTTTATTGCCGAGGCGGACAGGCCGCTGCGGTTTTTCCGCGAATATTTCCAGCCGGAGGCCGAACGCGAGCTTCAGAAAGACCGTCGGCGCTGGCACATTCATTATCAGGGTGTGCTGTTTTACGTCAACGTTGACCGCATATTATCGCCTGCGCTGCCGCAGATTTTTATCGAGCTAAAAAGCCGCACCTGGTCAAAATCGGATGCGGAAAATAAAGCCGACCGGATTCAGGAAATGTTAGGCATACTGGGCGTCACGCAGGCCGACATCATCCGCGAGGAGTACCTGGAGATGCAGGCGTCGCCTTAAGCTGATCTGGCTGCAATCCATTCCGCCGGATTGGTACTTTACGCTCTCAACGCCGATTGCTACGATAAAAAATCCTGTCGGTTGTTCGGGGGTTTAACATGGCAGCGGCGGAAATCAAATATCCGCAGGCGAACATGCGATGGCTGCTGGGGTACATCCTGGGGCATCGCGGCGCGGCGCTGGGGGCGCTGCTGTCCGGCATGGTGGCGGGCGTCAGTTCGGGGGCAGCGCCGTATCTGATGGGTGTGATCGTGGATCATATCCGGCAGCAGGCGCCGATTGAACAGATCGGCAGGGACGCGCTGACGCTGATCGGGCTGTCCGCCGTGACGGTGACGGCTTTTTTCGGCCAGCGGTATTTCAGCGGCCAGGTGGCCTATACGGTTAACTTTGACATCCGGCGCGCCCTGTTCGACAACCTGCTGACACTTGACCAGGATTTTTACCAGCATTACCCGACCGGCGATCTGATTTCCCGGATGCACGCTGATACCGAGATGATCTGGCGTTTGCTGGCAATCGGGTTTACGCGCTTCGGCAGCGCGGCCTTCACCGTAATAGCCGCTTTCGTGCTGCTGGGGACGATCAACCTGCCGCTGACCGCGCTGGTTTTTATCGTCCTGAGCATTTCGACGACTTTACAACTTCGCGCCGGGCGGGTGCTGGCGCCGGTTTTTGAGACGGTTCAGGCGCAGGCGGGTACGCTGGCGGCGCTGGTGCAGGATTCGGCCAGTGGCATCCAGACGATCAAAACCTTTGGCAAAGAAGCCGGCGCGGCGGCCAAATACCGGGAAGAAAACCTGGAATACCGCCGCCGCTGGTTATATTTCCGCCGGCGCAACGAGCCGGTGGGGATGCTGCCGAATATGATTAGCGAATTGACCGCTGCCGGGGTGGTACTAATCGGCGGGGTGATGGCGCTGAATGGGATGCTGACGCTTGGCAATTTCGTGCAATTTCTGATCTACCTGTCGGTGATCGGGACGGTGCTGCTGCAGCTTGGCACGATTTACCAGCGTTACCAGCAGACGCGTGGCGCGTTATTTCGGCTGACGCCGCTGCTCCAGCCGCCGCAGATTCACAGCAGCGATGATGCTGTGCGACTTTCCGCGCCGCGCGGCGAAATTACCTTCGAGAATGTGGGACTCAAAACCGGCGATACCTGGCTGCTGCGAAATGTGTCGCTGCGTATCCCCGCCGGGGCAGTGGTGGCGGTGGTCGGACCGACCGGCTGCGGTAAAACGCTGCTGGTGAACCTGCTGGCCCGCGTGTTCGACCCCACCGAGGGGCGCGTGCTGGTTGACGGGGTGGACGTTCGGGCGCTGGCGCTGGATGACCTGCGCCGGGCGATTGTTTACGTGCCGCAGTCCACATTTTTGTTCAGCCAGCCGCTGCATCAGAACGTCCGTATGGGCATGAATAACATCCGTGACGAGGATTTTAACCAGGCCATTCATATCTCGCGGGTGAGCAACGATCTGCCGCAGCTTCCGCAGGGGTTGGATACACTGGTGGGCGAAAAAGGCGTCATGCTCTCCGGCGGGCAAAAACAGCGCGTTGCCATCGCGCGGGCAATCGTGCGCGACCCGGCTGTTCTGGTGCTGGACGATGCGCTGTCCAGCGTGGATACGCAGACCGCCGCCGACATCCTGGGCGATCTGCGCGGCGTTCTTCGTTCTCGCACCAGCTTAATCATCGCCCATCGTATCGCTACCGTTAAGGATGCCGATTTTATCGTGGTGATGTCCGACGGGCGGATTGTGGAGCAGGGCACTCACGCCGAGCTGATCGAACGGGATGGCCTGTACGCGCATATGGTCGAGCGCGAACTGCGAGAAGACAGGGAAAGCGCCGATGTCGAAGGATAAACCACAGCCTCAAAACGATAAAGATGACAGCATTGGGACACATAGCCGCGCACCCTTGCGAACGCGGCAAACGCTTCAGAGCGAAGCCGACCTGCGGCAGGATAAATTCAGCGACCGTTATCTGATTCGAATGCTAGGGCGGTTTGTCGCCCCATACTGGCGAGAACTGCTGCTGGTATTTGCCATGCTGGCGGGGGTTACGGCGCTTTCACTGCTGCCGCCGTATCTTATCCAGCGGGCGGTAGATGGGCCGATCACCGAAGGCAGCCTGGACGGCCTCATCCCGTATGGCCTGGTTTATTTTGGGTCGGTGATCGCCCTGTTTGGGCTGCGCTTCGCCCATACTTACCTGCTGCAAACGGTCGGCCAGAACGCGCTGGTGGGGCTGCGCCAGACATTGTTCGAGCATATTCTGAGGCAGGATATGCGCTTTTTTAATACCACGCCGGTCGGCCAGTTGGTTTCGCGCCTCTCGAACGATATTGACGCGCTCACCGAGCTGCTTTCGACCAGCATCGTGGTGGTGGTCAGCAATCTGGTGACGCTGGTCGGTATCATCGCCGTGATGTTCGCGCTCAACTGGCGGCTGGCGCTGCTGGGTCTGTGCCTGATGCCGGTGATGACAGTGCTGACTGTTTACTTCCGGCGCAAGATTCGCACCTGGTCAAGCCGTTTTCACAAGCTGGTGGCGGAATATCTGGCCTTCATCAACGAGCAGTTTAACGGGATTCTGGTGGTGCAGTTGTTCGGGCGGCAGAACCTCAGCCGCGTCGAGTTTGATGCCATCAACCGGCAGTACCGGGATATTCATTCGCACCTGCGCGACGTATACACTATTTATGCGTCGGCGCTGCAGCTGCTGACGACAATTGGGCTGGCAGTTGTCCTGTACGGCGGCGGCCAGGGGGTGCTGGCGGGGTGGGCGACCCTGGGTATGTTGATCTCGTTCATCGAATACACCCGCCGCAGCTTCGAGCCGATTTTGCAGCTGACCGAGCAGTTCGCGCAGATTCAAACGGCACTTTCGGCGGGCGAACGCATCGCTAAAATGCTGAAGGTCGAGCCGCAGATTGTTGATCCGGCTGTCCCGAAACAACTGGCGAACTTTAAGGGTTCGGTTACGCTGGAGCATGTAGACTTCAGCTATGAGGCAGATGCGCCGGTGCTGCGCGATGTTAACATTTACATTCCTGCCGGGCAGCGGGTGGCGATTGTGGGCGCGACCGGCGCGGGCAAAACGTCGCTGGCGGGGCTGCTGGCGCGTTTTTACGACGTGGACAGCGGGCGCGTATTGATTGACGGGGTGGATGTGCGCGAACTTCGCCTGGCCGACCTGCGCGGTTATGTGACGGTTGTGCCGCAGAATCCCTACTGTTTTAACGGCACGATTGCCGATAATCTGCGGCTGTTCGACGAGCGCGTGACCGACGAGCAGATGATCGCGGCGGCGCGGGCCGCGCGGGCGGCGGCTTTCATCGAACGTCTGCCGAGGGCTTATGATTACGAACTGCTGCCGGGCGCGGCCAATCTTTCGCAGGGGCAGCGGCAGCTTTTGGCGCTGGCGCGGGCGTTGATTCACAGCCCGAACAGCATCCTGGTGCTGGACGAAGCCACCAGCAGCATTGATACCGAAACCGAGGCGCTCATCCAGGATGGGTTGGCGCGCGTGCTTCAGAATCGAACCAGTCTTATCATCGCGCATCGTTTAAGCACCGTGCGCGATGCTGACCGCATCCTGGTGATGCAGCGCGGGCGAGTGGTCGAGGATGGCTCGCACGAACAGCTGTTGGCGCGGAACGGCGTTTACGCGCAGCTTTATCGCCGCCAGTTCGAGGAATTACACGCGCATCATGATCGCCTCGATGGCCGAAAACAAAAAGTTTCGTAATGGCCTGGCCGGGCTGCTGGCGCTGGCGGCGGTCGTTTTGATGATCGCCGCTGCCGAAACATTCCGGCAGTTCGACCGCCCGGCGTTGGATGGTTTTGTGTTTATGCTGGCGGGCGGCGCGGTTCTGGCGGCGGCACTGCGGGTGCAGCCGCGAAACGAACCCCCCACCGTCGAGTTCCCCCCTTTTCCCCCCTTGCAGGATACACACCGCTGGCTGGCGGGTGCGGGGGCGGCGCTGCTTTTGCTGTTGGCGGTCGTTAATGCCGCGCCGCCCGAACTATCCGCTCTGCATTTTGTGACGACTCACGCGCAGTTTGCGATGTTGTGCGCCGGCGCGGTGCTGGTCGCCCTGGGGGTGGGCGGCTTTAGCCTGCCGCAGCGCCGGGTGAGCCTTAATCGGGGCGAACTGCTGGCCGTTGGGGTGATTACGGCGCTGGCATTAGGTTTACGCTTCTGGCAGTTGGACGCGGTGCGGGTGCTGGTGGATGAGCTGAACTTCGTCACCGCCATCCAGTATGTCCGGGCCGACCCTTATGTCAAACTGCTCGAACCGTTCAGCAGCATCACGGCCTTTCCCTATCTGTTCCCTTACTGGCAGGCGATGGCGGTAGATGTATTCGGGCGCAGTTTCATCGGCCTGCGCGCCGCCAGCACCATCCTGGGCGCACTGACCGTTCCGGCGGTGTATACGCTTGGGCGGGCGCTTTTCGACCGGCGGGCGGCGCTGGCTGCGGCGCTGCTGCTGGCGGCTTTTCCGCCGCATCTGAACTTCAGCCGCATCGGTATCAACAATATCGCCGATCCGTTGTTTGGCACGCTGGCGTTGGCCTTTTTGGGGCGGGGAATGCTGTCCGGGCGGCGCGGCGATTATGCCCTGGGCGGGGTGATGCTGGGGCTGACGCAGTATTTTTATGAAGGCGGGCGGCTGCTGTTTCCGGTACTGGCCGTCGTATGGCTGGCGGTCTGCTGGTTGTTCGGGCGGCGCAGCGCCCGGCTGGAGATGCGCCGGGTTGGGGTGGCGGTTCTGGCCGCCGGGCTGGTGGCTTTTCCGGTTTATCTTACACTGGCCGCGTCCGGCGCATCGGCGGCATCTCGCCTGAACACACGCTACGTGCTGCCGGATGCTGATTACTGGCGCGCCCTGCTGCTGCCCGGCGGCTTTCAAACCCATATCGAAAGCCGCGTGCTGCCGGCCTTTTTATTCTATGTGCGGCTGCCGGATACGTCGCTGTTCTACGGTGGGCGCGATGCGCTGCTGCTGCCCGTGCTGGCGCCGGCTTTTTTACTGGGGCTGTTTTATGCTTTGTGGCGAGCGCGCTGTCCGGATTGTTTGCTGCTGTTGTGGATAGGGGGCGTCTGGCTGGCGAACAGCCTGCTGCTGGACAGCACACAGTCGCCGCGTTACGTGGTGGTTTTTCCGGCGGTGGCGCTGCTGGCGGCAGTGGGCATCACGCGCCTGGCGGCCATGATCGTGCCGGGACGGAAACTACAGGCGGCGCTGATTGCGGCACTGGCGATCATACTGGCGTTCGTCCAGACGAATTATTATTTTAACGACCATCTGCCGTTTTATAACCGCCAGTTCCGGCAGATTTTAGGCTACCGGGATGGGCAGGACGCTGTGTTACGTTCGCTGGATTTTCCGCCCAGCACGCAGATACACATCATCAGCGATGATATTCTGCCAGGGGACTACATTAGTGGCCTGCTGCATTTTATGAACGACGATCTGCAGCTGGACTTCCTGGTTTCGGGCGACCTGACGCCGGCGGTTCTGCGGCAGATGCCCACCGGCGTTGACCACGCTTTTTACGTTGCGCCGGACGATATGCGCGTCATCGGCCTGCTGCACGAATATTTTTTCCTGCGCCCGCCGGAATTCAGCCCCTATGGACTGCTGATGTCCGAGCAGTTCGCGCTGTATTACGCACCGTATGTGCCGGGTTTATCGGAAGAACGGTTACAGCGCGGCGGGCCGTGAGTTTTCCTGTAGTCATGACTAAAACAATACACGCTCAATAAAGCTCTTCTTCCTCATGAATGGCATCCGCCAGTATATCAGCCTGCTGATCGTGAAACCCGCGCAGTTCATGTTCCAGACGCTCAAGTTCATCCCCACCGGACATCAGGTGAATCATCTTTTCGCGCGGCAGTTCCCTTTTGGTAAATGTGCCAAGCGTGCGCCCGCGCTTAAGGATGGTGAACTTATCACCAATAGGGTAGGCGTGGTGCGGATTGTGAGTGATGAAGATGACGGCGATCCCCCGCGCCCGCGCCTGCGCGATATACCGCAGGACGACCCCCGCCTGTTTAACCCCCAGAGCTGAGGTTGGCTCATCCAGAATCAATACTTTCGCGCCGAAATAAACTGCCCGCGCAATAGCGACAGACTGCCGCTCACCGCCGGAAAGCGTTCCAACCGGCTGGTCGGGGTCACGGATGTCAATGCCCATCTTGGATAATTCCTCACGCACGATTTCGCGCGCGCGCTGGACATTAAAACGTTTAAAGATACTCCGGCCTGCTGTTGGTTCCGAACCCAGGAAAAAGTTCCGGGTAACGCTCATTAAAGGGATCATAGCCAGGTCTTGATAGACAGTAGCGATGCCATGATCGAGCGCCTCGCGGGGCGAATCGAAACTTACCGGCCTGCCATCCACCAGATATTCACCCTCATCCGGCTTATGCACACCGGAGAGCGTTTTGATGAGCGTGGATTTACCCGCGCCGTTATCCCCCAGCAGGCACATCACCTCGCCGGGCAGCAAACGCATGGAAACGCCGCTGAGGGCAATCACACTGCCGAAATATTTTGAGATTTCACGAACCTCCAGGGCAGGCGTGTTTGAATTGTGATTCATGGTCATTTTGCTTCCGCTGCGTGTTTACGGATATAGTTATTCACCAGCACGGCCACAATGAGCATTGCGCCCAGGAAAACCATAAACCAGTCGGAGTCAATTCCAGTAAAAACAATACCCTGCTGCACCATACCTACAATCAACGCGCCGAACACCGCCCCGATTGCCGAACCATAACCGCCAGTAAGCAGCGTACCGCCGATAACAACGGCAATAATGGCATAAAACTCGCGCTGCTCACCGCGCAGCGTATCGGCCCCACCGGTTGCCAGCACCTGAGTTGTCGCCACCAGCCAGGCTGCTGCTGCCGTCAGCATAAACAAAATGATTTTCATTCGATCTACCGGCACGCCTACATTCCGCGCGGCGTCCTCGTCACCCCCAATGCCAAAAATCCAATTGCCGGGGCGGGTTCGCAGCAGGACATAAGTCGCTACAGCCGCAATGAGCAGCCACCAGAAAATCGAAATCGGAAAATCCGCCGAAAGCCCACGCTGCGATGCAGGGTCAACGATCTGAACCCCGCTGGTAAACAGCGCCGAAGCCGAATCGTAACCCAGAGCGCCCTTGACACCGCCGATCTGAGTGCGCCCGGTAATCAGGCGCGTCAGACCGATAGTCGCGCCCCGGATGACGAACAGACTGCCAAGCGTGATGATGAACGAGGGAAGTTTGGTGCGGATGACCAGAATGCCGTTGATTGCCCCGACAATCAGCGCAAAAAAGAGGGAAACTAGAATCGCGGCCCAGATGTTCCAGCCATAATGCACGCTGAGAATCGCGGTAATCATCCCCGTAGCGCCGATCATCGAACCGACAGACAGATCGAACTCGCCGCCGATCATAAGCAGGGCGACGGCCACCGCCAGGATGCCCAGTTCCGAAGCCACTTCGAGATAATTGGCCGCGCCGCGCAGGCTTAAAAAACCGCGATTGCCCGCGACCACTGCGAAAAAAATCCATACCAGAACAGCGCCGCCAACTGCACCCAGCTCCGGGCGGCGCAGCCAGCGTTTTAAGAAGCTTTCTCTTAAGAGGCGCTCGTCGCCTTTGCCTTTGTCAATCGCCTGACCGGACATAAACTGCCTTCCAGAAGAAGTTTTTTGTTTTTATCAAACATCGAACCGATTTTGCAGGGGCGCAGCACGCCGCGCCCCCGATGAAGATAAAGTCCCGATTTAACCTAGCGCGTACCGGCCTCGCTGAGCGCGATAACCTGTGCCGCCGTTTCCTGCGTAACAAAGCCCGGACCGGTGGGAATGAGGATATTGCCGGGGGTGTTCAGGTTTTCGAGGAACAGAGTCAGGTAAACGATCGGCAGATAGCCCTGGGTGTACTGCTGCTGGTCAATGGCGAACAGCATATTACCATCGCGCACGGCTTCCAGAACTTCCGGCGAAAGGTCAAAAGTCGCCAGCAGCACCTCGCCGAGCAGCCCTTCCTGTTCCAGAGCCAGCAGCGTCGGAGAAGCGCCAGTCGGCCCAAGCGTGAGGATAGCATCAATACTTTCATCGGCGGAGAGCGCCGCCGCCACGCGGTTGGTCGTGCCGGTGGGGTCGGCCAGATCAACCGCCAGCACTTCGACCGTGCCACCCGCCTCGGCCATCGCATCCGTAAAACCCTGGCAGCGCAGATCGAGGCCAATGTTGCCGACTTCCTGGTTGACGCACAGGGCTTTGGTCGCACCGGCTGCCGCCATGCGTTTGCCGCCGCCATACCCGGCTTCGTATTCGGTCTGGCCGATATGCGCCAGCACGCCGAATTCCTCGGCAACGTCGCTGCCGGAGTTAATCGAAATCACCGGGATTCCTGCCGCCACAGCCGCTTGAATAGACGGGCCAAGCGCGTCCGGGTCGGGGATGGATACCACCAGGCCATCGGGGTCGGTGGCGACTGCTGCGTCAATGAGCTGCGACATGGCGACCATATCGAATGTAGACGGCGCCTGATATTCAACGGTCACACGCATATCGGCGGCAGCCTGGTCCACGCCGCGTTTGACGACCGACCAGAACGGGTCAGAAGCCTGGCCGTGTGTAACCACTACGATACGATAAGGCCGCATCTCACCCTGCGCGGACACCAGCGAGCCAACGGAAAGGACGACCACCAGTATAACAAAGAGAACTTTCGAAAACCGTGACATTGAAGTACTCCCTCCTCGAAAAATATAAAAAACACCACAATTCAACACTTTGCAGAAAACGATTACACCATTAGCGCCTTTAACCCCCTTTCTCTACAGCCCTTCACTGCTTTCTTAACACACGCCGCCTGCCGATTCTTGCTTGGGCAGGTTTTCCGGCGCGCCATTAAGCGAGAAAGATGGATTTACGTAACTTCGCTGACGTAAACAATACGCCCTTCTTGATGCGAAAGCGTTGCTGCCAGGCTGGCTTGAAGCGCGGCGCGAGCATCCGCCGCTGTCACGATCGGCATTCGGTCGTTGAGCAGGCAATCAATGAAGTGTTCGATCTGCGTGGTATAGGCTTTACCGAACCGTTCTGGGAAGTGCGGCACGACATCGTGATGAACACCGTCTTTGTTGAGCAGCAGCACAGGCGTTTCGCGCAGGTAGCCGATTTGTATAGTCCCCTTAGCGCCGACCACCTCACACTGAATGTCGTAACCGTAGATGGCCGTCCGGCTGACTTCAACGTTACCCAGCCCGCCGCGTTGGAAACGAATATTAATCATCGCGTTGTCCACATCATTTACATCCAGCAGTTCGGGATAAACCAGCGATGCGGTTTCAGTATACACCCGCTGGATGTCATCGTCCATCAACCAACGAATCACGTCAAAATCGTGAATCGCCATATCCACGACCAGGCCGCCGCTGACTGCCGGGTTGGCAAATTCCAGGCTGGTGCGGTGTGGGTCACGCCCGATGGAACGAATCGTTACCGGCTGTCCGATCTGGCCGTCATCGAGCTTTCGTTTTGCTTCGGCATAGGCCCGGTCGAAACGGCGCATGAACCCAACCTGGAACAGTACACCGGCGCGTTCAACAGCGGCGATCATCTCGTCGGTTGCCGCTAGGGTGAGGGCAGTCGGTTTTTCGCAGAAGATGGCTTTGCCGGCTTCCGCCGCCGCGATCACCACGTCGCGGTGTGTGCTGGTAGGCGAGGCGACGATAACACCCTCAACAGCCGGGTTAAGCAGAAGATCGTGATAATCGGCATAAACCTGAACGCCGGATACCTGAGAAGCGAAATAACCGGTGGTTTCGATACGGGGGTCTGCAACAGCGATTAAAGCAGCGCCATCAATCTGGCGGGCGGTGTGGTAGGCGTAAACCTGTCCCATACGTCCCAGACCGATGACACCGATACCGATCTCAGACATATAAACTCCATTTTTAGAAAAATTTTGATGTATCTAGTTCAAGACCAATGACTTGCCAAAAATCATAAAATGATAGTACACTGAATATGCTGTATTGTCAACAAAATAGACTAAAACTCGAAATGCGAGAATTTTTGTTGCATATAACGCAATATTTAGTGCGGTGGTTTTATGGCTGAAATGCAATCTCTGGCGCGAGGGCTTCGGATTCTGGATTTAATCGCCGATACAGATCGGGCAATGACGATCACAGAACTGGCGAAAATTCTGGAAGTAGACAAAAGCAGCGCCTCGCGGCTGGTCAAAACACTGGTTAATTACGGATACTTGCAGCCGGACTCCAGCTCACGGGGATACGTGTTGGGTAAGCGCGTGCGGCAGATAAGCTGGCATCTGTTGAACAAGATGCCCGTGCGCGAAAAAGCTAAGCCGTATCTGTACCGGCTGATGGTACAGACCGGCGAGTGTTCACACACGGCGGTTTATTCTGAAGGCAAAGCCCTAATGATTGACGACGTGGAAGCGGAAGCCTCGCTGCGGGTAGTCGGCGGCATCGGGCGCATGATTCCGCTGCATTGTACGGCGGTCGGAAAGGTGCTGCTGGCTTTTTCCGATCTGCCGCAGCCAGGGCAGCTTGAACCGAAAACCAGCCGGACGATCACGGATTGGGACGCCCTCCACGAACATCTGGAACAAGTGCGGGCGCAGGGTTATGCCCTGGACGATGAGGAACATCAGGAAGGTGTGCGCTGTATTGCCGCGCCGGTGTATGACTCGATGGGCCGGGCGATTGCCGCTATCGGCATTTCCGGGCCGACGGTGCGCGTCACCGATGACCGCATCAGCCAACTAGCCGAAAGTGTTAAACAGGCCGCCCGCGAACTCTCCGCCGACCTGGGTTATCAACCCCGGCTGAACGGGCGCAAAACACGAGCGAAGGCAGCGGTTAATGAAAACCTATGATCTGCTAAATATGGGGCGCAGTTCGATTGATCTGTATGCCAATGATGTCGGCGCATCGTTCGTACAGATCAAAAGTTTTGCCGCTTATGTCGGCGGGTCGCCGACCAATATCAGCGTTGGCGCGCGGCGGTTGGGGTTAAAAACCGCTCTCCTGACGGCTGTCGGCCAGGACCCGGTGGGTGATTTTATCCTGCACTTTCTCAATAACGAGGGTGTTGAGACGGCATTTATCCCGCGTAAAACACAGCATCGCAGCAGCGCCGTCGTGCTGGGCATCGAGCCGCCGGACAAATTCCCGCTGGTTTATTACCGCGACAACTGCGCCGACATCAACCTGACGATTGACGATGTTCTAGCCGCCCCTGTCGGCGACTGTCGGGTTTTCCAATTCGCCGGGACGAACCTGAGCAAAGAACCCAGCCGCAGCGCCACGCTTTTTGCCGCCGAGGTGGCGAAACAGGCCGGCGCGAAAATCGTCCTGGATGTGGATTTTCGTCCCGACCAGTGGCACGACGTGCGCGCTTTTGGCGTGGTCGTGCGTTCGGCGCTGCGGCTGGTAGATGTGGTCATCGGTACGGCTGATGAAATCAATGCGGCCATGCTTACCGACCCATCCCGGATGAAACTCACCCATTCGCAGGTGTCCGATACGCGCGTCGAAGGCGATACGGCGGATGCGATCCGGGTTTTGCTGGAGCATAATCTGGAAGCAGTGGTCGAAAAAGTGGGCCCACAGGGGGCGCGCGTGCATCTGCCGGATGGCGCGGTGATTCACGCGCCTGGGTTTCCGGTGGAAGTTTACAATATCCTGGGCGCGGGTGACGCTTTTGGGGCGGGTTTCCTGTATGGTTATGTAAACGGGTGGGACTGGTACCGGTCGGCGCGCCTGGGCAACGCCTGTGGGGCGATTGTGGTTACAAAACACGGCTGTGCCAATTTTATGCCGACAATGGATGAAGTGATGGCATTCGTCGTCGGGTACGGCGGCCTGGAATAATCTTTATGCAAAGGGGGATTTATGGACTACACGGCTGAAAACCTGTTGGTGAAATCGCAAGATCGGGGTGAGCCGGGCCTGTTCGCGCGGGTGCGGGCGGCAGATGTTGGTTGGGACTACCTGAATATGGCGGCGCTGCGCCTGCCGCTGGGTGAACATTATGGCGATACCACGGGCGAACATGAAAATGTGATGGTCATCCTGGGCGGGCGCTGCCATATTCGCACCGGCAAAGGTGATTATCTGAACCTGGGACGCCGCCCGAACGTCTTTAGCGGGATGCCCTGGGCGCTGTACCTGCCGCGCCGCACGCCGTTTGAGATCGAAGCCCTGACGGATAACCTAGAGATTGTGTCGTGCTGGGTGCCGACCGATGAAGATCACCCGGCGCGGTTGATTACCCCGGCGGACAGCGCCATCGAAATTCGCGGCGGCGGCAACGCCACCCGCCAGATCAACAGCATCATCCCGCCGGGCTTCGACTGTCACCGGCTGGTATGCGTGGAGGTATTTACGCCGTCCGGCAACTGGTCGAGCTACCCGCCGCACAAACACGACATTCACCGGGTAGATGCTGCCGGCAACGTGCTAGAAGCCGACCTGGAAGAAATCTATTTTTACAAGTTAAATCCCCCGGATGGTTATGCTTACCAGCGCGTGTACACCGACGACCGGCACATAGACGCGCTGATGCTGGCGCAGAACCATGACGCCGTACTCGTGCCGGAGGGGTATCATCCGGTGGTCAGCGCGCATGGTTACACGACGTATTACATCAATTTTCTGGCCGGTTCGGCGCAGTCGTTGGCGAACAGCGATGACCCGGCTTACGCCTGGGTGAAAAACACCTGGACGGAACAGGACCCGCGCCTGCCGGTTGTCTCTCATGCGATGGAGCAGGATTAAATGCCGCGTCAAAGTTAAAGCGCGCCCGGCGTATTTATTCCAGCACCGCCAGCCTGCCTGACAAAAGAATATCCAGGCCTATTTTAGAAAGCGAGTTTAGGTATGACCGATCAATTTACCCGTACCACCCGCCGGCTGACGATGGCGCAGGCGCTCATCTTGTATCTAACCCGGCAGTATGTGGCCCGCGATGGCGTGGAAAATCTCTTTTTTGCCGGGGTATGGGGCATCTTCGGGCATGGTGTAGTGGCCGGCCTCGGCCAGGCGCTTCAGCAGTACAGCCGCGAAATCCGTTACTACCAGTCCCGCAACGAGCAGGCGCAGGTTCACGCGGCGGTAGCCTACGCCAAACATAAAAACCGCCTGCAAACCTTCGTCTGCACATCATCCATCGGCCCCGGCGCAACCAATATGATTACCGGCGCGGCGGTGGCGACCGTGAACCGCATCCCGGTTTTGCTGCTGCCAGGGGACATCTTCGCCGAACGGGTGCAGGCGCCGGTGCTTCAGCAGCTCGAAGTGCCATATACGCAGGACATCGGCGTGAACGACTGCTTCAAGCCGGTATCGCGTTATTGGGATCGGCTGTATCGGCCCGAACAGCTCATCACCGCGCTGCCGGAGGCGATGCGGGTGCTGACATCTCCGGCAGAAACCGGCGCGGTAACGCTGGCGCTGCCCCAGGATGTGCAGACCTTCGCTTACGATTACCCGGCGGAGATGTTTGAAAAGCGCGTCTGGGTGATTCCGCGCCCTCGACCGGATACGACCCTGCTGCAAAAGGCCGCCGCCTGGATTCGGGAAAGCCGGCAGCCGCTTATCATTGCCGGTGGGGGTGTGCATTACAGCGAGGCCAACGCGGCGCTGCGGGCGTTTGTCGAAAAAACCGGCATCCCGGTCGGCGAAACGCAGGCCGGCAAAGGCTCGCTCAACTACGACCATCCGTTTAACCTGGGCGCGATCGGCACGACCGGCACCGAGGGCGCGAACATCCTGGCGCGGGAAGCCGATCTGATTATCGGCATCGGTACGCGCTACAGCGATTTTACGACCGCTTCCAACACCGCCTTCCAGAACCCCAATGTACGTTTTATCAATATCAATGTGGCGGAGTTCGATGCCTACAAGCGTGGGGCCGTGCCGCTGGTCGGCGACGCGAAAGTGACGCTGGAAGAACTGCTGACCGCCGTTGGCGATTACCGGACACCGGAGGTTTACCAGGAGCGGGCCCACCGGTACAACCTGGCGTGGGATGCGGAAGTGCATCGCATTTACAACCTGGAACACGAGCCGCTGTTGAGCCAGGGCGAGGTTATTGGCATGGTGAACACCTTCAGCAGCCCGCGCGACGTGCTGCTGTGCGCGGCGGGCAGCCTGCCGGGCGATCTGCATAAACTGTGGCGCACCCGCGACCCGCGTGGTTATCACCTGGAGTATGGCTATTCCTGCATGGGTTACGAAATCGCCGGCGGCCTGGGCGTCAAGATGGCCGACCCAGAGCGCGAAGTTTATGTCATGGTCGGCGACGGGTCGTACCTGATGCTGAACAGCGAAATCGTCACGATGGTTCAGGAGGGCATCAAGGTGGTGATTATCGTGCTGGATAATCACGGCTTCGCCAGCATCGGCGGGCTTTCCAAAAGCGTCGGCGGCGATGGCTTCGGCACGAAATACCGCTACCGCACCGAAAGCAGCCAACTGGATGGCGAAACCCTGCCGGTAGACTTCGCCCAGAACTGCGAAAGCCTGGGAGCGCACGTTTTCCGGGCAAACACACGCGAGGATTTTATGGCGGCGCTGCAAGCGGCCAAGTCCATCCAGAACTGCCCGGTATGTATCGTGACCGAAGTAGACCGCCATCAGCGCGTCCCCGGTTATGAGTCGTGGTGGGATGTAGCCGTGCCGGAAGTGTCCGACGACCCGGCGGTGCAGCAGGCACGCCGGGAATATGAACAGGCGAAGAAAAAACAGCGCCACTATCTATAAAGGCCGGTCTGGGGCAGGGTTTACCCTGTCCCCTTTCATAAAATGAGCGGGAGTCATTCACGCGAAAAGGAAAAACTATTTATGACCATCAAAATTGCCAGCGCCCCGGTTTCCTGGGGCATCTATGAATTTGAGGGCATCGAACCAAAGTTTGCGTATACGCAGGTTTTGGACGAGATCGCTGAAACCGGCTATACCGGCACGGAACTGGGGCCGTATGGTTATCTGCCGACCGACCCGGAGACCCTGCGCGCCGAACTGGAAAAACGCGGCTTGCAGCTTCTTTCGGCTTTTGTGCCGGTGCGGCTGGTAGACGCAAGCGCCCACGAGGCCGGCGCGGCAGAGGCGCTTAAAGTCGGCAAACTGCTGGCTGCACTGGGCGCGCGGTACGTGGTGCTGGCTGATGACAACGGCAAAGTGGACGAACTGGTAAAAAACGCCGGGCAGCGTTCGGGATCGAAGCTGTCGCCGGCAGAATGGGATGTGTTCGCCGCCGGGGTGAACCGCGTCGCGCGGCGAATCCATGACGAGCTGGGGTTGAGCGTGGTCTTTCATCATCACTGCGCCGGCTACGTGGAAACCCCCGATGAAACGCGCGAGCTGTTGGCGCGCACGGACGCGGCGCTGGTCGGCCTGTGCCTGGATACCGGCCACTGGCACTACGCGGGTGGGGACGCGGTGGCCTGTGTGCGAGAATTTGGCGAGCGCGTGCGCTACCTGCACCTGAAGGATTGCAGCGCATCTATCGCCGCCGAGTGCCGGGCGCAGCATAAAGATTATTTCCAGGCGGTCGTTGCCGGCGTATTCTGTCCGTTGGGGGAAGGCGAGGTGGACTTTGGCGGCGTCATTCGGGAGATGCAGGCGCTCGGTTATGATGGCTGGGCGATTGTGGAACAGGATGTGCTGACGGATGACCCCGGCCTGCCGAAGCGATATTCCCAGGCCAACCGGGATTACCTGAAAAGCCTGGGACTGTAGGGGGACAGTATGTCAAAGAAAGTACGTTTAGGATTGGTCGGGACGGGGCGCATCGGGCAGATTCACGCCCGGACGCTTACACAGAGCGTACCCGGCGCAGAAATGGTCGCCATCACCGATGTGAACCTGGACTCAGCGCGGTCGTGCGCGGCGGCCTATGGCATCGGCCAGGTGGCGGACGATTATTGCCGCCTGCTGGATGACAAAAGCATCGAAGCGGTGGTCATCTGCTCCAGCACCGATACCCACGCGCCGTTCATCACCCAGGCGGCAGAGGCGGGCAAACACATCTTTTGCGAAAAGCCCATCGCCGCCGACCTGGACACGATTGACGCGGCGCTGGCCGCTGTTGAGCGGGCCGGAGTGAAGCTGATGCTCGGTTTTAACCGCCGTTTTGATGCCAACCACCGGCGCATTAAACAGGCAATTGAGAACGGCGAGATTGGCACGCCGCACCTGCTGCATATCATCAGCCGCGACCCTTCGCCGCCGCCGATTGAATATGTTCGCGTTTCTGGCGGCATGTTCTTCGATATGACCATTCACGATTTTGATATGGCGCGTTTTTTGCTGGGCGAGGTGGATGAGGTATACGCGGCGGCAGGCGTGATGGTTGACCCGCGCATTGGCGAGGCAGGGGATATTGATACCGCTGTCGTGACGTTGAAGTTTAAAAACGGCGCTGTCGGCACGATTGACAACAGCCGTCAGGCGGTTTACGGCTACGACCAGCGCGTGGAAGTTTTTGGCAGCAAAGGTTCGGCCAGGAGCGAAAATCTGTATCCCAACGCCGTCACTTTCAGCACGGCGCAGACGGTTTCGCGCGATCTGCCGCTGAACTTTTTCCTGGAACGTTACCTGCCATCTTACCAGGCCGAAATGGAAGCGTTCGTCCGCGCCCTGCTGGATGATAAGCCGATACCCGTTGGCGGGGCAGATGGCCGCGCGCCGGTGGTGATCGCTATGGCGGCGCTGCGATCTTACCGGGAAAACCGCCCGGTGAAAATCGGCGAGCTATAAACGTTCGAGGAAGGCGCGCTGGCTGCGGAAATCCTGGCCTTTATCAAGAGGCAGTGGGCAGTGGGTGGATTAATTGAACGCTGGCCGAAAACCTGGGGCCGCCAGTTTTAGTCAAAATAAACCGGGCGCGGGGATATTTCGCCCGCGCCCGGTCGTTTCGCCGACACACGGTCAGCACTTTTTACCGCCCCCTCAAAGACTTACCCCGGAGGATACCGGCAGCGAGGTGGAACTGCTGCCTCCGCTGCCCTTGACGGCGATGGTCGGCAGGCGCTTTTTAACGTGCCGGTTGCCGCAGAGGGGACAAACGACCGACTCAACTTCGCTGAATTTTACGCGCTTGTCGAACGTCCGCCCGCAGCCGGGGCAGTCAAATTCATAAATCGGCATGGTTCAGGTTTACTCCTTGAGTTTAGCGATGACTCGTTCCAGGCGCTGGCGGGCTTCGTCCGCGACTGTTTGAAGTTCCGGGTGGGATAGCACGTTTGCCATCATCAGCGGGTCAATGATGCTCACTTCAATCGTTGCATCATCCGCCTGCGAGACGGTGACATTGCATGGCAGCAGCAGGCCGATCTGCGGCGCGGCGCTCAGCGCGCGGTACGCCAGCGGCGGGTTGCACGCGCCGAGGATTTTGTATGGCCGGAAGTCCACATCGAGTTTTTTCTTCAGCGTGTCTTTCACGTCAATTTCGGTCAGCACGCCGAAGCCTTCGCTTTTGAGGGCGTCCGTCACCCGCGCCAGTGCGGTGTCAAAGTCAGCCTTGAGGTGAATGCTCAGGCCGAGGGTTGGGGTGGTGTTTTCCATGATCGAAATCCTTATCAGCGTTCCAGGGGCAGGCCGCTCTGCATCCAGCCAAGCGTGCCGCCCAGGATGTTATAAATGGTCTCGAAGCCCTTTTGCCCCAGCAGCGCCGCCGCCGACTGGCTGCGCGAACCCGTCGCGCAGATGACGGCTGTTGGTGTGGCCGGGTCAAGTTCATCCACCCGGCGGCTGAGGTCGCCGAGCGGGATTAACAGTGCGCCGGGGACGTGTCCCTGGGCGTATTCCCAGGTTTCGCGCACGTCAATCACCACCGGGCGGCTGCCGTTGCCGTTCTGAAGCAGGTCGTTGAGTTCCAGCGGTTCGATGTCGCGCACGTCGCCGGCAGTCACCGGCAGCCCCATCGCCTTCCAGGTCGCCAGCCCATCGGCCAGATACCCGATGATGCTGTCGTAGCCCACACGCGCCAGGGCATACACCACGCGGCGGTAGTCGGCCACGTCGGCCAGCATCAGCACGACCGGCAGATCGGGCGGCAGCACAAAACCGACGCGGTTGCTCAACTGGTCGTCGGCCTCCAGATGCACCGAGCCGGGGATATGTTCGGCCTTGTAATCGGTTTTCGAGCGCATATCCAACAGCGCCGCGCCCTGACGAAAGTGCCGGACGGCTTCCTGCACCGTCAGCGGGCGCGGCGAGATGTCGCCAAGCGGGCGGGGGCCGCGCCGGTTGATCTGTTTGATGCGTTTGTGGTTGCCGGGCTGCTCCGGTAGGTCGCTGGTGGCGTACTCAACGAACGCTTCCCGTTCGCGCGGGGTCAGCGCCGGATTATTCAACCGCTCAAAGCCGATGGTTGAGACGCGCACCGAGCCGATGGATTTGCCGCACAGCGACCCCGCGCCATGCCCCGGATAAACCAGGATGCCGTCGTTGAGGGGCAGCAGTTGGTGCTGGATGGTGTCGTGCATATGTCCCGCCAGTTCTCGCGCGGCTTCGATGCCCACCAGGTCAGGCCGGCCCACGTCGCCGACGAACAGCGTATCGCCGGTCAGCGCCATCCAGGGCTGTTCCGAGCGGGTGGTGTCGGCTACCAGCAGAGTGATGCTTTCCGGCGTGTGGCCGGGGGTATGGCGCACGTGCAGGCGCACGTTCCCCAGGGCGATTACGTCACCGTCTTTCACGGTCTGGTGTTCAAATTCCGCGTCGGCGGCTTCGTGCAGGTAGATGGCCGCGCCGGTGCGCTGCGCCAGGTCGGTATTGCCGGACACATGGTCGGCGTGCAGGTGCGTTTCGATGATATGTGTGATGGTCAGGCCGCGTTCCAAGGCGGCGTCCAGGTATTTTTGTGTGTCACGGTCGGGGTCTACGACGGCGGCCACGCCGGCGGCTTCGCAGCCGACCAGATACGAAGCGCAGCCCAGGCCATCAATAAAAAACTGTTGGATATACATCGTCTGTCACCTCACTACACCAGCTTGGGTAAATTATCATACAGCAGGAAAATCGCCAGCGCGATCACAAAGATGGCGAAAGCGCGGCGCAGATGACCGGGATGCAGGCGTTTTGCCAGCCGCGCCCCGGCGAAAGTCCCGGCCAGGCCGGCCAGGACAAAAATGGCGATGATCGCCACATCCAGCGGCGCGCCGCCGAGGTGGCCGAGGAAACCGGCCAGGCTGTTCATGGCGATGATTACCAGCGACGTGCCGACCGCCTGATGAAACGGCAGGCCAACCAGCATCACCAGCGCCGGGACGATCAAAAAGCCGCCGCCAACCCCCAGGATTCCCGTCAGCAGCCCAACCCCCGCGCCGCTCAAAACCGCTTTCCAGGCGGCTAACTCAACTGGCTGCCGGGCGTCTTGCGCCGGCTGGCGGCGAACGATCAGCAGCGCACCAACGGCCAGCATGAGGGCGGCGAAGGCCACCAGCAGCAGGGTAGGCGAAAACAGTTTTGACAGCCCGGCGGACAGGTACGAAAAAACCATGCCCGCCCCGCCAAACACCAGCGCCACTCGCCAGTTTAAGCTGCCCTGCATCCGGTGGAAAAATGCCCCCAGCAGGCTGTTCGCGCCGACAATCGCCAGGGAAGTGGTGATGGCCGCCTGTGGGCTTTGGCCGACCAGATAAACCAGCGCCGGAACGGTCAGGATCGAACCGCCGCCGCCAAGCAAACCGAGCGACGCGCCGATGCCGAAGCCCAGTCCCAGGTTAAGCAGCAGCGCCTCCATCTTCAGCCTTTCTTGATCGCATAACCGGCCTGCTGCCAGGCGATCATGCCGCCGCGCAGATTAAGCGTGTTAAATCCGGCGTTTTGCAGCCGGCGAGCCGCCGTCCCGCTGCGCGACCCTGACTGGCAGATGCACAGGATTTCGCGGTTTTTGGGTAGTTCGTTCATCCGGGATGCCAATTCGTGCAGGGGGATGAGCTTCGCGCCGGGGATGTGGCCGGCCTTAAACTCCTGCGGCTGGCGCACGTCCAGCAAAAACGGCGGCTGGCTGCCGTCTAATCGCGTTCTGGCCTCGGCGGCGTTGAGGGTATTGGTAGATGTCCCGAACAACGTTTTAAACAGATTCATCGTGGGCAGTCCTCAGTGTTTTTATTCCCTTGCACTATAGCTGAAGTCTCCCTGTGCGGTTAGATGCAATCCCTTATAATATGACATAAGATACAGCTAATATCTTGGCGAGATGGGATCATGCTTGATCTGTACAAACTCCAGATTTTTTTAGCGGTGGTGCAGGAAGGCAGCTTTAGCGCGGCGGGGGAGCGCCTGTACATCACCCAGTCGGCAGTCAGCCAGCATATCAAAGACCTGGAGGCCGGCCTGGGCAGGCCGCTTTTCCAGCGCGGGTGGCGGGGTGTTTCGTTAACGCCGGAAGGCAAAATTTTGTATCGTTACGCCCGCCAGATTTTCGCCCTGGTGGCCGAGGCCGAAAATGCCCTGACCGATGTCGAGCGTGTGAGCGGGGGCCGGGTGAGCATTGGCGCGACCCCCGGCGCTGCCGTTTACCTGGCGCCGGACTGGGTGCAGCGTTTCCGCGCCCGCTACCCGCAGCTTACGGTTGCTTTGCAAACGGGCGTAACGGCGCAGATCGTCGCCGAAGTGCTGTCCAACCGGCTTGACGTGGGGTTCATCGAAGGCGAACTGGAGTCGTTCCGCCAGCCGCGCCTGGAGTCGCTGGCGCTGCAAGAAATCGAACAAGTGGTGGTGGTCGGCTTTAAACATCCCTGGTGGGAGCGGTCGTCGGCTGCCATCGAGGATTTACACCGCCAGTCGTTTATCGTCCGCCCGCCCAACAGCCAATCACGGGCCTGGCTGGAGGAAACCCTGCGCGTAAGGGGTATCGAGCCGGTCATCGGCGCAGAGTTCGATAATCTGGAGTCGATTAAACGCGCCGTCATCGCAGGGATGTGTCTGGCCGTTCTGCCGCCTTACGTGGTGCGGGATGAGGTGAACCAGGGGCTGCTGCATGTGGTTGCGCTTGAAGGGCAGCCCCTTCGACGGACATTAAGGTTAATCTGGGATCGAGACATCCATTTCGCGCCGGTCACACGCGCTTTTATCGAATCATTGAGCGGCGATTATCCCGCCTTAAAAACTATTCGTGATGATCTACCGGATTCTCAAGGCGGAAGCCATGTCCCCGAACGGTGATGATGTACTGCTGGTCGGGGTCGAGTTCGGCCAGGCGGTCGCGCAGGCGGCGAACCAGCGCGTCAATAGCCTGCTCGCTCACACCTTCACCCATCGCTTCCGGCCAGACGGTTTCGATCACCATATCGCGGGTGCAAATGCTGCCGAGGTTGTTATAAAGAAGTTCCAGCAGCCGGTATTGGGGCAGGCTTAAGGGTGGGTCGAGTTCCCGGTCGCCGATGAATACGCGCCGCGATTCATGTTCCAGCCGCAGCCGGGCATTGGCGAACACCGGCACCTCGGAGGTCAGCGGCGCGGTCGAGCCGATGCCGACAAATCGGATGCGGGTCGTCAGCGCGAGCTGGATTTCGTCGCCGTCGTGCAGTTCGGTGGAGCCTTTTAGCGGCTGGCCGTTAATCCAGGTGCCGTTTTTGCTGTCGAGGTCCTGCACGTAAAAACGGTCATTTTGCCGGTAGATGCGGATATGCTGCCGCGAAATCTGACGCTCCGGCAGAGGCACGTCGCAGGATTCGTCTCGCCCCACGATGATTTCATCCCGGCTGATCGGCACCTGCTGCGTGGGTTGATTTTCCCGCCGGATCATAAGAATTGGACGTTCGGTTTCGAGTCTGGGCATTGCTACCTCTTTTGATGATGATCTGGCCTCCACACCACCCCATTATATATCACGTACCGGCTGCGAGTGGAATCGGCGCGGGATCGGACTCGGTGATGCCAACCCATAAACCCTGGTCGTTATAAATCGGCGTCGCCTGTGGGTCGCTCTGCCGGGCAGCCCCGCGCGAGGTATTGCGGTAGTAAGCTTTGACGATGGCACTGCCGGTAGCGATATTAGGCGCGGGAAGCTGCGTCATACGAAATTCTTCTTTGTGGATGCAGCTTTGGCGCGGGCCGAGCAGCCGAATATCGCTTTCGGGATAGGGGGTATTCCCCTGCGCGCTGCCAGCGGGCTGCGTGCCGGTGGCGTTAAAAACCAGCCCTAACCCGCTGGTTACGCCGTCGTCGCCGATACGCACCTGATCTTCGTTATAATAAATGGCGACCGTGCCGATGGAGGTATTGGTGATGGTGATGGTGATGGTAATCACGCCATCAAGCGTATTGGGTACGGGCGAGGAGCGCACGCGCAGGGCAATCGGGTTGGATGCCGCGCGACCGATTAAAGATTGGTGCTGGTCGCGGCTGAAACCCTGACGCAGCCAGGCACAGGGGATACTTTCGTCCACATTCGGCACGACCGACGAAATTAGGCGCGGCAGCGTGCCGGGGCCGGCGAATACGGCCAACATCACCAGCAGGAAGATACCCACCAGCACGTTTCGATTGCCTGCGCGGCGAAAGATTGACACGGCGTTAACCCTGTTCCCGCAGCCATTGATAGATGTTTTCGATCAGTAACGCTGCGTTGATCTTTTTTATATTGTGCCACAAAATGCCCGTATCGTGGCCTCGAAACCAGGTATACTGCCGCCGGATGAAATCGTGCGTGGCGTGTTTGGTAGTGGCGATGGTTTCTTCCAGCGGCACGCCGTCCAGCACATGCGCCGCCAACTGCCGGTAGCCCAGGCCGCTCATAGAAGGCAGCGAGCGGCTGTAACCACTGGCGAGCAGATTTTTAACCTCGTCCAGAAAACCTGCCGCCATCATCTCATCTACCCGCCGGTCGGCCCTGGCGTAAAGTTCGGCGCGGTCTAACGTCAGCCCATACTGGAGCATGGCGTAGGGCGGCGGATTCTTGCGCTGAAGCGTGCTGATCGGCTGCCCTGCCTCGATACACACCTCCAGAGCGCGGATGACCCGGCGCACGTTGCGATGGTGGATGGCGGCTGCGGCTGCCGGGTCGAGCAGTTTCAGGCGTTGGTGCAGGGTTTCCGCCCCCTGTTCGGCGGCGAAGGTTTCCAGTTCGGCGCGCAGCGCCGGGTTGGGCGGCACTTCCGGCACGGTCCAGCCTTCGATGACGGCGGTAAGATACTGTCCCGTGCCGCCGACCAGCAGGGGCAGGTTTCCCCGCCGGTGAACGGCATCAATCGCGGCGTAGGCGGCCTTCTGGTACTGTGCCAGCGCCAGATTGCCGTCCGGGTCAACCATATCCAGCAGGTGGTGGGGGGCGCGCGCCCGCTGCTCCGGCGTCGGTTTGGCCGTGCCGATGTCCATGCGGCGGTAAATCTGGCGGCTGTCGGCGCCGACGATTTCGCCGCCGATGGCCTGGGCGATTTCAATCGCTAGGCCGGTTTTGCCGACGGCGGTCGGGCCGAGGATGACCAGAAGCGGTTTACCAGCCAAGCGCGTCCTCGGCATGTTCAATGATCGGTTCGCCCGATGGGGGTATAGCAATCGCAATAACATCCACGCGCCAGACAGCCTGCTCCAGGTGATGGCTTGCCAGGTAGCTCTGGACGGCGCGCGCCAGGCGCTGCTGTTTATGTGGGCCGATGCTCTCGAAGGCGGCTTCGGTTCGTTCGGCGTGGCGCGCACGAACTTCGACAAATACCATCGTGTGGTTCTGGCGGGCGATGATGTCTATTTCGCCATACCGGCAGTGCCAGTTGGTGGCGATGATGGTATAACCCTGCTGCTCCAGATAGCTGACGGCCAGCCGTTCCCCCTGCTGGCCGAATGGGCGTGTAGACCGGGGCGCGTTCATCTTTAAAATTCAGATGCGCTGCGGCGGAAACGTATCCCGGTAAAGCTGCATGGACTTCATCACCGCCTCTTTAGCTTCCTTAACGCCGACCCAGCCCTGGCTGACGACTTCCGCGCCCTGGAGGTGTTTGTAGGTGATGAAAAAATGCTCGACGGCACGCGGGAAATGTTTGGGCAGGTCATCAAGATCGAGATATTCCTCGTAGTGCGGGTCGGTGGAGGGGACGGCCAGGATTTTGTCATCGTTCTGGCCTCTGTCCAGCAGGCACAGCATCCCAATCGGGCGCGCTTCGATCACGCATCCGGGGAAGGTTGGCTCTTCCATCATCACCAGCACGTCGAGCGGGTCGCCATCGCCGTAGTAGGACTGAGGAATGAAGCCGTAATCGCCGGGGTAGTGGAGCGGGCTGTACAGCACGCGGTCGAGTTTGATGACCCCAGCGCTTTTGCTGTACTCGTATTTATTTCGGCTGCCTTTGGGTACTTCCACCACTGCATAAATGATGTCCGGCGCTTTGGGGCCGGACGATAGATTGTGCCAAAGATGTAGCGCCATACAATCCCCGTCTCAGTGATTGCGGATTTTGTAGTTAAGTATAATCGAAATTTTTCCGTTCCCATAGATGGATGTGGGCGAGCGCCGTTTATGGGGCGGCGCTCAATAAAAAAGGGCGAACCATTTGCGGTTCGCCCTTGACTGCGAAATTTGAAAAAGCGCGCGGCGTTACGATTTAACCGCCTGGACAGGCGGCTGGACGCCCTCGGCTTCTTCATCGCGGTCGCTGCGGCGCACCGACCAGATAATCAGCACAATGCTGATGAGGATGGTGATAAGTACCGGCACGGTTGCTTCCGGCGTTTGCGTCTGCACGATGATGGGGGCCATGATGAGTGAAACCAGGTTCATAACCTTAATCATCGGGTTGAGCGCCGGGCCGGCGGTATCCTTGAAGGGATCGCCAACCGTGTCGCCGACGACGCTGGCTTTATGGTTGTCCGTGCCTTTGCCGCCGAAGTTACCGTCCTCGATATATTTCTTGGCGTTATCCCACGCGCCGCCGGAGTTCGCCATAAACACAGCCTGGAGCTGGCCGGACAGAATGACGCCTGCCAGGAAGCCGCCGAGGGCCTGTTCCTTGAGCAGCAGACCGACCACGATGGGCGACAGGATGGCGATCAAACCGAGCGGAATCAGTTCCGCCTGCGCCGAGCGGGTGGAGATGGTCACACACTGGGCGTAATCGGGCGGACGCTGGCCGCTCTGGATTTCGGGGATACGAAGCTGGCGGCGAACTTCCGCCATGATGTACCCGGCAGCGCGGTTAACGGCTTTAATCAGCAGGCCACCGAACAGCAGCGGCAGCGCGCCGCCAATGAGCAGACCGATGAACACGGTTGGGTCGGCCAGGTTGATGGAACGGTTGTAGTTTTCCAGCCGTTCGACCGGCATCACGCGCTCGATGTCAATGAAGAACGAACCAAAGAGCGAAAGCGCCGCGATCACTGCCGAGCCAATGGCAATGCCTTTGGTGATAGCTTTAGTGGTATTGCCGGCGGCGTCCAGGTCGGCCATGATCTGGCGCGCTTCGGGCGAAAAATCTTCTTCGCCGGCCAGTTCCGCGATGCCGTTGGCATTGTCGGAAATCGGGCCGAAGGTGTCCATCGAAACGTTGTTGCCCGTATGCGAGAGCATCCCGACGCCGATCAGCGACACGCCGAACAGGGTGTAAACGAAACGATCAGCCGCCGGAACTTCCCGCATACTGATAAGGAACAGCGCCGCGACCATAATCCACAGCGCCTGGAAGATGCCACCGACTACATCCTTCCTGGTGTAACCGCGCACGATTGCTGCCAGCGCCAGCACAACGCTGATCAGGAAAACGGGCAGGTAAAGGTCTGCTGGGAAGGTGACGCTGTACACCAGGATGGACGCGCCCACGCTGGCGACGATCACCAGCACCGACCATACGCTGGACAGATAACCCAGCGAAATGCCTTCCAGGATGACCAGCGCCGGGCCAAACACCGTCGCTTTGGCGATGTTGTGGACGCGCTTGCTTTTGGCAGATGTGGCATATGCCGTCAGCGGGTTGAACGTAACGGCCAGCGCCACGCCGACCGCTACCAGCGCGCCGAGCGATAGGTGCGACAGCAGGTCGCCGCTGGCTTCCTGATTGCCTGCATAAAAGACCGACAGCAGGAAAGTGGAGATAATGGTGATGGCGCTCGAAATCTCGTAGCTCTTGTACATGGCTTCTTCGGCATCATCCACTTTCCAGACCGACACCATGTACGTGCCGACAATAGAACTGACGACGCCGATGCCGCGCACCAGCAGCGGCAGCACAATCCAGAACAGCTGACCGGTGAGCGAAGTCAGCGCCAGACCGAGGATCAGGCTGGAGACGATGGTGACTTCGTAGCTCTCGAAGATGTCCGCCGCCATACCGGCGCAGTCGCCCACGTTGTCGCCCACGAGATCGGCCACAACGGCGGCGTTGCGCGGGTCGTCTTCTTCCATGCCGGCTTCGACTTTACCCACCAGGTCGGCGCCGACATCAGCCGCTTTGGTGTAGATGCCGCCGCCCACGCGCATGAACAGCGCCAGCAGCGTGCCACCAAAGCCGAAACCGAGCAGCACATCCGGCGCGGCCTTGCCGAAGATGATAAAAATCAGCGTGCCGCCCAGCAGTCCGAGTCCGTCGGTTAACATGCCGGTGATCGTGCCGGAACGGTAGGCGATGGTCAGCGCGCGTTTGAAGCTGTGGCGCGCGGCAGCCGCCACGCGCACGTTGCCCTGCACGGCCATGTTCATACCGATAAAACCAACCATTGCGGAGAACGATGCGCCCATAGCGAAGGCCAGCGCGCGCCCGATGGCGACGCCCGTCACGGCAGATGGGCACTCCACCACTGCCGAAACGCGCTCCGGGTTGAAGTCCGGGTAGCCGTTGGCGATGGCAATCTGTTTAGCCGTTTGCGTGCGGGCTTCCAGGACGGCCATAATTTCTTCAGCCGTCGCGCCGGTGGTCGCGTTAGCGGCGATTTCTTCGGCGAAGGCTTCCTCGACCTGTACTGGACAGAACAATTCGTTGGCTTCGCCGGTGGGCCGGACGAGCGCCACGCTAAGGAACATGGCGACCGTCAGGACGATGATGAGAATGGCAATCGTCCGCAGCTGAGTACGCAAATAAGCGTTGGCGCCGTCCCGGATGAACCCCCAGACGCGCTGCATAGCCTCGCTGCCTTTTTCGGCAGCAAACGTCTGGCGGGCCAACCAGTAAGCGTAAATCAGCGCAACGAATGCGGTTGCAAGCACGATCAAAATCATGACTTGCTCGAACGGTTGGATGCCTTGCATTGCCTGCATGATGCTAATCCTTAACTATGCCGTACTAAAAAAGCACTCCCCTGTGTCCTGTTCGGGCATGGGTGTTATGTAAGGCCAGGTTGTTTACACGCGCCAGGACGGCAGGCGAGTGGTGCATTAGTTCCATTGGCTATTTTATTGTAGGCGGCTGATCCTCGCCAGTGGAATTACATATAGCATATAAAATTCAGGCAAATGGCAGTATCTTGAGCCGGTCTTGATAAAAGTCAACGGATTTTGACTCAAAGAATTAATCAAATTCTTCCTATGAAAAGAAATATTTTGTTGTTATCTTTAGCGGCTTGGCCGTTTTCTACAGAATGAGTAGAGTTCAGGAGCGTGTGTATGGAATTTCTTCGTGACAACGCTAACTTCATTGCGCTGGCTGCCGGCACCCTGGGGCTGCTGTTTGCGGTGTACCGGCTGCGATGGGTTTTAGCCCAGGATGCTGGTGACGAACGGATGCAAAAAATCGCCGGGGCGATTCAGAAGGGCGCGCAGGCTTTCATGCGGCGCGAGTATCGCGCGGTTTCCATTCTGGTTATCGTGGTCAGCGTTATCCTGGTGGCTCTGAGTTTTATCCCCGGCTCGCGGATGAGCGCCTGGACAGCGGTTTCGTTTGTCGCCGGGGCGGTGGCTTCCGGCGTGGCCGGTTATGTGGGTATGTATACTGCCGTGCGCGCCAACGTGCGTACCGCGCAGGCGGCGTCAAAAAGCCTGAACGGCGGTCTGCGGGTGGCCTTTACCAGCGGAACGGTGATGGGAACTATCGTGGTTTCGCTGGCGCTGCTGGGGGTTAGCGGCCTGTTTATTCTGTTCAGCAACCTGCTGCCGCCGCTGGAGGCGGTCAGCGCGCTGGCCGGTTTTGGTTTTGGCGGCACGTCCATCGCCATTTTCGCCCGTGTTGGCGGCGGCATTTATACCAAAGCTGCGGACGTGGGGGCCGATTTGGTCGGTAAAACCGAAGCCGGCATCCCGGAAGATGACCCGCGCAATCCGGCGACGATTGCCGACAACGTGGGCGACAACGTGGGGGATGTGGCCGGGATGGGTTCCGACCTGTTTGAAAGTTATGCCAGTTCGATTATCGCCGCGATCACCCTGGCCGCGCTGGGTTCCGGCATCGCGCCGGATAAAACGCTGGTCGGGCAGGTTTTTCCTATGCTGGTCGCCGCCGTCGGGCTGGTTATCGGCATTGGAAGCACCTTTCTGGTGACGACAAAGGAAGACGCTACCCAGGAGATGCTGCTTGGAAGCCTGCGGCGCGGCGTTTATGGGGCGAGCCTGCTGGTGGCGCTGGCGGTCATCGCGCTGGGGCTGGTTTTTGGCCTGGGATGGGGTGTCATTCTGGCGACCCTGAGCGGCCTGGTCGGCGGCGTGCTGATCGGTTATTTCACAGAGTATTTTACCGCCGACAGCTACAGCCCGACGAAGGCGCTTTCTGCCCGAAGATCTACGCACCCGTCTGCGGCCGCCGCGGTCCGGACTTCCAGACCTTCGGCAACGAGTGCCTGGCCGACGTGGCCGGCTACAGGGTGGTGGCGCCGGGACCGTGCTGACGCGGCAGAACCGCGCCTGTTGGACGGATCGGCGCGGCTTTGGCGGCGCGACGCCCGGATAGACCTGGATCTCGAGCAGACCGACGGGGTCGGTCCGCGGTCAGCGGTCGGCGTGCGACGCCAGCGCGGTGCCCAGGGCGCCCACCGCGAAGGATGGGCCCAGCGTGAAAACCAGCATGGCGAGGCCGATCAGGCGATCCTGATCGCCGGCGAGTTCACCGACGCCGCCGGCCCCGGCGAGCGAGATGGCCAGTGCCGCGGCGCTGCCGATCGCGCCGCCGGCGACGGTGTTGACGAGGACGAGACGGACGAGGTCGGTCATGGCGGAGCATCTCTGGTCGGATGCCGAACCCAATCGCGGCCGAG
>QUBZ01000171.1 GCA_014338005.1 Chloroflexota bacterium | reverse complement strand
CCGGGGGCGATAGGTACAGCGTCATCGGCTGCGTATTCACCTCGTTGGTGATCGGGCGATAAACGGCGCGGCCCGCGATGGCCTGACTGACAGTGCTTCCGGGGTCGTTCAGATCGCCAAACAGCCGCGCGCCCCCGATGCAGGTCGCCACGCAGGCCGGCATTTCCCTCCCTTCAACGCGGTGGAAGCAGGCCGAACACTTATCCGCCTTGCCGGTTACAGCATTACGAAAACGCGCCTGATACGGGCAGGCGTTCACGCACAAACCGCAGCCGATACAGGCTTCTTCATCAATCAACACCAGCCCATCCTCGCGCTTGAAGGTCGCCCCGGTGGGACAGGCGTCCACGCACCAGGGGTCTTCGCAGTGATGGCACTGCGCCGGGATAAACGTCTGCGACAGGTTCGGGAAAACGCCCTGCGGCCCGTCGCTGTGAACCCAGATGCGGGTTTGCCCGGTGGGCGTGTTCCACTCGGCGCGGCAGGCCACCAGGCACGCGCGGCAGTCAATACAGCGCGCGGGGTCAATTACGAATGCGTATCGTTTTTTCTCAGCCATGACCTACGCCTTTTCTACCGTCACGAAGGTCTGCGTCAGGGCCTGGCCGCCGCTTACAGGATCGGTATAGGTCACGTGTACGCGGCTGGCATTCGCGCCCCGCCCATATGCCTTTTTCAACCCCCTGCTGGTATGGCCGAACCCCGGCGCCATATAAACGCAGTCCGGGCGAATACCTTCCGTCACCCAGACCGTGATTTCAACTTCTCCGACATCGCTTACCACCCGCACCCGGTCGCCGTCCCGTATGCCGCGCTCTGCCGCCGACGAGGGATGCATCCACAGATCATGGGTGTGATAATCCACTTCGGTTAAATAGGCATTGTTCTGGGTGGCGAACTGTGTATGCTGCCCGACCTTGCCGGTGAGCAGGTAGAAACGCCCCGCCGGCGGTTCAGGCGGCGCTTCCCATACCGGCACGGCGGAAAAACCCGCCCGGCGCAGTGTCTCCGAGGCGATTTCGACCTTGCCGCTGGGGGTATCCCAGGTGCGCTCGCCGCTTTTTTTCTCGCGCGGCACATCAAAATAACCGACCTGCTTCAGATGCTCCAGCGTGACGCCGAACGGCGCAATCTGCTGGCGGATGTAATCTTCCTCATCAACGTACTGGAAAAAGTCTTGCAACCCCAACCGCCGGCCCAGTTCGCGGTAAATCCACAGCGCCGACCGCGCCTCGCCAAGCGATTCGACAACTGGCTGGCGGATAAAAACGCGGTTGCCGACCGCAAGAACTGGGTCGTAACGTTCGAGATAGGTCGCCTCCGGCAGAATCACGTCGGCATACCACGACGAGTCGTTAAGGATAATATCCACCGAGACAATAAATTCCAGTTTCTCAAACGCCTGGATAGTTTTCGCCTGGTCGGGCAGGCTCATGATCGGATTCTGGCGGCTGAAGAACCAGCCGCGCGCCTGATAGGGCTGTCCGGTCAGGATGTTATCGCGGATTTCCTGGAACACGCCCAGTTTGAGCGGCACGAGCGGGTATTTCCAGGGTACGCCGTCAAGCCGCTGCGCGCTGATACGGGGATAAGCCGGCTGCGGCGGCGAACCTAAGCCGACGTGATCTTCTTCAGGAAAGATGCAGTCCCCCTGTTCCGGGCAGATGCCGATAAGCGCATTAAGAACAGCGACAGCCCGCTCCGTCTGGAAGCTGTTCACAAAGTTGCTGGTGCGCCAGTTGGGATGCGCGAAGGCGAACGGCGCGGCAGCCGCGAACTCGTGAGCGATCCGGTAAATGGTCGCTTCGGGAATTTCGGTCAGTTCAGCCGCCCAGCGCGGCGTGTATGGCTTGACGGATTCGGCCAGTTCATCAAAACCGACCGTATAGTTGTTTACAAAGTTTCTATCGTACAGGTTTTCGCTGACGATGACGTTAATCAGCGCCAGGTGGAACGCCAGGTCCATACCCGGTTTGATCGGCAGCCACTCACCGGCTTTCGCCGCTGTTTTGGTGAAGCGCGGGTCGAGTACGACAACGTGCGCGCCCTCGCTGATGACCTGCATCAACTGGCGCGTTTCGCTGGTGCTGATGCCTTCCATCAGGTTGCGCCCGGTCAGGATAATATATTTCATGCCATCATAACGACGCGCCGGCTCCTGAATGCCATAGGTGAGCAAATGCGCTGTGACCATCGCGTTAAAACACAGGCTGCGCTGCGTCCCGTAATTCGGGCTGCCATAGGCATTCAGCAGGTTTTCAAACAACGGCTGGCTGAGGTTATGCGTGGAGGAAAACACCATCGCCTGCGGCCCGTAAGTGTCTTTGATGCGAAGCATCTGCTCGGCGGTGAAGTCAAGCGCCTCATCCCAGGTCGCCTGGCGAAAACGCCCGCTGCCGCGCTCGCCCACACGCATCAGCGGGGCCAATACGCGGTCGGGGTCGTAAGTCATCATCAAACCGCTTTGCCCGCGCGCGCACAGGTTGCCCAACGAGTGCGGGTGATTCGGGTTTCCGTCCAGCTTTTCGACGACGCCGTTCCGCACCTTAGCCACCACGCCGCAGCGCCAGACGCACATTTCGCACATCGTATACACCTGATAATCGGCGGTCGGGCCGGGCAAAAAGTGTGTCGTCCCCTGCGCCCGCGCCGGTGTCAGGTCAAAGATGCCGGCTTTCGCCAGCGCAGCGCCCGTACCTGCCAGCGCCGCCCCTTTTAAAAACTGCCGCCGGGACAAAAGCCATTTTTCGCGCGTAATTTCTTCGGTCATCTTTTTCCCTTCCTGCAAGAGCAGCCTGCCGGCTGCCCTTACGGAAAATCTCCTTTAATCCCCAATCGCCTGCGGCTGCGACTCTTCCAGACCCGCCAGCACGCGCTCATGCTCGACGACCTTTTCCAAATCGTCCGGGCGGCGGGCATGGGTTCTTGCCACCACGTACAGGAAGATCAAAATAGCCTCGGAAAACACAAACGCCAGCAGCAGCGGTTCAACGCCCAGGATTTCCGGCAGTTTGGCATAGGCCAGTTCAGGCCGCCCGGCGGTGATGAGCCATTGAATAAGATCGGTGCGATACAGCGCGCCGAAGATGAGGCCGCCCGTCAAAAAACCCAGCAAACCGGGGATGAGATAATCCAGTTGACCGCGAGCAATGCCGGCAATACACGTGCCGGGGCAGAAGCCGGACAGGGCCATGCCCACCCCGAACACCGCGCCGCCGATGAAGTTCCCGGCCAGCGCGGTGGCCGTCACTGCCGTCAGGTTTAACAGCCCGAAGTGCCGCAGCGTATAGATGCCCACCATACCGACCAGCATCCCGGTCATCATAAAACGCAGCACCGTCAGGTCGGTAAAACGAAACACATTGGCGATTTTGTAGTAGCGGTTCAGGCCGCCCTTATCCAGCACCCAGCCAAAAATAAACCCCACGCCCAGCGCGATGAGGATGTCCGGTATAGTGAGAGTCATCGTTAAATCTCCTTTCAGCCGTCTGTTAAATGGCCGACGGCGGCCTAATATTTATTCCGGTAAACCAGCAGCTGTACGATTGCGCCGCTGATAAAAATGCCGGGGATGAACAGAAACGCTGCCGGGCTGAGCTGCACGCCGCCCGCCAGCGCCAGGCCGCTCGTGCAGCCCCCTGCGATTCCCGCGCCGATTTGCAGAATCACGCCGCCGATGAAAGCGATCACCCATCGCTTCCATACCGCGCCACCAAAAACATCCTTCCACTGCTCCACCGGCATCCACGTCAGCCTGAAGTGCCGACCGATCAGGACTGAAGCCAGCGCGCCGAAAAAAATTCCGGCTACCATCCAGAACTGCCAGCCCAATCCTTCCGTCACCGGCGGAAACATGGAGACAAAAAACTGGTTGGCCGGGTCGCCGGCGGTCAGCGGTTTGCCGACCACCGCCGCCACGTTAAAAAACGTGCCGGATGCGCCTGGCGAGCGGTTTGCCAGCCACAGCGCCAGCACATAGACCAACCCCAAACCGATGCCGGCGACTTCCGGCGACCATAAATCTTTTTCGAGTTGTCGGAGCAGCCATCTCATAAATTTTTCCCTCCACTTGAAACATCCGCCTCGCTCCCCCGCGAAACCCCGCGAGGGCGCTACCGCCCCGGCACGACCGGGCCGCGCGTTTCATAAGCGCCGCTGTAGGCCAGCCGTCGCCAATCTTCATCCGGCACGGCCCGCGCTTTGCGCCATGCTTCGCCCAGGTTCTCAAACTTCCACACCAGCGCCCCGCCTACGGCCAGCAGCGCCATCCCTGCCAGCGCCACAATCAGGTTGCCAAGCTGCGAGGTATCGGTCATGCCCAGGACTTCAATTTCGTAGCGCCGGTTGAAGTCAATCAGTGCGCCGCTGGCATGACGTTCGCCAGGGGCGGAAATCGGTTTGGATACGATGCTGGCGAGGTCTTGCGCGCTGCCACCGCCGGAGTCCGGCCCGCCGCCGTCCGCCGCGCTTAAATCAACGCCCAGCGCCACCGCATACACTTCGGCCTGTTCCATATAATCGTTCGGGTGGCAGGTCTGGCATGACCCCGCCAGATCGGACAGCGGGTAAATCATGCCTTCGTGCGCGGCATCTTTTTCGATAGCCTGGACGTTGCCGGCATGGCAGAAAGAACAAAAGTCGCCAAAAGCATGGCTGATGTGCCATTCACCCGAAGCATTTACAGGATATTCTGCGTTCACTTCGTGGCAGTTTTTGCACGACGACGCCGAAGACCCGCATTGGGCGTCCACCGGCGTCGCCATCACCAGCGTCAGAACCGGCAGCAGCGCCATGCTTAAAACCAGAAACAAAGCGCCTTTTTTCATAACTTTCTCCTTGAATCAGGAAAAATCAGTTTTAGGATCGGCCTGGACAACCTGGGCCTGCATCAAAATGCGGTCGCGCAAAATGCCGCGCAGCAGTTCAAGCGCCTGGATGAGCCGGTCATCGGCCAGCGCGTAATACACCGACTGTCCCTGGCGGGTCGCTTTAACCAGTGCGCGCTCGCGCAGAATTTTGAGATGACGGGATACGGTGGGTTGGGGTATATCCAGTTCGTCTGCGATGTCGTTGACGCTTTGCGGCTGGTTCGACAGAACATAGAGGATCATCAGGCGTTTGGGATCCCCCAGGGCATAACACACCTGATCGTGCAGCATCTGGATTTCTTTTAGAAGCTGTGGTTCCATAACACCCCCTGGAACCTGCCTATCTTCGCATATTCGCATTATTGAATAAGTGCGAACATTTGACTTGTGAGAAACATCACAAAAATTGCGTGATATTACTCCTGCACATGGAATCAAAAAAACTGCCCGACGGGTACTGCCCGTCGAGCTGCCGCTTTCAGGGGTGCAATCTGCTGTACATCAACGAATTTCAGCGCCGGATGTCCGTCCAGGGAGCATCCAGCAGCGTTTCCAGTTCGGCGGCGCTGGTGTACACCTGGTCGCCATACACGCTCAGGGCCATCGCCGCTGTCAGCGCGCCGCAGCGCAGCCCGCGCGCGAAGTCGCCGCCCAGCCAGCCGTGCAGCACGCCGCCTACCAGCGCGTCCCCCGCCCCAACCCGGTCAAGAATGACCACTTCACGCGCCGGAACGTGTATAAACTGCTGCCGATCCCACCCGATCACACCATCGGCGGACAGCGTGGTGACGATCTGCGCTGCATCCGTCCACCGCGCCAATCCCTGAATAATCTCCTCCGGGCTGCCGGAGCAGCCAAAAAGTCGCTGCGCGTCGCTGCGGCCACAGAACAACAGGTCTACCTGGCGGACAAACGGGGCGAGCGCCACCCCCGCCTGCTCCGGCGTCCACAGCCGTTCCCGGTAGTTAACATCGAAGCTGACAGGGATACCCGCCGCTTTGGCGCGCTGCAAAGCCTCCCGAACCACCGCACCGACGGAAGGTGAAAGCGGCACCGTCAGGCCGGACAGATGCAGCAGCCGGGTATCCAACAGGTAATCCCAATCAATATCCGCCGGGGTGAGCGTGGTGAAACAGGTATTCTGCCGGTCGAAAAAAACCTGGGTCGAACGCGGTGGGACGGCGAACTCGACGTAGTATGTCGCCAGCCGCCCGCCCTCCATCCACCGCACCGCGGATGTATCCAGCCCGGCCAGCCGGTATTCGTTGATAACCCGGCGTCCCAGCGGATTATCCGGCAGCGCGCTCACCCAGCCGGCGCGCCAGCCCAACCGGGACAGCAGGCAGGCAACATTGGCTTCCGTCCCGGTTACGTAAACGTCAAATTGGCGAGCCTGCTCCAACCGGGTGCCGGCAGGCACGCAGTAGCGAAGCTGGCCTTCACCGACCGCTCTGTT
>QUBZ01000025.1 GCA_014338005.1 Chloroflexota bacterium | reverse complement strand
ACCCGTCCCATACCTTTAACGCGCCGGGTGCGTACACCGTCACCCTCACCGTCTCCGGCCCAGGCGGCAGCAGCCAGGCTTCTGCCCTCATCACCGCCAGCGAGGTACAGCAGCCCCCTGCTCCGCCGATCACAGACCCGCTCGCTTTTGTGACCAATCGTGACGGTAACAGCGAGATTTACATGCTGGACGTTGATGGAAGCCTGATAAACCTGACCAACCATCCGGCCAGCGACACTGCCCCGGCATGGTCGCCCGATGGCCGCCAGATCGTCTTCGTCTCCGACCGTGACGGCAATAACGAAATTTACGTCATGGACGCCGACGGCGCGAACCTCGTCAACCTGACCAACCACCCGGCCAGTGACACTGCCCCGGCATGGTCACCCGATGGCCGTCAGATCGTCTTCGTCTCCGACCGTGACGGCAACAACGAAATTTACGTCATGGACGCCGATGGCGCGAACCTCATCAACCTGACCAACCATCCCGCCAGCGATACCGCCCCGGCTTTAGCGCCCGTCGGCCAGACGCTCGCTTTTGTCTCCGACCGTGATGGCAATAACGAAATCTATCTGCTTGGCGCGGACGGCAATCCGGTGAATATCAGCAGTCACCCGGCCAGCGACACCGCCCCGGCCTGGTCGCCCGATGGCCGTCAGATCGTCTTCGTCTCCGACCGTGACGGCAGCAGCGAAATTTACGTCATGGACACCGATGGCGCGAACCTCATCAACCTGACCAACCATCCCGCTAGCGATACCGCCCCGGATTGGTCGCCCGATGGCTCGCAGATCGCCTTCGTCTCCGACCGTGACGGCGGCAGCGACATCTACGTTATGAACGCCGACGGCACGAGTCCGGTCAACCTGACCAACCACCCGGCCAATGACAGCAGTCCCGCCTGGAGGCGATAAACAGCCGCCTGTACACAAGCCAGATTCGTCCTTATAGGGCGAATCTGGTTTTCCTTTTCCCGGACAATTGAGCCTGACATCATGATGAAACGACTCCTCTTTTTTGTTTTTATGAGCATGTTCCTGCTGGCAGCCTGCCAGACCGCGCCGGAAGCGCCGTCTATCCAGATCACCCTGGTTGCCGATGGCCGGGAGCGCAAATTTGCTTATCCCACCCCTATAACGGTCGGCGAGTTTTTGCGCGATCCAAAAGTCAACATCGAACTGGGCGAACTCGACGATGTAAATCCGCCGCCTTTCACGCAGATCAGCGATGGAATGCGTGTGACGATCGTGCGCGTGACCGTAAATACCGAGTGCGAGCAGTCCGAAATTCCTTACAAACAAACCACGCTGCTCAACGAAGGTTTAAGTCCCGGCGAGCAGCGCATTGGTCAGGCCGGGCAGAACGGCACGCTGGAAATTTGCTACCGGGTGACGATTCGAGACGGTTTACCGAGCGGGCGCGTCGAAATCAGCCGGACGGAAATCGTCACGGCACAGGATGAGATCATCTACGTCGGGCCATCCGGCGAGGTGGAGCCGGTTCCCATCAATGGAACGCTGACTTACATCAGCAACGGCAACGCCTGGAGTATGCGCGGCAGCAGTACGACCAAACGCCCCCTTACGACCACCAGCGACCTTGATAAACGTGTTTTTCGCCTTTCGCCTGACGGTCGCCGGCTTCTTTTCACGCGCAAGGAAAACGGCGTTGACGGCGGCGGCACATTTAACAGCCTGTGGTTGATCGCGGACGTTCCGGCAGGAACAGCGCCCGTCAGCCTGGTGCTGGGTGATGTCCTGTATGCGGACTGGATTCCCGGCATCCAAAACACGATCAGTTATTCAACCGGCGAAGCCAGCCAGGCCGCGCCCGGTTGGCGCGCCTTCAACGACCTGTGGCAAATGCGTATTGACCCGCGCACCGGCGAAACGCTCAGCATCCAGCAGATTATCGAAAATCCCCCTGGCGGCCCTTACTCGTGGTGGGGAACGCGCTATCACTGGTCGCCAGATGGGCAAAAACTGGCCTGGGTGCAGGCCGATGCTTTCGGCCTCGTCAACCTGGAAACCGGCACGCTTGGCAGCCCGCTGATGAGTTATGCGGTTTTCCTGACCCGCGCCGACTGGTCATGGCGGGCGACCGTCTCCTGGTCGCCCGACAGCGCATCGCTCATCACCACCGTTCACGGCCCGCCGGTGGGGCGCGAACTGCCCGAAAACAGCCCGGCGTTCGACATAGCCGTAGCCGATGCATCCGGCGTCTTTTCGGCCAGCATCGTCAAAAATGCCGGCATCTGGGCCGCACCGCAGTTCTCGCCGTTGGTTTCTAACCCGGACAGCCAGTTCCCGGCAGGATACGCAGCGTACCTACGCGCGCGCGACCCGTTCAACAGCATCAACGGTGAATACGATCTGATTGTTGCCGACCGGGACGGCAGCAACGCTCGCAAAATTTTCCCGACCGGAAACGAACCGGGCATCAAGGCGGGCGAATCGGTCTATCAAAACCAGGAGTTCACCTGGAGTCCTGATGGCCGCCAGATCGCTTTCATCTACCAGGGCAATCTATGGATTATCGATGTTGAGTCGCAAGTCGCCCACCAGCTTACACTGGACGGCGGCGCATCCAATCCGGTCTGGACATTATGAAACGCGACCCCTTTCTTTTTCTGGCGGCGCTGTTTGCGCTCCTGGGCAGCGTGGTGGCGGCATTTGCCACCATCCAGGAGCGCGATTTTCAGCTTCGCGGTTACACAGACCCGATACAAGAGTCTCAGCTTCCCTTTCGCGTCCCACGGCTTGGCGTCAACGCTGCGCTGGAGCAGTACACACCCACAGAACTGGAAACGCAGTTCCAACGCATGGAAGCAGCGCATGTCACCTGGGTCAGACAGTTTTTTCGATGGGACGAAATTGAGCCGAACCGGGGCGATTTTCGCTGGGATAAGTGGGATTCAATCGTCCAGACTATAGACGCTCATCCGAACTTACAGTTGATCGCCGTCCTGGTGAACGCGCCGGCCTGGGCGCGGACGCCTCAATCCCCCGATGACCCGACCGCGCCCCCACAAAATCCTGCGGATTTTGCCGCTTTTGCTCAGGCGTTCACCGCCCGGTACGGGCAAACGATAAACTTTTACCAGATATGGGACGAGCCAAATTTAACTGCCGCCTGGGGCGGGCTGGAGCCGCGACCGGCGGATTACGCCGCCATCCTGAAAGAAGCGTATTTTGCCGTTCACAGCGCGGATGCCGGCGCGACCGTCATCGTGGCAGCCCTCGCGCCCACGACCGAAACCGGCCCTCGCAACATCAGCGATATTCGCTACCTGCGCGCTTTATACGCTTTGGGCGCTCAACCTTATTTCGATGCGGCTGCCGCCAAACCTTACGGGTTTAATCTGCCCCCCAACGACCGCGTAGTGGTCGAAAGCGTGCTGAATTTCTCGCGCATCATCGCCCTGCGCGAGGAAATGGTTCAGAACGGGGATGGCGCTAAACCGCTCTGGGCCGCCCATTGGGGATGGAACAGCCTGCCTGCCAACTGGGATGGGCAGCCGTCCATCTGGGGCAGCGTCACCGCCGATGAGCAAATCGCCTATACGCTGGCGGCGCTCGACCGCGCGGATCGAGAGTGGCCCTGGCTGGCCGGGATGGTTCTGCATCATTGGCAGCCCCTCGCCGTGAACGACGACCCGCTCTGGGGTTTTGCTTTAATCTCCCCTGACGGCAGCCCCTCGCCGCTCTGGCAGGCTCTGGCCGCGCGCCCACAGCCGGACAGCGCCGAAAACGGCCTCTTTTCGCCGGTCAATCCCTACACCCGTTACAGCGGCGTCTGGACATTCGGCAGGATGGGTGCGGATATTGGCTGGCTTCAGGACAGCCAGTTTTTTTTCACCTTCACCGGGCGCGAGATCGCCCTCCTGCTGCGCGAGGATGATTATACGGGTTATCTCTACCCGCTGGTGGACGGCCAACCCGCCAATGCTGTCCCGCGCGACTCGTCGGGCAATGCTTATATCGTCCTGACCAGCGGTAGTCTGTCGCCCGAAATACGTCTCGTTCCGGTCGCAGCCGGTCTGCCTGCAGGCAGCCACGAACTGCACGTCCGCGCAGATCGCGGATGGGATCGCTGGGCGCTGGCCGGTTATGCGGTCAGTTCCGGGAATCTGGCCGAGCCGTACAATCAGCAGATTGTACTGGCCTGGGTCACGGCGTTTATCTCCGGCGGCGCGGCGCTTGTCACCGGCAGGCGTCTGGACTGGCGGCCGTTGTTTTATCCCCTCGCCCGGCTGGCCCGCAGTGTGAGCCATACCGGGCAGTTGGCCGCCGGCGCACTGACCTCACTCGCGCTTATGATCGGTATGCTGCTGACCTGGGGCGATGCCGCGCCCAGCATCTTCAAGCGCGAACCCGTTCAGATCGGCCTGGCTTTCCTCACAGCGGGTTTCATCTACCTCCAACCCGGCTTCATCCTCACCATCCTGGCCGCGCTTCTGCTGCTGGTTATCGTCTACAACCGGCTTGAGCTTGGCCTGATGCTTACCCTTTTCTGGTCGCCCTTTTTTCTGTTTCCGGTCGAGCTTTACCGGTTTGCATTCCCGCTGGCCGAAGTTTTAATCCTCATCACCGCTGCGGCCTGGGGGCTGCGCCTCGGCGCGGCCTGGGGGCGCGCGCGCCAGAGCGCGGTCGGCCAGTTCCCCATACGCGCCGGTTTTCCCCGCTTGAGCGCGCTTGACTATGGTCTGATCGCGTGGCTCATTTTAGGACTGTTCTCGCTCACGTGGGCGGAATATCCCCGCCCCGCCGTCACCGAATTTCGCACTCTGATGCTGGAGCCGCTCCTGTTTTATGCCATCCTGCGGACTGCCCGGTTCGATAAGCAGACCATCATCCGGCTGGCCGATACGCTGGTCGCTGCCGGTTTTGCCGTTGCGCTGGTCGGCCTTATCATGTTCATGCAGGGGCAGTCCATCATCACCGCCGAAGCCGGGGCGCAGCGGCTCGCCAGCGTTTATGGCTCACCGAACAATGTCGGTTTATTCCTGGGCCGCTGTCTGCCTTTTGCGCTGGTTTATGTCATCCTCCCACTTCATCCCATGCGCCGCGCCCTGGCCGCTGCCGCCCTGGGAATGATGGGTTTAGCCGTTGTTTTAAGCCAGAGTGTCGGCGCGCTGTTTATCGGCCTGCCCGTCGTCATTGTCATCGTGCTGGCGCTGGCTTGGGGCAGGCGCGCTTACCCCCTCCTGGCTGTGCTGACCCTGGCTGCCGCTGCGGGTTTTTTCCTGTCTTTGCAGTCGCCCCGTTTCGCCCGCGCGCTGGATTTTTCCGAAGGCACGAATTTTTTCCGCCTGCGCGTCTGGCAAAGCGCCGTCAACCTGATACGCGACCATCCCTTAACCGGCGTCGGCCTCGACCAGTTCCTGTACGCCTTCCGGGGATATTACATTTTGCCGGATGCCTGGCAAGAGCCGAACCTCTCGCATCCGCACAATTTCATCTTGGATTTCTGGGTGCGGCTGGGCTTTTTGGGCGTTATCATACTGGCCTGGATACAGACGGCGTTCTGGAAACATGCTGCCCGCGCTTACAAAGCGTTCGGCTCGCAAAAAATAATCTACCGCGCGCTCATCATTGGTGTCATCGGCAGCATGGGCAATCTGCTGGCTCATGGGCTGATTGATAACAGCGTTTACGTTCAGGACTTAGCCTACGTTTTTGTGTTTTTAATCGGCGCAGCCGGCTGCTTATCGAACATCGGAGCTATTGACGAAGCCGAATTATGATGGTGTAATGTACCTCAAGGAAGTCGAGAGAGCGATTGTGCAATGAAGGCCAGGGTCAACAAAGTTACGATCCAGATCGTCCAGGATGATATTCTCTCGCTAACCGCCGGCGGAATAGTTAATCCCACCGACACGAATTTGCACGTCTCGCCCGCCCTGGCCGAAAGAGCCGGCCCATCCGTACAGCGCGCCTGCGCGGCTGTCGGCTGGTGCGAAACCGGCTATGCCGTCACGACCGATGCCGGCAGCCTGCCTTTTGAGAAGATCATCCACGCCGTCGGCCCACGATGGGGAGAAGGCAGCGAGCGCGGAAAACTCGCCAGCGTTACCCTGGAATGCCTGCGCCTGGCCGAGCAAAACCGCCTCAAGTCGGTCGCTTTTCCGGCCATCTCGGTCGGCGTGCTGGGATACCCGGCTGAAAACTGCGCCAAAACCATGCTGTCCCAGATCATAGACTTTACTTTTGAAGACCTCAAATATCTGCGAACCGTTATCATCTGTCTGGATGATCCCGTCGTTTATCAGATATTCAAAAATGAGTTCGCGGAACAGCTCAAAGAGCTAAAGGAAGCCGGCGACGGCGAAGTTAAAGTTTAACCTTCACGTTTTGCTTCAAGATCGTATGTCGTTATACTTGTAGTTTATTGACTTCTACCACAAGGAGCGGTCATTTTGCGCGTACTGATTACCGGCGGCGCGGGTTTTTTGGGGTCGCATCTGTGCGACCGTTTTATTGCCGAGGGACACTCGGTTATCGCTATGGACAACCTCATAACCGGCAATACCCGAAACATAGCCCACCTGGCAGGTAATACCAGCTTCCACTTTGTCCGGCATGATGTCACCAATTATATCTACATCGCCGGCCCGATTGACGCGGTTCTGCATTTTGCGTCCCCCGCCAGCCCGATTGATTACCTGAAACTGCCGATTCAGACGCTTAAGGTCGGGGCGCTTGGCACGCACAACGCGCTCGGTCTGGCGCTCCACAAGGGCGCTAAGTTTCTGCTCGCTTCCACGTCGGAAATCTACGGCGACCCGCTGGAACACCCGCAAAAAGAAACTTATCCCGGCAACGTTGACCCCATCGGCCCGCGCGGTGTTTACGACGAGGCGAAACGTTTTGCCGAGGCTATCACGATGGCCTATCACCGCGTGCATGGTGTGGACACCCGCATCGTGCGTATCTTCAACACCTACGGCCCGCGAATGCGCCTCGCCGATGGCCGCGTAGTTCCCAATTTCATCGCCCAGGCGCTGCGCGGTGAACCGCTCACCGTTTACGGCGATGGCTCTCAAACCCGCAGTTTCCAGTACGTCAGCGATCTGGTCGAAGGCATCTACCGCCTGCTGATGTCCGACTATAACGACCCGGTGAACATCGGCAACCCCGACGAAATGACCATCCTGGAGTTCGCTCAGGTTGTGAACGAAGTTACCGGTAACCGGGCGGGTATTATTTACAAAGACGAGCGTATCAAGGGCGACCCCCAGACGCGCCAGCCGGACATCAGCCGCGCCCGCGCGGTGCTGAACTGGGAGCCAAAAGTTAAACTCCGGCAGGGTTTAGAGCCGACCATTGCCTACTTCCGCGAGGTGGTGTGACACTCGATTTCAGCCGCCTTGCTCCGGCCTTGCGCCCATCTGCGCCGGTGTGGATTATTTTAGCTGCTGCGGTTGGGCTGCTGGTAGCGACTCAGCCGCTTTCAGCCCTGTTTCTGATTTTCGCCTTTTCGGCTTTTTTTGTGCTTACTGCCATCACGCCCCTCGCTGCCGTGATCTTTCTGCTGGTGCTGGCTCCCCTGCGGACGCTCATCGCCACCGAAGCCGCTTTTCAGCTTCCGCTGGACATCGGGCAGATTTTGTTCGCGCTGCTCATCGGCGCTTGGGCGGTCAACCGTATCGTCGTCGAGCCGCGCCGCCTGCGGTTTGCCGGCACGCCGGTATCGGTCGCCATCATTTTGTTCCTCTGTGTAACCGCCCTGACGGCCTTTAATGCCGTCTCCATCGGCGCATGGGTCAACGAATGGCTGAAGTGGCTGCAAATGCTCATTATGATCGTGCTGGCGTTCGATTTGGCAGGGGATTCGCGCTGGCACTGGCTGGTTTTCGGCCTGGTGCTGTCCGGGCTGGCGAATGCGCTGGTGGGGTTATACGAATTTTTCGGCGGCAGCGGGGCTTTACACCTGCTCATTAACGACCGTTTTTTCCGCGCCTTTGGCACGTTCGGCCAGCCTAATCCCTTTGGTGGGTTTATGGGGCTGCTCGCGCCCATCGCCCTCATGTCAGCACTCGGTTACGGCGCGCGTATCTGGCAGTTATGGCGGCATACGCGCCGAATCCCGGTTAGTTATCTGTTTTTTGCCTTCTTTTATGCAGTTTCGGCGATTTTCCTGGGCATCGGCATTCTGATCTCCTGGAGTCGCGGTGCGATGCTGGCGTCTGGCGTTTCGCTGCTGGTGATGGCGCTGGCGCTGCCCCGGCAGGCGTGGCGCGGTTTGCTGATCGCTTTCCTGGTTTTCGGCCTGCTGGCCGCCCTGTGGTTTGCTGGTATCCTGCCGAGTTCTATCATTGAACGAATCAGCAGTTCCACGCAGGAATTTTTCGCTTTTGAGGATATGCGCGGCGTGGACATCACGCCGGAAAACTACGCCGTTGTCGAACGCCTGGCTCACTGGCAGGCCGCGCTGAATATGGCTGCCGCTTCGCCCTGGTTAGGGGTCGGTTTCGGCGGTTATGAGGCTGCCTATCTTGAATACCGCCTATTAAACTGGCTTGAACCGCTGGGCCACGCCCACAATTACTACTTGAACATTTTGGCCGAAACTGGCATCATCGGACTGTTAGTTTATGGCAAGGTATGGCTTATCATAATGTGGGCGAATTGGCGGGCGAGGCGGCATCCCGACACCCATGCTCGGTTGGTGTTGATCGGTTTGCTGGGGGCCTGGATTTACCTCGCCGTCCATAACTTTTTTGACAACCTGTACGTAAATAATATGTTTTTGCATCTGGGCTTAATGCTCGGCGCCCTTGCGATCTTGTATAATCAGACATGGAAAAGCACAAGGCTGGCATCTCTATGAGTCAATACAATACGCCCGGCGCAACCCACCGGGAGTTCCACAACCCAATAGATCATCTCATCCTGGCGGTTGCCGGACGTTTCGGCGAAAAATCCAAAGAAGTCGAACGGTTTCTGAAGTTTGCAGTCGTCGGGTTTATCGGCGCAGTTGTAGACTTTGGCACGGTTATCGTGCTTCAGGCGACCGTTCTTCCCCCTACCAACAGCCAGGGTGAACCGATTACGGCGAACGTTGCCATCGCCACAACCATCGCTTTTATCGCCGCCGTCATCAGCAACTTCATCTGGAACCGCTTCTGGACATACCCGGATTCGCGGTCACGGTCGGTAAGAAGGCAGCTCGCGCAGTTTTTCCTGATTAGTTTTGTGGGTTGGTTTGGTCGCACGCTCTGGATTTCAGTCTCTTACCATGCGCTCGGTGCGCTGCTTATGCCCATTCTGCTTCCGCTCATTCACATCTTACGCCCTACTTACCTTCCATCTTATACGGCAGAGGGCAAATTAGGTACGCTGGCGGCGCAGTTTATCGGCGTTATCGTGGTGATGTTCTGGAACTTCTTTGCCAACCGTTACTGGACGTACAACGATGTAAAACAGAAAACCACCGGATAATCCACAGCTGTGATTGGTATAGACTATACCCCAGCCTATGAACAGGGCGGCGGCATCGGGCGCTATGTACGCGAACTTGTCGCCGCTCTGGCGCTTCTTGACAGCCAATCCCCCTACCGGCTCTTCGTCGCCGGCGCGCGCCGCCATCAACTTCCACCTGCTCCCGGTGAGAACTTCACCTGGAAGCCGACGCCGCTCACACCCAGATGGTTAGCCCGCCTGTGGCATCGCGCGCGTTTGCCTATCCCTATCGAAGTTATCACCGGCAGGGTGCAGCTTTTTCACGCGACCGATTTTGTCCTGCCCCCCACCTTTCCTCAAACCCGAACCCTGCTCACCGTTCACGATCTCTCATTCGTCTGCGTGCCGGAAACGGCCAGCCCGTCGCTAAAAGCCTATCTGGATGCAGTCGTCCCGCGTTCAGTCCGGCGCGCCGATCATATTCTGGCCGACTCACAGGCAACCAGAGATGACCTTATAACGTTTTACAACACCCCCCCGGAAAAGATTTCCGTCCTCCTCAGCGGCGTTGATGCGCGCTTCCAGCCCGTTGTTGACTCGCAGGTGTTGATGACTATACGAAGCCGATACCGCATTGGCAGCGCGCCTTATATCTTTTCTATCGGCACCGTCCAGCCGCGCAAAAACTATGGGCGGCTCATCCAGGCGCTTGCACAGCTGCGCCAGGCCGGAAGCGACATCCACCTCGTCATCGCCGGCGGTCATGGATGGCTGGAAGACCCCATCTACGACTCAATCCGGCAGCATGATATGGAGTCGTTCGTTCATTTCATCGGCTTTGCCGACGAAGCCGACCTGCCGGGGCTTTACAGCGCGGCGGCCTGTTTCGCCTTTCCCTCACTTTACGAAGGTTTTGGGCTGCCTGTACTCGAAGCGATGGCCTGCGGAACCCCGGTCGTCACATCCAATGTTTCATCCCTGCCTGAAGTCGCCGGTGATGCCGCCCTGATGGTTGACCCCTACGATGTCGAGGCGCTGGCAGACTCTCTCCACCGGCTCATCTACGACGAAACCCTGCGGCAGCGGCTCATCAGCCTGGGACGGCAGCGTGTCCGTCGGTTCACCTGGCAGGCCGCCGCCGCCCAACTACAACAGACCTATACCCGTCTGCTTGAAGAATAGCCATCCATTCCCAGAGAAAATCTCCACAAAGTGCTATAATCTTATTATCCAGAAAACGAGTGTTTTGGTATTCGATAGCGACCAGGATGGGGATTCAATATGAGCGCCAGAAAATTCACGATTGACCCGAATAAGCCGTTTTTTGTTTACGATACCAAAGGCGACTGGCACGCCGTCAAAATCGGTGAATATCTATGGGATACGCGAGGCGAGTATATCGGCTTTGTGCGCGGCGAAACCCATGATGTTTACACGACCGCCGGCGAGTGGGTCGGCAACTTGTGGCCGGATGGCCGTATCATCCGCAAGCGCACCTACGACCGCCCCCCGCTTTTGAAGGATCGCCCGCCTAAACCGGCCAAACCCCAGAACTTCCCGGCGCGCGCGCCCCTGCCCCCTATGTGCAGCGAACTGGGTTTTGACAAAATTGACGTTCTGGACTGGGATGACGAGGTGTTTAAGCGCGTCTCCGACCTGGTTCCCGATATGGATTAGAGCCGCTGTATGGATCGCGCCAGGAAAAATATCCACGAATCCCGTGTCACCTTAAGCGCCCTGATGGGGCCGCAGGATGCGAACGCGCATGGTAACGTTCATGGCGGTGTCATTATGAAGATGGTGGATGAAGCCGGCGCGCTGGTCGCCATGCGCCATGCGCGGATGCCGGTCGTCACCGTCGCCATTGACTCGATGACCTTTATGGAACCTATCCTGCTGGGTAATCTTGTGATGTGTAACGCGGAACTGACCTACGTTGGGCGCAGTTCAATGGAAGTGCGCGTCGAGGTTACTGCCGAAAACCCGCTGCTCGGACAGTCGAAAGTCACCAACAGCGCCTATCTGGTTTATGTGGCTTTAGGGGCGGACGGCCACCCGGCAGCCGTTCCTGAACTTATCTACGAAACGCCCGAACAGCAGGCGCGCGCCGAACAAGCCAGGCAGCGGCAGGCTTACCGCAAACAACAGCGCGACCGAGAAAACCAGGAAGCTATATGAGCGAATCTCTGCCCACTCTGGGCGGCGTCGAACAGTCCGCCCTGCTGCGGCTGCTTAATCAAGCCGGCGCGCGCGCGATTCTGGCGGAAGAAGCTCCCGATCTCGGCCTGGCCGAACCGCGCCCATTCCCTTTCCTGGCGATTGTCGGCCAGCACGAAATGCGTATCGCTCTGCTGTTAGCCGTCATCAATCCGGCTGTCGGCGGCGTGCTTTTGATCGGGCCGCGCGGCACAGGAAAAACAACCGCCGTCAGAAGCCTGACCAATATTCTGCCGGACGTGGAAGTGAGCGACTGCGACGAAGGCGTCCTGCCCGAAGACCTGAATCACGAAAACGCGCGTCTGCTTTACCCGGACTGCTACGAAAAATATCATGCCGGGCAGTCCATTTCGCATTACGAGCCGGTTAAACTGGTCGAACTGCCTTTAAACGCCCGGCTTGAAGATGTGGTCGGCGGCATCAACGAACGTATTGCCGTCCAGCAGCAGCGCATCCGCCTGGAACGGGGTATCCTAGCGCGGGCAGATAACAACCTGCTGTACATTGACGAAGTGAATCTGCTGGATGATACGATTGTGGATGCCATTTTGGACGCTGCCGCCCAGGGCAGTTACACGGTGCGGCGGGGCGCGATGTCCGGCACGTATCGTTCGCGTTTCGTCCTCATCGGCTCAATGAACCCGGAAGAAGGCCGCCTGCGCCCGCAGATCCTCGATCGTTTCGGGCTGCGTATCAACGTGCGCGGCCTAACCACCAAAGAGGAGCGCCTGGAGGTTTACCGGCGTGTCCGCAGCTACCGGCAGAATATCACCCAGTTCCTCAGGCAGTGGGAAATCCCCACTGCCGAAGTTCGGGACGAGATTCTGCTGGCGCGCGAGCTGCTCAAACAAACCACGCTGTCTGACGAAGCGATGGATATTGCGCTTACCCTGGTTCACGACCTGGGAATCGATTCGCACCGCGCCGAGTACACCTTGTTTGAAGCCGCCCGCGCCTACGCTGCCTCCGATGGCCGAGACGTGGTGACCGCTCAGGACATTCGCGCCATCGCTCCTATGGCGCTCCGCCAGCGGCGCAGCGAATTTATGACGCGCTTTTTTGAAAGCCAGCATGAAGAGGATGAACAAATCCGCGCGCGCATTGACGAACTCATAGGTTAACAAACCATGCCAATGCCGAAATCCGTTCCTATATGGCCGCTTATCCTGATCGCGCTTGTTTTTTACAGCCTGCCCTGGGTTGTTTCGCCGGATGCCGCCCTCAGCATGGGCGCTTATGATCTGGCCGAATGGGCCAGCCTTCATCCCGTCGTTCGAGTTTCATCCCCGCCCCTTCTGGCGAGTTTTCTGCTGCGCGCCCCGCTGGTCGGCCTCGCCTGGGCTGCGGCACTCAACACCCGCCGCGATGGTTCACGGGCGCTCAATGGGGTTCTGGCAGTCACGTTAACGATCGCCCTGCTCCCCCCGCTCGAATTTTTCACCCAGTATGCTGACGATCCCAATTATCGCCAGCAGATGGCGCTGGCTTTGGCTGCTTTTATCGGCGCTGTGGTCGGCCTGGTCGTTCGTCCGGCATCCTGGCGGTGGGCAGCCGCCTTTATCGCAGCGGTCGCAGCAGCGGCGGCCCTTGTGGGGCTGATGCAAGCCGTCAGCCTCGTTCAAGAATTTCATCTAGCCATCTTCAGTGGCCTTGGCGGTGGTGGTTTTGTTATCTGCTGCCTGATCTTAAGCTGGCTCTGTTTTCCCGCTCGCGCCGCCAGCACAAATAAAACAAGGTAGAGCGTTTTAGACGCGCTACCCTGCCGGACATTTGACGCTGCCGGGACGACTGTTGGAGCAGGCTAACCGCTTCCCCCCATACGTTCGTTGATGTAGACAATTGCCTCGCCAACCGAGGTGATTTTCTGCGCGTCCTCGTCGCTGATCTCGCCGCCGAACTCTTCCTCAAAAGCCATAATCAATTCCACCAGATCGAGTGAATCGGCTTCCAGGTCCTCCCGGAAACGCGCGTTGGGAACAACCCGATCGGCCTCGACACCGAGCAGATCAACCACGATATTCCGAACACGTTCTTCAGTTGATGCCATTATGAACCTCCCATTATGTGGGGCATTGTGTTTGCCAGATAGCAGGCACTCATTATACCGATAATGTGCCAGCAGACAAACGGAGTTGACACAGACTTCCCTTATTAGGTAGGATTAGCTCCACCCTTATTAGGAACACCACACCATGAGCAAAGTCACGGATACGCCGACAACCGAAAGTCGCAAAGCCGACCATATCCGTATCAACCTTGAAAAAGATGTCCAGTTTCCGCGCCTGACAACCGGCCTGGAGCGTTATCGTTTTTTGCATCAGGCCGTTCCCGAACTTAACCTCAGCGATATAGATACCCGCATAAACATCTTCGGCAAAACGCTGTCCACCCCCATTATCATCTCATCCATGACCGGCGGAACTGACATCGCCCACCGCATCAATCAAAATCTGGCCGCAGCCGCCCAGAAACACGGTGCAGCGATGGGCTTAGGCTCGCAGCGCGCAGCCGTCGAAGACGCGGCGCTGGCTTATACCTATCAGGTGCGGAATGTCGCGCCGGACATCCTGCTCTTTGCCAACCTGGGGGCTGTGCAGTTAAACTACCGTTATGGCCCCGATGAATGCCAGCGCGCCGTAGATATGATCGAGGCCGACGCGCTGATTCTGCACTTTAACGTCCTGCAAGAGGCGGTGCAGCCGGAAGGCGATACCAATTTTGCCGGCCTGCTGGCGAAGGTCGAACGGGTCTGTAAAACGCTGCCCGTCCCGGTGATCGCCAAAGAAGTCGGGTGGGGATTTTCCGAACAAAATGCGCGCGATTTAAAAAACGCCGGTGTTTCTGCCATTGATGTCGCCGGTTCGGGCGGCACATCCTGGAGCGAGGTTGAGTACCACCGCGCCCCCAACGCTTTTCATGCCCGCGTCGCGGCCTGTTTCGCGGACTGGGGCATCCCCACCGCCGACGCCGTTCAGTATGCGCGTGCCGGCGCGCCGGGTCTGCCCATTTTCGCCAGCGGCGGCCTGCGCGACGGCATAGATATCGTTAAATGTATCGCGTTGGGCGCGGTCGCAGGCGGATTGGCCGGCCCATTTCTCAAAGCTGCCGATCAATCGGTGGAAGCGGTTGAACAGCTCATTCAGGAGCTGACCGCGCAAATCCGTATCGCCATGTTGTGCTGCGGGGCGCAGAACATTCGCGCTTTACAGGAAACACCCCTGCTGAAAGTCTGACCGTTCTCAAATAGGACTGCTGTCATTGTTCGCGCAACTCGCCCAAACTTATCTCCCCGAATTGGACTCCACCCTGCGCCGGGTCGTTGCCCGCCTCCCGGCTGGCGTGCCGGGTTTCGGAGTCATGATACGTTACGCGCTCGGTTGGGTAGACGAAAACGATCAGCCTTTTAATCAGCCGACCGGCAAACGTATCCGTCCGATTCTCCTCCTGCTGTGCGCCGAAGCCGCCGGCGGCGGCTGGCGGACGGCGCTGCCGGCGGCAGCGGCGGTAGAACTGCTGCACAACTTCTCGCTCATCCACGACGATATTCAGGACAACAGCCCCACCCGCCACAAACGCCCTACCGTCTGGAAAATATGGGGGCGGGCCAACGCTATCAATGCCGGCGATGCGCTGTTTGCCCTGGCCTACTGCGCTTTGGAAGAACTCGCCGGCGCGCTTCCCCTGCAAACCACCTTCCGAATCGGGAATATTTTTAACGCCACCTCGCTTGAACTGACGCGCGGCCAGCACCTAGACATGCGTTTCGAGAGCCAGCCCATCGTCAGTGTGGACGAATACGTCTCCATGATCTCCGGCAAGTCGGCGGCCCTCATCGCCGCCAGTGCCGAAATCGGCGCGCTCATCGGCGGCCAGGATGAACAAACCGCTTCTCAATATGCGGCCTTCGGGTTGAACCTCGGTATTGCGTTCCAGATTCATGACGATCTGCTGGGCATCTGGGGCGACCCTGAAATCACCGGCAAATCGGCAGCGACCGACATCCTCTCTCGTAAGAAGTCGCTTCCGGTGCTTTATGGCCTCGGCCACAGCGAGGATTTAGCCGCGCTCTACCGCCGGGAAACCTTCACCGAAGCCGACGTGCAGGAAGCCGTGAGCATCCTCAACAAATTGGGGGTGTTCGAGTACACACAAAAACAGGAGGAAAAATATTATCATCAGGCGCTTGATTCCCTCAACCGGGCTTCGCCGCAGGGAACAGCCGCCGAGCGGTTATTTAAACTGGTGGACAACCTGTTCAAACGAACATACTGAAGCGCCTTCCGCCGCCCTTAAACGAATTCTCGAAAAACAACGCTGCTCAAAAACCGCCCCTGCCGGGTCAAACAAACGCGGTCTTCGGTTACTTGCATCAGGCCGTACCCGCAGTATTTTTCGATCAACGACGGGTACAAATCCGGCAGATCCACGCCAAACCGCTCGCGGAACGCGGCGCGGTTGATGCCTTCCTGCGTTAAACGCAGCCCCATCAGCAGCGTATCAGTAATTTCAGCCTCTCTGTCCACCCGCACCGACTGGTCGGCTGCCGGCGTCAGGGGGAACTTGAAAACGCCGTTCGCCCTCTGCATCGCCTGGATATACTTATGAGGCGAAAGAATAGTCGAATATCGGATTCCGTCAGCATAACCATGCGCGCCCGGCCCCAGACCGGGATATGGCAGATTGCGCCAGTATTGCAGGTTATGGCGGCAGGCATAACCCGGTTTAGCCCAATTGCTGATTTCATACTGTTCGTAGCCGGCGCCATCCAAAAGATCGGATGCCAGTTCGTACATATCGGCTGCCAGGTCATCATCCGGCGCGGGTAAGTACCCCCGCGTAACCCAGGCTTTCATCGCCGTGCCATCTTCCAGCCCCAGAGCATATAACGACACATGCTCCGGTTCGAGCCGCAGCATCTGCCGCAGGCTGTTTTCCCAGCTGTCCAGGGTTTGATGCGGGAAGCCATAGATCAGGTCGAGATTCAGATTGTTGAATCCCGCCTGCCGCGTCACCGCCACCGAGCGCGCGACAGCATCATTGTTATGACGCCGCCCGAACAATTCCAGTTCGTTGTTATTTGACGACTGCATCCCGATGCTGACGCGGTTAATGCCCTGTTCCCGGATCGCCATCATATACGGCGGGTCGAGATCGCCCGGATTGGCTTCCATCGAAATTTCGGCATCCGGCGACAGATCGAACACCCCCCGGACAGCGGCCAGGATGCGGCCAATCTGGTCAGGTCTTAATACACTGGGCGTCCCGCCGCCCAGATAAACCGTTCCCACCGGTTGGCCGGGTTTGCTCATGCCAAGAATTTCAATTTCCCGGCACAACGCCGCGACGAAAGGCTCAATCAGGTTATCCAGCCCGATGTAGGTATTAAACGCGCAGTAAGTACATTTTATGCGGCAGAAAGGAATATGCAGATAAATGGAGTATGGGGTATCAACCATTACAACCCAACTACAGCAATTCCCTAACATCAGGAGAATTGCGGTATTGTTGCAGGTTTAATATAATTATTCAAGACACATCTCACGTGCCGAAACATCAGGAAAACAGGACGAACGTATCATGCCCGACACGACCAAATTCGCCGCGACGGATAACGACAATTCCGGCGAAAGTTCACTGCAAGCCAACATCGTTTTGATGAAACGCTATAAAATCCTCGGCGTCGTAGGCGGTGGCGGCATGGGTACGGTCTACCAGGCCCGCGACCTGAACTTTCCTGATGTCCGAAAAATCGTCGCCGTTAAGGAGATGATTAACCCCAATACCGACCCAGCGCTGCACAATTCCACGCTCAAAACATTTCAGCGCGAGGCCAACATCCTCGCTACCCTTAATCATCCGGCCATCCCCAAGATTTTTGACTTCTTCGACCAGAACGACCGCGTTTATCTGGTCATGGAATACATCAATGGCAACGACCTGGAAGCCCTGCTCACCAAAACGAAAGAACTACCTATCGAAAAAATCATTGATTGGGCGATAGAACTGTGCGATGTCATCAGCTACCTGCACACGCAGCCCAAGCCGATTGTCTTTCGTGATCTTAAACCGTCCAATATCATGGTGGATAGTTTCGGGAAAATCCGCCTGATTGACTTCGGCATCGCCAAAATTTTCGACAGCGGCGTTAAAAAGCACACCATGATCGGCACTGAAGGTTACTGCGCGCCCGAACAATACAGGGGCGACGTAACCATTTTGAGCGATATTTACAGCTTGGGCGCGACTTTACACCACGTCCTCACCCGCCAGGACCCCCGGTTAGCGCCGCCCTTCAGTTTCCCGGAGCGGCCAATCTCGCAGCACAACCCCAAAGCCCCCGATGCCCTAGTTGCAATCGTCGAAAAAGCCCTGGCATTCGAGCCGGCCAATCGTTTCCAGAGCTGCGCCGAGATGAAAAGTGAGCTGGAAAAAATGCGCCTCCAGCCCCAGGTTGTTATCAGCGGTGTTAAAGGAACGGGCCTGGCCGGCACAGACTTTTTTGCCGGTGTCGAAGCCTCCGGCACAATCGAACCCAAATGGAAATTCCTCACCGAGGACGAAATTCGCAGCAGTGCGGTTGTGCATCGGGATTTCGTTTTTGTCGGCTCTTACGATACCAATGTCTGGGCCGTCAATCTCTCAACCGGCGCATTTGTCTGGAAATATCCCACGCATGGCGGCATCGCAGCATCGCCGGCGGTTGATGACTCCAATAAGCTGGTGCTGTTCGGTTCGGAGGATAACACGTTTTACGCAGTGGATTACCGGAACGGACGCATCAACTGGTCGTACACCACGCAGGACAAAATTCGGAGTACGGCGCGGATCGCCACCGAGGTAGATGCCGTCTTTTTCGGAAGCGACGACGGCCACCTTTATGCCCTCGCCTCCCCCAATGGGCGTTTCCTTTGGAAATTCCAGACCGGCGAAGCCGTGCGAAGCCGCCCCGTGATTACCAATGAAGTTATCATCTTTGGCGCTGAGTCCGGCGAAATTTTTGCCCTGGGGCTGGATGGCAAACGCAAATGGAGCTATCGAACCCGCCGCCCCGTAACATCATCCCCCTTTGTGGATAAGGTCGAAGGAATATGTTACGTCGGCTCCAGTGACAATAACGTGTATGCGCTGGACGCCAGCAGCGGCTATAGTTCCTGGCGTTTTCGTACCAATGGGCCGGTTATCTCGTCGCCGGTTGTTGAGGAAGACCTGCTGTTTTTTGGCTCGGCGGACGGTCATCTCTACGCCATCAATGCCCAAACGTCGAGGGAAAAATGGAAATTCGCAACCGACAAACCGATTATTTCATCGCCAGTCGTTCATCAGGGCGCGGTTTATTTTGGCGGCACCGATGAGTACCTCTACTGCGTGGATATGCAAACCGGCAAAGAACGCTGGAAGTTTAAGACCAACGGCGCGATCACATCAACCCCTTGTATCGCTAACGATGTCATCATTTTTGGTTCGTTTGACAAAACGCTCTACGCGCTGCCGCTGGTCAACTAACTCGTATCCACGATTGGAGCTTAACAACTATGGATTTGTTCCGCCGCTTTTTTAGTCAACCCGGTTCAAAGCCACCGGACAAACCGGCAGCGTCCGAGAGTGAACCGGAAATAGAAACTACACCGCTTGAACCGCCCATGCCGCCTGCCTCTAAAGAGGTGGATACGGCTCCGGTTGCTGCGGATACGAACACCCCCGCTCCCCAAACGGTGGCTGACGGCGCAACACGCCCCCTGCCCCCCGAAACGGTGATCTCGTCCAGCAATGAACATCTCCGCTTCGGTCAGTCAACCGACGTAGGCATGGTTCGCAACTCCAATCAGGACTCGGTATTTTCCCTCTTTACGACCAGCCGCAGTTCCGATCAGCGCCCGGACTTCGGCCTGTTTATCGTGGCCGATGGAATGGGGGGACATCATGACGGCGAAAAGGCCTCCGCCATGGCGGCTCACGTCGTAGCCTCCAACGTTGCCGCCAGTGTCTGTCTGCCCATGCTGCGCGGCGAGAATGATGCTGACCGAATGCCCATTACCGAGGCCTTGATTTCGGCGGTTCAAAAAGCCAACGCCGATATTATCGCCAAAGTGCCGGAAGGCGGCACAACCCTGACCGCCGTCGCCATCGTCAACGATCTTGCCTATATCGTACATGTCGGCGACAGCCGTATTTACCTGATAACCAAAGATGGCTTGGAAAAAATCACCCGTGACCATTCCCTGGTGCAGCGTCTCATCGAACTCGATCAGATCACGCCGGAAGAAGCCGTCAATCATATTCAGCGTAATGTTCTCTACCGCGCGCTTGGGCAAAGCGAAAATGTCGAAGTAGATGCTTTAACACGGCGTCTGCCGCCCAAGTCCAAACTCTTGTTGTGCAGTGATGGACTCTGGAATATGGTCACGGAGGATGAAATCGCCGAAATCGTGATGCGGTACGACAGCCCGCAGGAAGCCTGTGATAAATTAGTCGCCCTAGCCAATACGCACGGTGGGACGGATAATATTACAGCGATTGTTTTACAGATACCGGGATAGTGGAATTGTATGTGCTGTTATGGCTGTGACGAGTATTGATCCTTACATCACCCTGGGCGTTTCGCCGGATTCCTCGGCGGACGAGATCAAGGCGGCTTACCGTCGTGTTGCGCGCCGCCTGCATCCCGACGCAAATCCGAATAATCCCGGCGCCGCCGTCCAGTTTCAGGATGTCACCGTCGCCTATGAACTCCTGATAGACGCAGACCGCCGCCGCGCCTACGACCATCAAATCGCCCGGCAGCGCCCTGATGAAGGTCTGAATTTTTCCCTGCGCGTCACACCCAGCAAAAGAGCCGTTGTCCCCCTCCCCGAACCGCAGGTAATTTACCTGCTGGCCGAGATTCTTCCCGACCCCCGCGCGCGCAACCAGGATCAAAAACGCGAGACACGCCTTAACCTCACGCTGGTTCTCGATCACAGCAACTCCATGAACGGCACTCGCCTGGATAAGGTAAAGGTTGCCGCCCACGAAATCGTCAATCAGCTTTCCGAAGGCGATATTCTTTCGGTCGTGAGCTTCAATGACCGCGCTGAAGTTATCATTCCAGCCACACCTGTTCAGAACAAACAGGCCCTTAAGGCCAAAATCAGCATGATGATCGCTTCCGGCGGAACGGAAATCTTCAAGGGACTCTCCGCCGGCGTGGAGCAGAACCGACGTTTCCTTGGCCCTAAACTGGTCAACCACGTCGTCCTGCTGACTGACGGAAACACCTTTGGCGACCACGAGAATTGTATCGAACTGGCCCGCAAATCCGCTGAACAGGGCATCAGCATCAGCGCGATGGGGCTTGGGCAGGAATGGAACGATGAATTTCTCGACCAGTTAGCTTCTGTTACCGGCGGCACATCATCGTATATCAACTCTGCCAGCGCGGTTGTCAGCTTTTTGAACAACCATGTACGCAATTTATCCAACGCTTTTGCCGAACGGGTGCGCCTGTCCGTCGCACCCGACCCGGACGTAAAACTCGAATCGGCCTTTAAACTCTCGCCGCACCCGCAGCCGCTAACGGTTGACGATGGTTACATACAACTCGGCAGTTTGCAGGCCAATCGTAACATATCCGTCCTCTTGCAGTTCCAGCTGCCCGCCAACATGGCGCTCGGTTTTCGCTCGGTGGCACGCCTGGTTTCCACCGGCGACGTGCTGGCAAACCAGAATCAGCACTTCCAAAGCCTCAGCGACATCTCGCTGGAGGTAAATGATAATCCCCCGCCAGAAGACCCGCCGGTTGCCATCCTGGATGCCCTGGGAAAACTGACGCTCTATCGAATGCAGGAGCGCGCGCAAGAGGCGCTTGCCAGCGGCGACATCCGCGAAGCCACGCGCCGGCTGGAAAATCTGGCAACCCGCCTGCTGGCAATGGGCGAAGAAGACCTTGCCAACCAGGCGCGATCTGAAGCCCGCCGGGTCGCGCATACCAGCAACCTGTCGGATGCGGGACGCAAAACCTTGAAATATCAAACTCGTTTTTTGCTCTTGGGGCCATCAAATGAGGACGTGTCGTAATGGTCACCTGTCCTTACTGTGGATCAAAAAACCTTGAAGGCATGTTGTTTTGCGAGGAATGCGGCCAGAGCCTGACGGGCGGTTCGGGAAGCGCCGTATTACCCACCAAACAGCTCGATCAATCATCCAACGACCTGGCCGCCAAAGCCACCTGGGGTACGGCGCGCTTCGGCCAGGATGCTTCTGTCATCATTCATATCCGCGATGCTTCTCAGCCCGTTATCATACAGCCGGCCAAAAGAACCATCCTCGGACGCACCGATGCTACCAGCCCGCAAAAACCCGATGTAGACCTGACGCCTTTCGGCGCGCTCGACAAGGGTGTGTCGCGCATTCATGCCGCTATCTATCGTAACGAAGATACACTCACGCTGGTGGATATGGGCAGCGCCAACGGCACCCATTTAAACGGCCAGCGGTTAGTCCCGGACCAACCACGTATCCTGCGCGATGGCGATGAAATTCGCCTCGGCAAGCTGGTGGCCCACATTTACTTTAAATGATGTCCGACATCGCGCGTTCCATGCGCCGTTTTTACATTCTCAATCGCAGACATCCATTGGAGAGGTTATGATTACCCTTCTCATTCACGTTGCAAATGCTGAACCGATCAAACTGGACGTTGAAGAACTGCCCAATCCATCAGACATCATGATTATCGGCAAAAATCCCCGCGATCGTAAAGATCGGGAAGTGGATTGGCTGGATGAAGGCGTCACAACAGTTATGTTTCCCTGGTCGCGCATTAACCTGATTCAGGTCATGCCCGACCCGGACGCCGGCGCCGACTTCCCGCAGTTGTGGCGCAATGACTGAAAAACGTTGACCTATGACCACCAAACTCCCAAGAGCGGGTCAGCGTGATGGCAAGCGCATCCTGGTCGTAGATGACGAGCCGCGTATGATCGGCTTCATTCGTATGAACCTGGAGCTGGAGGGGCATCAGGTCATCGAGGCGCGTGACGGCCTGCAAGCCCTCGAAGCTGTCCGCACCAAACTACCCGATCTGGTGCTGCTCGACATCATGATGCCGGAGCTGGACGGTTACGAAACCCTGCGTATGCTGCGGGAATTTTCAAACATACCGGTTATCATACTCACCGCCAAAGGCGAAGAAAACGATAAAGTCTACGGCCTCGAACTCGGCGCGGACGATTATATTACCAAACCCTTTGGCCCGCGCGAGCTTTCCAGCCGCATCAAAGCCGTCCTGCGGCGCGCCAGTATGCCCTCGGCTTCCCCCGAACAGGCTGTTCTGAAAATTGATGACCGCCTGAGTATTGACTTTAACCAGCGCGAGGTGATCGTAAACGGCGAGCATATCAAGCTGCGCCCGACTGAATATCGCCTGCTTTATCATCTGGTCGAAAATGCGGGCTGGACAGTGCCGCACGACCAGTTGTTAGCCAAAGTCTGGGGTTATGAATATCGGGACGAAGCCCACTACGTTCGATTATACGTAAACTATCTGCGAGAAAAAATCGAAGAGGACCCGGCTAACCCCAAATATATCCTGACCGAACGCGGGGTCGGCTATCGTTTTATGGATTTTAAACATCCATCGGCGGCGGATACCTAACGCTTGCAGCAGGGTTTCTTTCAACGTACAATGGAGTACAGAACGCACTGTCTGACCCCTCAAGGAGGGTTCCGTGTCTGCTTTTAAGATCGTTGTCACCGGGCCGTTCAACTCCGGGAAAACAGAATTTATCAAAACCATTTCTGACATTCCCGTTGTTTCAACCGAGAAAAAAATCACGACCGAGGACAAGGGCATCAAGGCCGAAACCACCGTCGCTATGGATTACGGTCGCGTCCAGCTGGACGGTGATACGCTTTATCTGTATGGCACGCCGGGACAGACCCGCTTTGATTTTATGTGGGAAATTCTCTCCAGCGAGATGAGCGGCTTCATCGTCCTGGTGGACAGCACCGATGCGCCGTCCTTCCCGGATGCGGCGGAACTCATTAACCTGTTTTCCGGTTTTGTGACCGTTCCGCATCTCGTGGTCGCCAACAAAACCGATCTCGAAGGCGCGGCCAAACTCGCCGAAGTGCGGCGCGGCACCAAAGCCGGCGTTGATGTCACGGTCATGCCCTGTGTCGCCACTCAGAAAAGCAGCGTTCGTCAGGTGCTTTTACAGATGGTGCAGCTCCTCAAAAAAGAAAAGTCAACCCCCTGATATTCACACACCACAACTTTAAGGCCGGGTGTCCCCCGGCCTTTTTATTTCCCAACGCTGCTGTTGGCGGCGCTGTTTTCACGCTTGCGCCGGGGTAACATGCTCGGCTCGCAGTCGAGCATATTCTTCCGAAAAAACCGCCAGCATTCGCTGTTTTTCATCATCCGGCAGCAAACTGGCCCGCACCGCATTTAAAGCGATTTCTTCTATCTCCTCTAAAACGCCGTCCACCAGTTCGTAAGCGGCCAGGTATTCCTGCGTCAGATTTGTTTTGTACAGTTCCGGCATCCCCGTTCCCAACGTGACCGTAACGCCTTCGTCCAGAAGCCGGCGCAGCGGGTAATCCGCATAGGAGGCAGCCGCGCCCCGGCGCACCTCATGCGCTATGCTCAAACTCAGCGGTATATGCTGCTCGACCAAGACATTGAGCGCATCCGGGGACTCCAGCGCGCCCCACCCGCCGATAATACGATCTGGCTCCAGGTGGGTAACGACATCCAGAATTCCCTGCCCGCCCAGAACATCCCCGGCCTGGACGATACGCGGCACGCCCTTTTTCACAGCATTTCGGAAGGGACGCTCGAACTGTGCCGCCGGCTGGGCGTCTTCCGACCCAATCAGGCCAAGCCCAACCACCCCACCGCGTTTGGCGGCGGCGCTCGTCACCCAGCGCAGAAAATCATCGGCGCGGCGCGGCTGGTCGCGCGGCAGCATCAGCAGCCAGGCCAGTTGAACCCCCCACCCTCGTGCAGCGCGGTCGCGGCCATCATTAATGGCCGCCAGAAACTGCTCGAATGTCAGGCCGTTTTCCATGTACAGCAGCGGGGAAACACCGACCTCTGCATAACGCACGTTTTGTTTCGCCAGGCTCACCCCCAGCTCATACACCAGTCGGGTCAAATCATCCGGCTGTTGCAGCCATGTGCTGGTCACGCGCACTAGTTCGTCCAGACGTCTGGAATCCGGCTGCTCGATTAAAGCCACCCACTGCCTGAAATGTTTTACCGAGTCGGCAATATCGTTCTGCTCGGCGATCATTAACAAGGTATCTTTCTGCATCGCCCCTTCAAGCTGAACGTACAATTCAACCTTTGGGATGGCGCGCAGATAACTATCAATTGACATATCTTTCAATTCCTCAGTTGTGTTTCGTCCGGCAAATCCTGCTGAATAAAGCCATTTGCAGTCAGGTTAGCATCATCCTGTATTCGCGCACGGGCGTGTTCTACCGCGGCTCGAATCAGCGCCATAAAAAGCGGGTGCGGCAGGTTGGGGCGGCTCAAAAATTCCGGGTGGAACTGGCTGCCCACCATAAACGGGTGTTCTTTAAGCTCGGCGATTTCGACCAGTTCACCTTCGGGACTCAATCCGCTAAAGATCATGCCGCTTCGCTCAAAAGCCGTCCGGTAGGCATTATTAAACTCAAAACGATGCCGGTGGCGCTCCTGAACTTCCGACACACCCTGGTATGCCCGCGCCGCCGCCGAACCGGGCAGCAGATGGCAGGGATACAACCCTAACCGCATCGTCCCGCCCATATCAGTGATCCCCCGCTGCTCCAGCATCAGATCAATCACCGGATATTCTGTATTATCAAACTCAGAGCTGTTCGCCCCCTCCAGGTTCAGAACATCACGAGCAAATTCAATGCACATCACCTGCATCCCCAGGCATAAACCCAGGTACGGCACTTTACGCTCGCGGGCAAACCGCGCCGCCAGGATTTTGCCTTCCACTCCCCGGTAGCCAAACCCGCCCGGCACGACGATTCCATCAGCCGAAGCCAACCGATCCCAGCTTTTTTCCTTTTCTAAATCGCCGGAGTAAATCCATTCGATTTCCAGGCGGCGGTTCTGGGCGCTGGCCGCATGAAAAAGCGCCTCCTTCACGCTCATATAAGCATCGTGGAGTTCGACATATTTACCGACAACAGCGATTCTGATCGGTTCCTGGGCCGCCCGCATCTGCCGCGTCATGCTGCGCCATTTGTCCAGGTCGGGCTTACCGGCCCCAAGCTGTAACTGCTCGACCAAATAATCCCCCAGTCCGGCATCCTCCAGCGTCAGCGGCACTTCATACAGCAGGTCGGTGGTTTGCAGCGGGATGACCGCTTCCTCGTCCACATCACAGAACAGGGCAATTTTATCGGTTACGTCCTTGCTGACCGGGTGATCCGTCCGCGCGATAATCACGTTTGGTTGAATACCGATGCTTCGCAGATCGCGGACGCTGTGTTGAGTAGGCTTCGTTTTGAGTTCCCCGGTCGCGCCGATATAAGGCAGAAAAGTGACGTGGACGCACAACGAGTCGTTCCGCGCCACGCTCATCCGCATCTGCCGAATCGCTTCCAGGAAGGGCTGCCCCTCAATATCCCCTACTGTTCCGCCGACTTCGACGATAACCACGTCGGCATTATTCTCTTTGCCGACCAGCGCGATACGCCGCTTGATCTCGTTGGTGATGTGCGGGATGACCTGAATCGTCCCCCCCAGGAAATCCCCCCGCCGTTCCTTATCAATCACATACCCATAAACCTGGCCGGCAGTGACATTACAGGTACGGTTCAGGTTTTCATCAATAAATCGCTCGTAATGCCCCAGATCAAGGTCGGTTTCCGCGCCGTCGGCGGTCACGAACACCTCGCCATGCTGGTAGGGGCTCATCGTGCCGGGGTCTACGTTTAAATACGGGTCGAGCTTTTGAATAGCCACGCGCAAACCCCTGGCTTTCAGAATACGCCCGATAGCAGCGGCGGTCACGCCTTTACCGACCGAACTCACCACGCCGCCGGTGCAGAAGATATACTTGGGCTTAGGCATAGTCACACTCACACCAACTCATAAAAACAAAAATCGCGGCGGGGGAGTACGCCTGACTCATCACCCCGCCGGTTTTCGGTAGCAGCATCTTGGGGTCAGACAGGTGCAGCCCGGTTAGACCAGTTTTTCCAGATCATCCGCCGTCCGGCGCATATCGAGAAAAATAAGGCCGAGTTTCGCGCCCTCGCGCACCAGGGTGGTCAGTACCGCCTCTTCACCGACGGACATCAGAATCACATAGCCGTCTTTGCCTTTGATATACACCTGGTCGAGCAGACCTCTCCCTAACTCGTTTGAAATCCGCTCCCCCAGGGAAAGCATCGCCGCAGACATCGCCGAAACGCGATCTTCCTCTACGCCTGCCGGTAGTGACGATGCCATAATCAAGCCATCCACGCTCACCACCGCAGAAGCCTCGATCTCCGGCGTAGTGGACTGAAGATCACGAAGGCGATCAACCATCAATTCAGTCCGCGATTTCGCCATAAATATACTCCTCTCAAAATTGCCCGGCTTCGGGCAGCAGATATGTGTTGGAAAGAGGCCTGAAACGCTGCAACTGCTGTCAATCAATTTTACTACGTAATTCTGGAAAAGTGGTCATAAAATTAAAACGGAATAACGCTGGCGCGCACCAGCCGAGATTTATTATACTAAACAGAATACAATCGGCAAGTCGCCTCAGATAGTTTAGCGATTTACATCCGGGGTTCTCACCGACGCAACTTTCGCTATACTGGTTTAATCGTCGAACAGCAGTAACCCAAGAAAAGCAGGTCTTATGCCCGAATATCCCCAAGACACTCGTCAAACTCCACGCGTGAGCAGCAACCAGCAGCACCCCACCGCCCTGGCCCAGAACGTGGCGGAACGTATCGTCCAAAGCATCAACCAGGTCATCATCGGCAAACGTAATGAAGTCCGGCTGACCGTTCTTGGTTTGCTCAGCCAGGGGCATATCTTGATCGAGGACATCCCCGGCGTCGGCAAGACCATGCTGGCAAAAGCCATCGCCCGCACCATCGGCTGCACGTTTAGCCGCATCCAGTTCACCCCCGATATGCTTCCATCGGATATAACCGGCGTGTCGCTTTTTAACCAGAAAACCCGCGAGTTTGAGTTTCGCGCCGGGCCGATCATGGCTCAGATCGTCCTGGCCGACGAAATCAACCGCGCCACCCCCAAAACACAGGCCGCTTTGTTAGAAGCGATGGAAGAACGGCAGATCACCGTAGATGGCGTAACCTACGCCATGGAAGAGCCGTTTATCATCCTGGCAACCCAGAACCCGATTGAATACGAAGGCACATTCCCGCTGCCGGAAGCGCAGCTCGACCGTTTTATGATGCGTATCCAGCTAGGTTATCCCAGCCCTGCCGAAGAACTGACGGTGCTTTCCGCGCAGCAGTACGACCACCCGATCAATAACATCCGGCAGGCTGTCAGCGTGCAGGAACTCATGGCCGCCCAGCAGGCCATCCGCCAGGTTTACGTCGCCGATGAAATCAAACAGTACATCATCAACCTGGCGAATGCCTCCCGCCAGCACCCGGATGTTTACCTGGGCAGCAGCCCGCGCGGCTCGCTGGCGCTGTTTCGCACGTCGCAGGCGCGGGCCGCGATGGCCGGGCGCGATTATGTCATCCCGGACGATGTAAAGGCACTGGCGGAAGCCACGCTCTCGCACCGGATTATCGTCGGCCCGGCGGCGCGAATCAAAGACATCACCGCCCGCACCATCGTACAGGACGTTCTGGCCTCCACCCCCATACCGGGTGCATCGGCATGGCAGTAACCCTCCTATGCCCAACCGTCGCAACGCCATCTATCTGCTGTTAATCATCAGTTTGCTCACCGGCCTTTTCACCGGGCGCTCCCTGTTTTTTAACATCGCCTACCTCCTGGGAGGGCTGCTGGCGATTTCTTTCACCTGGTCCTGGATTTCGGTGCGCTGGATTAGCCTCAGCCGAAAGACCCGCGCGCGGCGCGCGCAGGTCGGGCGCAGCCTCGATGAAGCCTTCATCGTTCGCAACCGAACCATCCTGCCCAAGCTGTGGCTGGAAGTGCGCGATCACTCCACCCTGCCCGGCCACCGCGCCAGCCATGTCGTGCCGGCGCTGGGCGGACGCCGAAACTATCGCTGGTATGTCGAAACGCCCTGTCTGGTGCGCGGCGAGTTCCAGCTTGGGCCGGTTACGCTCATCAGCGGCGACCCTTTCGGCTTTTTTTTGACGCCGCGCCGTCTGGACGCGACCTCCCGCGTCATCGTCTACCCGGCCACCGTGCCGATCAACCAGGTACACCTGCCGATGGGACTCCTCTCCGGCGGCGCGGCGCAGCGCCAGCGCGCGCACCACATCACCACCAACGCCGCCGGCATCCGCGATTACGTGCCGGGCGACAGTTTCAACCGGATTCACTGGCCCAGTACGGCGCGTAAAGACCGGCTGCTGGTCAAAGAATTTGAGATTGACCCCCTGGTAGACATCTGGCTGTTCGTGGATTTTTCATCCACTTCGCTGGTCGAGGAGCCGACCGTTCAGCGCGTCGGGCGCACGGGGCCGGTAATTCCCACCAGCCAGGCTATCCCCGCCTCTACCGAGGAATACAGCGTCGTCGTGGCGGCCTCGCTGGCAAAATATTTCATCGAGTCGGAACGGTCGTTAGGTTTCGTCGGTTATACGCCGCACCGCGAAGTTCACCAGCCGGAACGCGGCAACCGCCAGCTTACCCGGATTCTGCAAACGCTGGCCGTCGCCCGCAGTTTCTCCAGCTATTCGCTCCAGCAAATGCTCACCCTGGAAACGCCCTACCTCACGCGCGGCACGACGCTGGTAATCGTCACCGCTTCATTGGAGCAGGATTGGATAAACGAAGCTCAGATTCTCTCGCGGCGGGGGATTCGCCCCATGTGCATCCTGGTTGACCCACATTCATTCGGTGGCAGCAAACCGGCGGATGAAACGGTCGCCCTGCTGCGGCTCGGCAGGATTCCGACCCTGGTCGTCCATAAAGGCGACGACCTCAGCATGGCGCTGGCGCAGCGCCCAGGCTAACGCACCACCAGTGATAATCACCCACCGGGACAAAACCGGCTTTCCGGGCATTCTCAGCCGCCCATTCGTCCGGCACAACCGCCCCTGCCAGGTCAAGTTTTTGTTCCGCGCACACGCTTTGCGCGCGGCGGAAAGCCGCAGTTGTATAAACTTCCTCCAGCCAGACACCGTTGTAATTCAGCGTCCTGACCGGGATAAGACAGGCGTCGTCTGAGGGATGCGGACTTCCTGCCGCGCCGCCAGACGATAGATAAAGACTCCGCGCCCGATTTTCACAGGTGTAACCGCAGCCGGCGAACACCCGCCGGCTCGCCTGATTATCCGCCGCCACCAGCGCCCGCGCCAGTTCCGCGCCGCGCTCGCAGCCGGCGCGCGTGGCCGCCATCACCAATTGGCGGGCAGCCCCCTGGCCGCGATAGTCGGATTGAACCGCCAGCAGGTCTACTTCCCACCGGCGCGCGCCTCCATACGCGGTTGTGATAAAACTATCCACAAAACCGATTATCCTGCCGTTCACCTCGGCCACCAGAGTCACATGCGCCGCATCACCCAGCGCGGCGCGGATATGATCCAGGTTCGCGGCTTCATCCGGCCATACCGCCTGTTTAATCGCTAGGAGCGCCTCAACATCCTGAATAATCGCCCGGCGAATGTCAAATACCATCGAATACCCTTTCCCCTCGAATAGACCTGAGATAATATAACCCTGCTCGTATAAAACTGTAAGGATATGCTTACTTGGTCATCAACACTGCCGATCAACTTCTGTCCCCCCGCAGCGCCTATCTTTACGTCTGCGTTTTCACCGGCGGCATGACCACGCTGGCCGTTGAACTTTCGGCTTCTCGCCTGCTGGGTAACATTTTTGGCACCAGCAATATTGTCTGGGCCAATGTGATCGGTCTGATTCTGCTGTATCTCACGGTGGGTTATTTTATCGGTGGCCGGTGGGCGGATCGCTCGCCGCACTATTCGACCTTCTATCGTATCCTGGTATGGAGCGCGTTTTTGAGCGCCCTCATCCCCCTGGTATCCCGCCCTATCCTGACCACAGCCGCCGCAGCCTTCGCCGGCGCTCAGGCGGCGCTGACGCTGGGATCGTTTTTTTCGATACTCATCCTGTTTTCCGTCCCCGTGACGCTGCTCGGCTGCGTCTCACCCTTCGCCATCCGGCTGGCTCTGAGCGGCATCGCCGACAGCGGCAGAACCGCCGGGCGTATTTATGCCGTCAGCACGCTGGGCAGCCTGGTTGGAACCTTTTTACCGACCCTTTTTATCATCCCCGAACTGGGGACGCTGCGTACTTTTTTGCTGTTCGGGGGCATTCTTTATGTTGTCGGTTTTATCGGCCTCTGGCAGCAGCAGCGCCGCGCCGCCCTGCGTTGGTTATGGATGCCGCTCCTCATCGGCCTGCTGACCATCCTCGCGCCGGACAGCCCGCTCCGCCCGCCCTTCCCCGGTGCGACCCTGCTGTATGAGGATGAAAGCGCCTATAATTTCATCCAGGTTCAGGAAGATGCCGCCGGAAACCGCTACCTGTATCTGAACGAAGGCCAGGGCATTCACAGCCAGTGGAGTCCCGATACTTACGCCGACGATCACCGCACCTGGAGCTTTTTCCTCACCGCGCCCTATTTTAATAACCCGCCCTTCGCGCCTGCCGACGTTGAGGCGCTCTGCATCGTCGGCCTCGCCGCCGGCACGATTGCCCGCCAGTATACGGCGGTATACGGCCCGATACCGATTGACGGCATCGAAATAGACCCCGGCATCATCGAAGCCGGCGCGCGCTACTTTGACATGAATGCAGAGGCCATGCCGAACCTGACCGTTTATGCACAGGACGGACGTTACATGCTTAACCAGCTTGACCGGTCTTATACCGTCATCGCCATAGACGCTTACCGCCCCCCCTACATCCCCTGGCATCTGACGACGGTAGAATTTTTTCAGGAAGCGCGCCGCCGCCTGGCTGACAACGGCGTGGTAGCCGTCAACGTCGGGCGCACGAATACCGACCGCCGCCTTATAGACGCGCTGGCTGCCACGCTGCGCGCCGTGTTTCCTAATGTATATGCGATGGACGTTCCCAATTCCTTTAATACCATCCTGGTCGCCACTTCGCAGCCCGCCTCATCGGAAAATCTGGCGCACAACCTCAGCATCCTGCCCGCCGATGCCCATCCGCTCCTGCGCGACGCGCTGACGTGGGGTGTAATGCAGCTTGCGCCGGTCGGTCATTCCGATCTCATCTTCACCGACGACCGCGCCCCGGTGGAAACCTTAGTTGACTCGCTGGTTCTCAACTTCCTCATTTCCGGCGGAACAGACCAGTTAGCCGTTCAGCAGCCGTGAGGCCTTATGACTGATTACCCCACTCAACCGGCGGCGGAGCAGAATAAACCCTCCTTTATCGTTCGTGCGATGGCCTGGTGCATCGCACTTTCAACACCCGTTCTGCTGGTCATGCTCAGCGTTCGCCTGGTCATGACGCCGCTTTTCCTCCAACTGGTCTACAATCGCCCCGGTTTTCCCGCCGATTTTTACCGATTGACCACCCAGGAACGGATTCGTTACGCGCCCCGCACGCTGGAGTATCTGCTCAACGCCGAGGACATCACTTTTTTAAGCGGTATGCGCCTCCCGGACGGCCAATCTATGTTTAACGCCCGCGAGTTACACCACATGCAGGATGTAAAATGGGTAACTCAGATGGCTTTTGCCCTGGCGGTAGGGCTGGCCGTCGTCGTCGCCGTAATGGCTGCCGCCCTGGTCAGAAGTAAACAGACGCGCCCTCTGCTGCGCCGCGCCCTGCAGCGCGGCAGCCTGTTCACGCTGGTCATGATTTTTGCCATCGTGGTGGTCGCCGTGTTCAACTGGAATTTCTTTTTCAATACTTTCCATCAGCTCTTTTTTGAAAGCGGCACCTGGCGCTTTGAATACTCCGACATGCTTATTCGCCTTTTCCCAGAGCAGTTCTGGTTTGAAGCCGCGCTGGCAATCGGCAGCCTCACCGTTATTGCGGCAGGGCTGCTTTATATCCTCGCCGGACGCCGAAAATCAGAATATGACATTTGACCGGGTGGAGCATGAACCTTGACTTTGACAGAGGGATTGGAGAGTGTTAATCTTTTCTTTTAGACTGGTTCGGGTTAGCTGAATGGTAATGTTCAGGCCGCAGGCGCTGGTGAAACTGCTTACCCCTGGCATCGGCGTAAAACGCTGGCTGGCGCTCCTGTTGGTGGGTATTTTGATGGTATCAGCCGGGCTGTCCTACATGACGCTGGCCTTGATGGGCATCCACCCGATCACCGGCCTTCCGGCTGTTGGCGAATGGCTGTTAATTATCGTGGCCGTCGCATTTGGTCTGGACATTGTAGTTTTGGCTGTTGTCCGGCTTTCGCGCAGCATCCTGGCCCCCTACCGCCGCCACCAGCAGGGGCGGGTTATTGATGTTGTTTATGCACACAGCAGGCGGCAGAAGGGTTTAAAAGCGGTTGTGATCGGCGGGGGTACGGGATTGCCATCCGTATTGCGCGGGTTAAAACAATACACCAGCAATATAACCGCCGTCGTCACGGTCGCCGATGATGGCGGCAGTTCTGGCCGCCTGCGCCGCGAATTGGGCGTGCTGCCGCCGGGCGATCTGCGGAACAATATCGCCGCGCTGGCCGACGACGAAAGTCTGATGACCCGCCTGTTTCAACACCGTTTTAACATCGGTGGTGAACTGGGCGGCCACGCTTTCGGCAACCTGTTCATCAGTGCCCTGGCGGGAGTGACCGGCAGCATCGAAACCGCCCTCATCGAAACCGAGCGCGTGCTGAATATCCAGGGGCGCGTGCTGCCGGCCACCCTGGAAGACGTAAACCTCTCGGCTTTGATACGTTTACCATCATCGAACCGCCTTGTAACAGTGCATGGGGAGTCCGTCATCACCGAAACTGGCGGACAGATTGAAGCCTTGCAGCTTACGCCGCCGAATGTGCAGGCCTACGAGGAGAGCGTCCGCGCCATCCTGGAAGCGGATCTGGTCATCATCGGGCCGGGCAGCCTGTTTACCAGCATTCTGCCCAATCTTCTGGTTCGAGGCATCGCGGAGGCGCTGCGCGCGACCGGCGCTTATCGGATTTACATCTGCAACGTCGCCACTCAGCCCGGCGAAACCGACGGATTTACCGTTGCCGACCATGTGCTGGCGATAGAGCGCCATGTCGGTCGCGGCATATTCCAGGCTGTTCTGGCAAATAACACCTACCCGACCGAAAACGCGGGGACAAACACCCATTACGTGCGCCCTGCACCCGCCCATCACGAAATCTTGCAGCGGTACGAAGCGCGTTACACCGACCTCATCGACCCCGAACGCCCCTGGCGGCACGACCCGCAAAAACTCATTAAAGCCATCTGGCAGCTCAACGAACAGGAGCGATTCGGCAGTAACGCGGCAGTATCTGCCATCGAAGAAGTTTAATCAGTGTGCATCGTCATTTTTATGCCGAACCGGATACAATAACCGGGGCATACAATATACAAGGAGCGTAACAACATGGCAATTCGCATAGGTATCAATGGTTTTGGACGCATCGGTCGGCAGGTAGTCCGCGCCATTCGGGAAAGCTACCCCAACGACATTGACATCGTGGCCTTCAACGACCTGGGCGACCTGAAGACGATGGCGCACCTTTTCCGTTACGACTCGAACTATGGCCGCTACCCCGGTCAGGTCGAGGTTAAGGAAGGCGCGCTGGTTGTGGACGGCGACGAAATCAAGGCGCTGGCGGAAAAAGACCCGGCTAATCTGCCCTGGAAAGACCTGGGCGTGGACATCGTGATCGAAAGCACCGGCAGGTTCACCGACCGCGACTCGGCGAGTAAACACCTGACCGCCGGCGCAAAGAAGGTCATCATTTCCGCCCCGGCCAAAAACGAAGACATCACCATCTGCCTGGGTGTGAACGGCGACGCTTACGACCCGGCCAATCATCACATCATCTCGAATGCATCCTGCACCACCAACTGCCTGGCGCCGGCGGCTAAAGTTGTCCACGACAACCTGAAGATCGTCCGGGGCATGATGACCACCATCCACAGCTACACCAACGATCAAAACATCCTCGACCTGCCGCACAAAGACCTGCGGCGCGCCCGCGCGGCGGCGCTCAGCATGATCCCAACCACCACCGGTGCGGCTAAAGCGGTGTCGCTGGTCATCCCGGACCTGAAGGGTAAGTTCGATGGTTTCGCCGTTCGTGTCCCCACCCCCACCGTTTCGCTGGTGGACTTCGTGGCGACCGTCGAAAAAGAAACCACCAAGGATGAACTGATCGCCATGTTCGAGGCCGCCGCCAACGGCCCGATGAAAGGCATCCTGGGCGTCTCAAACGAGCCGCTGGTATCGGTGGACTTCAAGGGCGACAGCCGTTCGAGTATCATTGACGCCGGCTCCTGCATGGTCATGGGCAATCTGGTCAAGGTCATCACCTGGTACGATAACGAATGGGGTTACTCCGTCCGTGTCGCCGACCTGACCAAGCTGGTTGGCGAAAAACTTTAACCGGGGCTGTAAACCGTTGCGATAGCGATTAACGAGGCGAGGCGAGCATTCGTTCCTCGCCTCTTTCTTGCATGGAGGCAGTGATAAATAAATGAACAAAATGACCGTTCGTGATATTGACCTGAAGGGTAAGCGCGTGCTAGTGCGCGTGGATTTCAACGTGCCTATTGAAAACGGCAGCGTCACCGACGATACCCGCGTGCGCGCCGCCGTCCCCACCCTCAAATACATCCTCGACCAGAACCCCCGCTCGGTGGCGCTGATGTCCCACCTGGGTCGCCCGAAAGCCGGCCCCGAACCCAAGTTTTCGCTGCGCCCGGTCGTCCCGGTGCTGGCAGGGCTGCTTGGCGTGGACGTGTTTTTCGCCGAGGACTGCGTTGGGCCGGTGGCAGAGCAGGCCGTCGCCAACCTGCCGGAAGGCGGCGTGCTGCTGCTGGAAAACACCCGCTTTTATAAGGGCGAAGAAAAGAATGACCTCGAACTGGCGCAGCAGATGGCTAAACTCGGCGATGTGTACGTCAACGACGCCTTCGGCTCGGCGCACCGCGCGCATTCTTCGACCGAGGGTGTGGCGCGTTATCTGCCCGCCGTTTCCGGCCTGCTGATGGAAAAAGAACTGGATTATCTGGCAACCGCGCTGGAAAATCCACAGCGCCCCTTCGTCGCCATCCTGGGCGGCGCCAAAGTCTCCGACAAAATCGCCGTCATCGAGGCGCTGCTGGGCAAGGTGGACAAACTTCTGATCGGCGGCGGCATGGCGAATACCTTCTTTAAGGCAAAGGGTTATGCGATGGGCAATTCGCTGGTCGAAGCGGACGCCGTGGAAACCGCCCTCGGCCTGCTGAAAACCGGCGGCGACAAACTGGTGCTGCCCGTTGACGCCGTTCTGGGTGACGAATTCAAAAACGACGCCAACACCCAGACCATCGCCATTGAACAGGGCGTGCCGGATGGCTGGGCATTTTATGACATCGGGCCGCGCACGGTTGAACTGTTCGCGGAAACTCTGAAGAACGCCAAAACGGTCGTCTGGAACGGGCCAATGGGCGTCTTTGAAATGCCGAATTTCGCCAAAGGCACCAACGCCGTCGCCCAACTGCTGGCCGACATCACCAGCAGCGGCGCGGTAACAATCATCGGCGGCGGCGACTCGGCGGCAGCGGTCGAGCAGTTCGGCCTGGCCGATAAAATTACGCACATCTCCACCGGCGGCGGCGCCAGCCTGGAAATGCTGGAGGGCAAAGCCCTGCCCGGCGTGGTCGCCCTTAAGGATAAATAGGTTCACCCCTTACGACTGTTTGCCTGCCACCGTTTACACTATAATCGGGGTTGGCGAACAGGTCTGCTGTACGGGAGAGCGCGGTTAAAAATGGGTACACCGGCTCATCGGCCTGCCCGGCTTGCCGAACGCTCTCCCGAATATTATCATTCATCCCAGGAGCATCAATCATGCGGAAACCCATCATCGCCGGAAACTGGAAAATGTATAAAACGCTGAACGAGTCGGTTGACTTCGTTCGTGAACTCGCGCCCCGGCTGGCCTCTTATACCGGCGTCGAGCGCATCGTATGTCCGACCTTTGTCGCGCTGGCCGCCGTAGCCGACGCGCTTAAAAACACGGATATTCACGTCGGCGCGCAAAACCTCCACTGGGAAGCTCAGGGCGCTTATACCTCGCAGATCGCGCCGACCATGCTGCAAGGTCTGGCCGAATATGTCATCATCGGACACTCGGAATGCCGCGCCTATCTACACGAGACGGATGAGGACATCAACCGCAAAGTCAAAGCGGCGCTGGCCTACGGGTTAAAACCCATCCTCGCCGTCGGCGAAAGCCTGGCGCAAAACGAAGCCGGGGAAACACAGACCTTCGTCGGCGGGCAGGTGCGTGCCGCTCTGGCCGGCATCGAGGCCGACAACATGCGGAACATCGTCATCGCCTACGAGCCAATCTGGGCCATCGGCACCGGCAAAAACGCCAGCGGCGAGGTCGCCAACGCCATCATCGGCGGCACCATCCGCAGCACCCTGGCGCAGCTTTACGGGAACGAAATCGCCCAATCCGTCCGCATCCAGTACGGCGGCAGCGTCAAACCCAGCAACATGCTGGAATATATGTCGCAGCCGGACATTGACGGCGCGCTGGTCGGCGGCGCATCGCTCAAAGTGGATGATTTCGTCCAGCTTGTCGAAAGCGCCGCAAAAGCGAAAGGGCTGTAACGCTGTTTGTTTTCGACCTGCTCATCCCCTGGCTGCTGGTTGCAGCCATGCTGGTTATGCTGCGCCGGCTGGAACGCTGGCTTCACCAGCATATCTTTAAGGTGGGATGGCTGGTCACGAAGCAGCTGCAAACGACGACCATTCTTTTTTACGCTTTTTTCCTGCCCGGCATCGTCCTGCACGAATTTACGTACTGGCTGGTGGCCGGCCTGCTGAATGTCCGCGCCGAGCGGGCGCTCGAATGGCCGAAAAAGCAGGAAGTGGCGGAGCTAAAACTCAATTTCGTCCGGCTGGCTCCCAAAACCGGCCCGCTCAGGCTGGCGATCATCACCGCATCGCCGTCCATCGCCGGCGTGCTGCTGATCTGGCTGATCGCCAACACCGTTATCAATGTACAGGAAGCTGCTTCTTCTCTGCAAAGCGGCTTCCTGACCGACATTTCGGAGATGGTTCACCGGCTTACGGCTACCCCCGATTTCTGGCTGTGGATTTATCTGGTTTTTACCATCGCCAATACCTTAACGCCCGGCAGTCCTGAACATCTGCGCGGGTGGCGGCTGATTTTGCCGGTCATTGGGGCGGCGCTGTTGATTCTGGTATTTTTAGGTGCCGCCGATGAAGTGTTGGTTAACGCCCTCATTAGCCTGAACGCCACCGTCAATTCCCTGTCTGGCACGCTGGCTTTTATCATTGCGGTGGATTTATTCATGGTGGCCGTCCTGGGGACGCTAGAAGCCATCATCGAACGACTTACAGGTCACAGCGCCACCTTTAAGGATGGAAAATTAATCACCATGCGCCGCAGCGAACTGTTAGCACAGCGCGCGGCGGAAATGAAAAAAGCCCGCTTCCCTCAAAAACCTGCCCGCACTGCCCCCACCGGCCCGCCTTCAGTCTATCGTTTTGCGCTGCCCATACCCGGCGCGCCGGGCAGAGAGGCCCTTACACGCGGGGATGACCACATCATCGCGCCGGAGGAAAAACCCCTGCCTTCTCCGCTCGCGCCCACGCCGGGTCGCGCCGCGCCGGCCGTCATCCCCGGCGCAGCAGCCGAAAAACCGGGGGATGCCTCCAATCAAGGCGACGACCGCCGTCACGAAGACGCCGAAGAGTCGGTTTGACGCGACCGGGACAGGATGATAAACCCCAGCGCGACCAGCGCCAGCATCACGCCGAGCGCGATGAACTTAAAAAACTGGCTTTCGATCACCAGCGTTAACACCCCAAAAAAAGCGCAGAACAGATAATAAACGATCACGATCTGACGCTGGCTGAAGCCCATATCCAGCAGCCGGAAGTGAACATGCCCCCGGTCGCCTTCAAAGGGGCTGCGCCCCTGGCGCATCCGGTTGACGATCTGCCAGGCCACATCCATCAGCGGCAGCCCCATCACCAGCAGGATAGTCGCCATCTTTGCGCCGCCGATGATGCTGAGCGTCCCCAACAAATACCCCAGATACATCGCCCCGCCGCCCATAAATACCCGCGCCGGATAAAAGTTGTACAGCAAAAAACCGAGCGCCGTACCCATCAGCGCCAGATGCAGCAGGCTGACGCTGACCTGGTTTGGCTGCACGCGAAACGCACTGTTGATAAACAGCATCGTCCCGGCGATGAACGCCACTCCCGACGCCAGCCCGTCCAGCCCGTCCAGCCAGTTGACGGTGTTCATCATGCCCACAATCCAGAAGAAACTTAGCGCGACCGTCACCACATACGGCCAGGGGTCGGTCTGCTGGCCGCTCAAGGGGTTATTGACGTATTCGATAAATATCTGGAACAAGATCGCCACCGCTGCCCCCAGAAACTGGCCGATGAACTGCGGGAACGAACCGAGCTGCACAATATCATCCACCAGCCCGACCAGAAATACAATCGTACTGCCCAGCAGCAGCCCGATCAAACGAATGATTTCATACGGATCCATGCGCGGCACAGGTAAAAACTGCGCCGCCAGCACCGCCGCCGTAAAACCAACAAACAGCGCCAGACCGCCCAGTTTCGGCACGCCGCGCCGGTCGCCCTCGTTCAGCCGCCGCCCGCCGGCAAAGGCGACGATTTTATAGCGTTTGCCCAGATAGGCGGCCAGCGGTGTCAGCGCCAGTGTTAAGCTCAGCGCCAGCGCGAAAACCAGAATATAAGCACTCCAGGCAGCCACCATCTACCGGCCTACGTTCCAAACTGGCGGTCGCCAGCATCGCCCAGACCCGGAATGATGAAGCCGATGTCGTTCAGCCGCTCGTCAATGGCAGCCACATGAATCGGCACATCAGGATGCGCCGTCGTCAAACGCTCGACCCCCTCCGGCGCGGCGATCAACCCCAGAAACTTGATGCGCCTCACGCCCCACCGCTTGAGAATATCCACCGTCGCCACTGCCGATCCGCCGGTCGCCAGCATCGGGTCCAGCACCAGACAGATTTGAACGGTCGGTTCGGTCGGCAGGCGGTTATAATACTCCACCGGGCGCAGCGTTTTTTCATCGCGGTAGAGGCCGATATGCCATACCTGGACGTTCGGCAGCAGTTCCATCACCCCGTCCACCAGCCCAAGCCCGGCACGCAGAATCGGAACCAGGCCAATCGCCTCCTCGGCTTTATAACCCTGCGCCGTCCCCATCGGCGTTATAACAGTCTTGGGCGCAAGCGTTAAATCCTGCATGGCTTCGTAACACAGCAGCAATGCCAGTTCCCGCACCAGGTCACGAAACCCCCGATGATCGGTACTCGCGTCACGCAGCGCGGTCAGCTTATGCAGCACCAGCGGGTGCTGCGAAACAAACACCTGAGACACTCATCTTCCCCCTTCTCTGCACAAACGGCGCTAATTGTATGCCGCCCTTGCCCGCTCTGTCAAAACGGCGGTTGCGCCCTGCCTGCCGTCGGCTATACTAGAACAGATTATTCAAAGGAGCAAACCGCATGGCCGATGACGCGCGGCTCGTCAGCGGTATTCGACGGCGTGATGATCGGGAAAATATCGCCCTACGCCCGCAGTATCTCCGCGATATTGTGGGGCAGGATAGCGTGCGCGAAAATCTCCATATCATCATTGAAGCTGCCAGAGCCAGGCGGGAGCCGGTAGACCACATCCTGTTTTATGGCCCGCCCGGCCTGGGTAAAACATCCCTGGCGCATGTGGTTGCCAACGAGATGAACGTCAACATCCGCATCACTGCCGGGCCGTCCATCGAGCGCGCAGGCGACCTGGCCGCTATTTTGACTCATCTCAAACAAAATGACATCCTCTTCATTGACGAAGTTCACCGGCTGGGGCGCGCCGTCGAGGAAGTGCTTTATCCGGCGATGGAAGATTTTATGCTGGACATCGTGATCGGCAAAGGCCCCGCCGCTAAAAATGTGCGGTTGAATCTGCCGCGTTTTACCGTCATCGGCGCGACAACCCGGCTGGCGCTGCTGGCGCCGCCGCTGCGCGACCGGTTTGGCGCGCAGTTCCGGCTGGATTTTTACGACCAGACGGCGATGGAACACATCATCAACCGCGCCGCCGGAATGCTCAAGGTCGAAATTCAACCGGAGGGTGCGGCGGAAATCGCCCGCCGCGCGCGCGGCACGCCGCGTATCGCGCTGCGCCTGCTGCGCCGGGTGCGCGATTATTCCCAGGTGCGGGCGGACGGCATCATCACCAATTCAGTCGCCGGGGAAGCCCTGGCCCTGATGAACATTGACCATCTGGGACTGGATGATATTGACCGGCGTATCCTCTCCACGATCATCGAAAAATACGGCGGCGGGCCGGTCGGCGTCGAAACGATTGCCGCCGCCATCGGCGAAGACGCCGATACCATCATGGATGTTTACGAGCCGTATCTGCTTCAGCTCGGCTTTTTAGCGCGCACTCCGCGCGGGCGCACCGCCACACCGCTGGCCTATGAACACCTGGGACTTCCTGTAAATACAAAAGTGGACAGTTCTCAGCCGCCGCTGTTTTAGGGATGCAGTATGGATTTACAGGCAGTCGGGCGTTTTCTCCTCATCATCGGCATTGCGTTGGCGCTGCTGGGCGGCCTGCTGATGCTCCTGGGACGGCTGCCCCTGTTCAGCAGTTTTGGCAGCCTGCCGGGCGATATTCGTATTCAGGGCCGGGGGTTTAGCTGTTTCATCCCGATTGTGAGTTTGATTCTTTTGAGCGTAATCCTCACCATCCTGCTTAACATTATCATTCGCCTCATCAACCGCCCATGAACCTTGCCGACTTCGATTACGACCTGCCCGAATCGTTCATCGCCCAGCATCCCGTCGAACCGCGCGACTCATCCCGGCTCATGGTTTTGAATCGCCAGACCGGGGCGATTTCGCACCACATCTTCCGCGACATCATCCACTTTCTTCATTCCGGCGATGTGCTGGTTTTGAACGATACCCGCGTCATCCCGGCGCGTCTGCGCGCTGTCAAAGCCCGCACCGGCGGCGCGGTCGAAATTCTGCTGCTGCGCCAGCTTGACGAACAGCAGTGGCACGTCCTGGCGGGCGGGCGGCGGGTCGAGGTCGGCACACTGCTGCATTTTCCGGTCGGCAGCGTGAGTGCCGAGGTGATTGAAAAACTCGAAGGCTCCGAGCGGGTTATCCGTTTTAACCGTCCGGTGAACGATCTGCTGCCGCAGGTGGGCGAAACACCTCTGCCCCCGTACATCCATGCCCACCTGGACAACCCCGAACGCTACCAGACGGTTTACAGCCTGCGGGAAGGCTCGGCGGCGGCCCCAACGGCGGGTCTGCACTTCACCCCAGAACTGCTGCTGGCGCTAAAAGCGCATGGCGTGCGGCTGGCCTACTGCACGCTGCACATCGGCCTGGACACCTTCCAGCCTGTGCGCGTCGAGCGCATTGAAGACCATCGCATCCACAGCGAACGCGCCGCGCTCTCGGCAGAAGCGGCCCGCACCATCAACGAAGCCAAACTCGCTGGTGGGCGTATTATCGCCGTTGGCACAACCAGCGCCCGCACGCTGGAAACCGCCGGCATCCTCAGCGCCGGAGGCGACCCGGCCCGTCCGCAGGAAATGCCGGACATATGCCCCTGGCGTCCCGTCACAGCCTTCGATCAGAATACGCGGCTGTTCATCTATCCGGGCTATCGCTGGCGCGTCGTGGACGCCATGATAACCAATTTTCACCTGCCCCGATCAACCCTCTTAATGATGATAAGCGCCTTCGCCGGGCGCGAAACCATCCTCCATGCTTACGAGATCGCCAAGCAGGAAAACTATCGCTTTTTTTCCTTTGGAGACAGCATGTTTATTTTTTAGATCGCCATCAGGCCAAATTCGACGTTGACGCCCGCTGTACCGGTCACTATAATACCCAAATCATTTTTAATCAGACCTCTTTGCAGCCAATTTTCCCCGCAGCGCGGTTGGCTCACGACCGGCCCGGCGGCGGTTGCAAGTGAAGATTGGGGTGAAACCATGTACGCAGTCATTCGCACCGGCGGTCGTCAGTATCGCGCCGAAGTCGGTAAGACCCTTGATGTTGAAAAGCTGCCCTATGATGAAAATCAGAGCATCGAAATTGACGATGTGCTGCTGATCGGGGACGGCGAAAAAACCATCATCGGCCAGCCGCGCGTCGAAGGCGCGCTGGTTAAAGCGACGGTTGTCAAGCAGTTTCGCGGGCCAAAGATCATCGTCTTTCGTTACCGCCATCGCACCAACTATCGCCGTAAAACCGGGCATCGCCAGTATTACACACGTCTACGCATTGACGATATTTCCGTAAAGTAAGTTTTTCGGGAGAAGCTGTCATGGCACACAAAAAAGGCGGCGGCTCAAGCCGCAATGGGCGCGATAGCAACGCGCAGCGGTTGGGCGTCAAACGTTTCGGCGGCGAGGATGTGATTCCCGGCAATATCATCGTGCGCCAGCGGGGAACGCACTTTCATCCCGGTGAAAATGTCGGCATGGGTAAAGATCATACGCTTTTCGCCACAATCTCCGGCGTTGTCGTCTTTGAACGGATGCGAGGCCGCGATGGACAAAAACGGGTAAGCGTTTATCCTGCCGAAATATCTGAATCTCAGCAGGCTTAATCCGCCTGAACATCAAACCACGCCAGCGTTACGCTACCCCCATCCGGGGCCGTGACGCGCTTATCAAAGGATTGAACCATGAAACAAGGCATCCATCCAAACTGGTATCCTGAAGCGCGGGTGGTCTGCGCCTGTGGAAATACCTGGACGACCGGGGCCACCGTCCCGGAAATTCGCACCGACATCTGTTCGGCCTGCCACCCGTTTTTCACCGGCGAGCAGCGTATCGTGGATACCGAAGGCCAGGTTGACCGCTTCCTGAAGCGGCTTCAGTTCCGCGACAATCTGCGCGCCGAGGCCGAAGCCCGCGCCGCCGCCCTCACTTCGCCCGACGTGCCGCTGGCCGAGATCGGCGTTCCCAAACGCCAGCTTGATCTGCTCAACGAACACGGCGTCCAGGTCGTCGGGGATTTCATCGCCAGACTTCAGGAAGGCGGCGATAACGCCATTCTGGAAATTCCGGGGGTTGGCCGTAAGGTGCTGGCCGACATCAAAAAAGCCCTCCGCACACGTGGCTACGAACTGCCAAAATCCGAATAACCATCATCACATTTAACCACTCAAAAGGCAGGCATGGATAAAACGTGTCTGCCTTTCTTGTTTCCGAAAGGGGGAGATGTGCTTCATCATACCGGACGTATCGAAGTGATCTGCGGCAGTATGTTCTGCGGCAAAACCGAGGAGCTGATTCGCCGCGCCCGTCGAGCAGTCATTGCCAAACAGGCCGTACAGGTCTTTAAACCTGATCTGGATACTCGCTACAGCATCCAGCATGTCACCAGCCATAACGGGCAGAATATCGAAGCCGAATTAATCGGCCATTCCGGGCAGATTCTCGAACGCCTCTCGCCGGAGACAACGGTCGTCGCCATTGACGAAGTGCAGTTTTTCGACCCCGGCATTGTGGAAGTTATCGAAGAACTTGCCAACCGTGACATCCGCGTGATCGCAGCCGGACTGGATATGGACTTTCGCGCCGAGCCGTTCGGCCCGATGCCGCGTTTGATGAGTATCGCCGAGGAAGTGACCAAACTCCACGCCATTTGCGTCGTCTGCGGAGAAGAAGCCTGCCGCACCCAGCGGCTTGTCAACGGTAAACCCGCCCACTATAACGACCCCATCATCCTGGTCGGCGCCCACGAAACCTACGAAGCGCGCTGCCGCAAACACCATCTCGTGCCGCGAGATTAAAACTTGTGGCAATTAGCAAAATCTCTGGTAGAATATTTAGCCAGGCTAAATAATAACGTTGGCTTATCAAAGGTGGATGTAAGGAGGGAGGTCTACTTATGAGTGCAACCAGCGCAAGTCTTTCTGCGTCCGCTGCCCCTGTGCTTGCCCAGGATAAATCCAGCATGTGGCTGCGGAACCGGCGATGGGATTTGATGTTTATCATCGTTAGTGTTTTGGGGGTTCCGCTGCCCTATCTGTTTTATCTCTTTGGCAAGGATGTCCTTCAACTTGACCCGGACGTAAGCCGGAACATCATTAACGGTTTCGTCGCCGTTGCGGTCGGCGGGCCGCACATGATGTCTACCCTGCTGCGAACCAGCTTCGATGGCGAGTTCCGCCAGCGTTACCCGATGCTCGTCCGTTCGTCCATCATCATCCCCATCATTGTCGTGTCGCTGGCCTTCCTCAACCTGACCCTGCTGCTTACCATCTTTTTCTTCTGGGCCATGCTGCACGTTTTACATCAGGTGACGTACATCGTTGAGCTGTACAACCACAAAGAACATGTCATCATTCGCCAAAACAGCGCCGTCAGCCTGCGCGCGCGTATGATTGACTATGCCGTCGTGCTGACCTGCCTGTTCCCAATGGCGGCTTTCAAAATCAGCCAGGGAACTTTTGCCGTTGGCACGAACGACCTGACCAGGGTTATCCCGGACGCTTTCCAGCATCCCTGGCTGTTCGTCGCAGCAGCCGGCGTCTTTTTTGCGTCATTGGCGGCTTTCGTCGTCAAAAGCATCCAGGAATACCGCGCCGGCATCATTAACTGGCCGAAGACTATCTTCATCAGCCTGACGGTAGCCGTCTTTTTCCCGCTGGCGGCTTTTGAAAACCTGGATACGGCCTTCCAGGGCGCCAATATGTGGCACTCGTTCCAATATCTGGCGATCACGTTTTACATTATCAAAATTAAGCAGCAGTATGGCAACCTTGACCAGAGCGCGCCGCTGGTCGCCCGTTTTAGCAAAGGTAAGGACTCGCGCGGGCTGTTCGCGCTCAGCGTCCTGATGCTCTTTGGCTCGGTTGTGGTTTTCATCGTTATGCGCTTCCTGGCCGGTTACGTCAATCCCGCCATCATTGACCCTGCTGCCTTCACGACGACGGAAGCCTATTTAAAGGCGGTTGAACTCTGGCGCTTCGACGTGGCCTATTACACCGCCATCCTGTCGTTCCTGTGGATTCACTACTACCACGATCACTTCCTGTTCACCAACTTCGAGGCGCTTGACGCCGCCTATAAATAACCGGTCAAAAATGGGGAGGGTTTTACCCCTCCCCTGGAGTTTGGCAGATTAAAGGAAGTCGTTGTGAGAAAACAGCGACTTTTTTGTTGCGGGGATAAGGAAAAGGAGGCAGAAGGTAGTTCAGGAACG
>QUBZ01000170.1 GCA_014338005.1 Chloroflexota bacterium | reverse complement strand
TTTGGGTTTATACACCACCCGCTCCAGCTTGCCGGTTTTTACCCAGGCCTCAACCGCCAAAGCAACGGTGTGGCCCTGGGCCACCGCATGGATGACCGAGGCCGGCCCCAACACCGCATCGCCGGCTGCAAAGACGCCCGGCACCGTAGTCTCCAGGGCCAGCCCAACTTTGAAGGTGGAAGCCCGGTTGGTTTCGATGCTGTTATCCTGCATCCAGTCAAAATCGGTCACTTGCCCAATGGCGGGAATGATAATGTCACACGCTAGGTCAAACTCAGAGCGGGCAATGAGTTTGGGCCGGCGCCGCCCGCTGCTGTCAAACTCGCCCAGAGTCTGACGCTGCAACCGGATGCCGGTGACTGTAGCCATCCCCAACACGGCCATAGGATTGGTCAAGAAGTGGAACTGTACGCCCTCTTCTTTGGCGGCTTCAATCTCTTCCCGGTGGGCGGGCATATCCCGCTCTTCCCGGCGATACACCACATGGACCTCGGCTGCGCCCAGCCGCCAGGCCGAACGGGCCGAGTCAATAGCCACGTCGCCGCCGCCCACAATAACCACCCGCTGACCGTCCACGCTGGGTGAGCGGTTCATAGCAATATCTCGCAAAAATTTAACCCCGTGATAAACGCCCACTTTGTCTTCACCGGGGATAGCCAGGCGCTGGCTCTTGTGCGCGCCCAAAGCCAAAATGGTGGCGGCGTAGCCATCCTCTTTAAGGCTGTCAAGGGTAAAGTCGCGGCCCAACTCCTGGCCGCAGCGGATCTCCACCCCGGCTCGCCGGATATGGTTGATTTCGGCAAAGAGCGGCTCGCGGGGCAGGCGGTAATTGGGGATGCCGTAGGTCATCATGCCGCCGGGCTGGGCCATTTTGTCAAACACCGTCACGGTATAGCCTTGCTGGGTCAAATCCAGGGCGGCAGTGAGGCCGGTCGGCCCCGCCCCCACCACGGCAATTCTCTTGCCGTTAGGCGGGACCAAGCGTTCGGGCGTCCAGGTTTCGGCATAGAAGCGGTCGGCCATGAAGCGTTTGACCAGGCGAATGGAAACGGGTTGGTCAAGCTGGCCGCGCCGGCACTTGGTCTCACAAAAAGCCGGACAAACCCGCCCACAAATCAGGGCAAAAGGATTGGTTTCCCGATGGATGGCTAACCCTTCAGCATAGCGGCCCTGGGCCACCAGGGCCAGGTAAGCCGGGCTGTCAACTCCGGCCGGACAGGTATTAACACAAGGTGCTCGCACCAGGGCCTTGCACACACTGGCCGGGCAGCGTTTTTCGTAGATGTGGGCTTCATACTCGGCCCGGAAATGCTTGAGGGTACTTTCGACAGGGTTGGGCGCGCCCTGTCCCAGCCCGCACAGGCTGGTTGATTTGATTTGCCGGCACAGCATCTCTAAAGTTTCAATATCGCCATCTTTGCCGTGACCGGCGCAAATACGCTCCAGGATTTCCAAAATGCGTTTGGTACCCACCCGGCAGGGAGTGCATTTGCCGCAGCTTTCATCCTGGGTAAATTCCATAAAGAAGCGGGCAATGTCCACCATGCAGGTGTCCTCGTCCATCACAATCATCCCACCGGAACCCATAATGGAGCCGGCGGCGGTTAAGGACTCATAATCAACCTGCATGTTCAAATATTCGGCCGGCAGACAGCCGCCCATGGGGCCGCCGGTCTGCACCGCTTTGAAGCGTTTATCGTTTTTAATGCCGCCGCCCACATCAAAGATGACCTCGCGCAAGGTAATGCCCAGCGGCACTTCAATCAGGCCGGTGTGGTTCACATCGCCGGCAATGGCAAAGGTTTTGGTGCCTTTGCTTTTTTCGGTACCCATGCTGGCAAACCACTCGGCCCCGCGTAAAATAATTTGCGGCACGTTGGCATAGGTTTCTACGTTGTTAATATTGGTGGGCTTACCCCACAGCCCCTGTATGGCCGGGAAGGGCGGACGGGGGCGCGGCTCGCCGCGTTTACCCTCAATCGAGGCCATCAAGGCCGTTTCCTCCCCGCACACAAAAGCTCCGGCTCCCATCCGCACTTCCAGGTCAAACGAAAAATTGCTGCCCAGGATATTTTTACCCAACAGGCCCAGGGCGCGCGCCTGCTTGATACCGATGTTCAAAGTTTGCACTGCCAGGGGGTACTCCGCCCGGCAGTAAATATAGCCCTGGCTGGCTCCAATCGCATAAGCGGCAATAATCATACCCTCGATGACGGAGTGGGGGTCGCCTTCCAGCACGCTCCGATCCATAAACGCGCCGGGGTCGCCTTCGTCGGCGTTGCAGATCACAAACTTACGATCCCCAGGGCTTTTGGCGACCGTCGTCCACTTCAGGCCGGTCGAAAACCCCGCGCCGCCGCGCCCACGCAGCCCGCTTTTGGCAACCTGGGCGATCACTTCCGAAGGCGTCATGGTCGTCAGCGCCGTATACAGCGCCAGATAACCATCCCGCGCAACATAATCTTCGATGCGTTCCGGGTCAATCTCGCCAGAGTTTTCCAGTACGATTTTGACCTGGCGCTGGAAGAAGGGAACGTTGGTATCGCACTCTAGACGACCGACTGGGCTGTCGCCCAACTTCTGGACGATTTCGTCCGCATCTTCGGGCGTTACCCCTTTATACATCGTGCCGTCCGGCTCGACTTTGACCAGCGGCCCGGCGGAGCATAACCCCATACACCCCACACCCTTCACGCGGCAGGGTTTGCCCGCCCGTTCGGCTGCTTCGGTCAGGGCCTGTTTCACCTGATCGCTTCTCGAAGCGATACAGGCGGTTTCCATGCAGACATGAACATGATGCTCGTATTTTTGCGCCTCGGCGCGCTCGGCATCGCTGATCTTGTGTAGGTCCTCGATCATCATTTCGTCCACTCCCGGATTCGCTCGACAACCTGTTGCGGCTCCAGCTTTCCGGCCACGCCGCCGTCCAAGACCGCCGCCGGAGCCAGGCCGCATGAACCCAGACAGCGCGCCGAGAGCAGCGAGAATTTGTTATCCGGCGTGGTTTCCCCCGGCTTGACACCAAATTCCTGCTGGATGGCTTCGACAATAGCACCGCTGCCTTTGATATAACAGGCTGTTCCCATACAAACGACGCAGCTGTGTTCGCCCTGTGGTTTGAGGTTAAAGAAGTGGTAAAACGTCGCCACGCCGTAAACCCGGCTGAGCGGGACGCTCAGGGAAGCGGCAACAAATTGCAGAGCTTCTTCTTCCAGATAACCAAACGACTCTTGCACCGTATGCAAGACCTCGATGAGCGCGTTCGGGTCGTGGCCGTGACGGCGCATTGTCGCCTCGACCAGACGCCACCGCTTGTCGTCTGAGGGGGGAGCCGGCTTTTTGTGATTTCTTAACATATTGGAGTTTTCCTCAATGTTTCCCCCAATGAACACTTCAGAGATTGTACAATATTTCACAAACTGGAACACCCGACGTTTCTCAGGTCAATTCCTGACAAACATCATACCCATATCATACTCTATTAGTCCACCATTTAGACTGTCAAGCCTGTGGGTAAATCAGGTACAATCACCGGCCATGAACCATCAACTCGAAATGACCATTCACCGCTTTCATCCCGACATGACGGACTTCTGCCGCCGCCTGCTGCAAACCCCGTCCGTGAACGGCGTTCATAACGAACGCGCGCTGGCCGAGCTGATCGCCGCACAGGCGCAAACGTTGGGACTGCACGCTCAGATCGTCGGCGCGAATGCCGACCGCCCGAACGTGATCGTCAGCACCGCCGAAAACGGCCCCACCGGACTGCTGCTGCTAGGGCATCTGGACACCGTACCCCCCGGCGATGAAAGCCGCTGGACGTTCCCGCCCTTTTCCGGCACAGCCGCCGGTGGCCGGATTTACGGGCGCGGCGCGGTGGATACCAAAGGCGGCATGGCGGCGGCGCTGTATGCTCTGGCGGCGCTGGCGCAAAATCCGGGTTCGCTGGCGGCAGGGCGCGCACAGCTCATCTGCGTGCCGGACGAGGAATCCGGCGCGACCGGCACGCTTGGCATCAAATGGCTGGCGGCTAACGGCCTGCTGGACGCCCTGGGCGCGATTTACGCCTACTCCGGCGACCAAATCATCCTGGGGCATCGCGGCCTGATTCGCTACCGGTTGGTGTGCGAAGGGCAGGCAGTCCATACCGGCTCGTCCGAATGGCAGGATAGCACAGCCGGCGCAAACGCCGTGACAGCGATGGCGGCGCTGCTGCTTGAACTCGAACAGATTCAGCCCCCCTACTCCACGCATAAATATTTCGACCGCTACCGGACGGTTTTTACACCCGGCACGGTCATCAGCGGCGGCAGCAGCATCAACGTCGTACCCGACCGCTGCGAGGCGCTGCTCGATATTCGCATCACGCCGGAATATGACATCACCCAGGTCGAACGCCTGCTGCGGGACAGTATTGGCAAAATCAACCGTCACCGGGTAAAGTTTCATTACGAATTATTAAATCATGCCCCGGCAGCGATTTCAGATGAAAATGCGCCGCTGTTTGGTATCGTCGAAACCGCTGTCAGGCAGGTTAAAGGCATCGAACCGGAGCGGGCGGCAGCCGGGCCGGCCAATGAGGGCTATCTGCTGATCGAACAGGGTATCCCAACCGTGTGCGGCCTGGGGCCTTCGGGCGCAAACGCGCATTCGGTTGATGAATACGTAGAAATACAGGGTTTGGCCGACGCAGCATTAATTTTTTGTTTAACCGCGCGGCAGCTTTCAACACTCGTGAAAGGTTGACACCATGCGAATGATTATTGATACCGACGCCGGCGTGGATGATGCCCAGGCCATTATGATGGCGCTGGCATCTCCCGGCGTGGCCGTCGAAGCCATCACCACCGTCACCGGCAATATCCACGTAGATAAAGTCGTGCCAAATGTCCTGACGGTGCTGGACATCATGAAAAAAGACGCGCCGGTGTATCGGGGAGCGGATCGCCCGTTGATTGCCAACTGGTCGCCCGAAGAACAGGTACATGGGCAGGATGGCCTGGGCAACTGGAAAGACCGCCCCCCTACGCAGCGCCGCGCTGAGAGCGAACACGCCGTTAACGCGCTTTTACGGCTGGCGAACCAGGCGCCCGGCCAGTATACGCTGGTGGCACTCGGCCCGCTGACCAACATCGCCCTGGCCGCCCAGCTTGACCCTTCGTTCCCGGCCAAAATCAAGCAGTTCGTCTTTATGGGCGGCACCATTCAGGCGATGGGTAACACCGCCAACCTGACCTCCGAATTTAATATCTACTGCGACCCGGAAGCCGCGTATATGGCGCTGCGCGCTTTCCCCATGTCCACCATGCTGTCGTGGGAAACCACGATGGCACACCCGATGACCTGGGCGCAGTTTGAGGCGCTTACCGGGCTGGATACGGACGCCGCCCGCTTTATGAAAGCCACCAGCAGCGTAACCGCCGAACTCATCAAATCTTACCAATATGACGGCTACCTGCTGCCCGACCCGCTGGCGATGGCGATCACCGTGCAGCCCGACCTGATTCGCAAAAGCGCCGAATACGCTGTCACCGTCGAGCTGCACGGCGCGCACACACGTGGGCAGACGATCATTGACTACCGGGGGCGCTCCGGCCATAGGCCGAACGTCCGTGTCGTGCAGGAACTTGATATGGATGGCGTGGCCGCGCTGTACCGGCGAATGCTGGCCTGAAGCATTTCGCCTGTTTATAACTTCCCGGCGCGGAAAGCGGCCAGCAGACGCTCCCGGTAGGTTAAATCCCGCCCCGGCATTTCGGGGTCAACCTTCGAGGCTTCGGTGAGGAAATGCTCGTAATCACGGCCCATTTCCTGGCCGCGCCGGGTGTGCATATCCACCGCATAATCGGGAATTTCCGGCAGCCGACCCTGTTTTTCGACGGCCAGTTTTGCCCAGTTCAGCAGGTCATCACTGCCGCGTTCCTTCTGGCACTGGCACAGGTAGCGCACAGCATGAATGGCGAACAGATAGCGGTCGCCGCGCGGGCGGGGCAAACGCTGGTGCATCTGGTACAGCGTCTCCACCAGCACCGGCGCGTTAACCTGCCCAAAACCAACGTCTTCTACCGAAATGACCTGAAGCCGTCCCCATAGATAAGCCTCCAGTTCCGGGCTGGTCGTCAGCATTTCATAAGCCAGCAGGACGGCATTTTCGGTATTTCCCCGGCGAATTTCCTTCTGCACCGCCGAGATCACTTCGTCGGCGGGCAGATCATGGACGGTGCGGACGCGCGTCCAGGGGTCTTGTTGGTAAGGCGGAACAGACACTTTAAATACTCCAGCATTTGTCAACGACCAGCCGCTAAAGCGGCCGGCTTGTCCATGACGCTGCGCCCGCCGCTTCGGTGACAGCAGCAGTGATGGCGGGTGCATCCGAGACAATAGGCGCATTGACTGACGCCCAACAAGCAATGTTTTTCGCAGCGTTGACATCGGCGTGAGCCG
>QUBZ01000169.1 GCA_014338005.1 Chloroflexota bacterium | reverse complement strand
GGTAAAACTGCCGGAGCCGCCGCAGGGTTCGACGGCTGCCCCCTGCGCCTGGGCCTGCGCGCCGCCGCCGGTGTTCAGCACACAGCTAAACAGGTTGCGCTGGAGGCGGGTGGTGTTTATTACCCCCACCACGCCGATTTTCGGCACGCTGGCGGAAGTGACGGCGCGGGCGATGTCCTGCTCGGTATACACGCGGATCGCCACCGCGCCCACGTTCTGGTAGCAGCGCAGCGTATCGTCCAGTTTGGCTATCGCGGCAGCCATCGCCAGATTGCCGGACAGCACCGACGCGCCCGCGCCGACTTTGGTCAGCGCGTCCTGGATGTTGCTGGCTTCGGTGGCTGCATAGCCGCTGAGGGCCGGCAGAAATTTCTGCGCGGCGGCGGCATCGCTGGCCGTGTCGCCCGTCCCCGGCACGACCTGGCAGGCCGCCAGACTCATCAAAACCAGAACAGTCACGGTCATAATCAGCAAAATGCCGGGTTTATGCATGTTGATTTCCCTATCTATTGCAGGCTCACCCATACCTGTATAATATCGGCGCGTTATGATTACCGCAAACCAGGACGGGCTTATGCCGATCTTCAGCCACAGCATCCAGAACCCGACTCCCTGCCCTGGCAGCCCTGACCTGGAAACCGTCGTGTGCGACTGCTGCGGCGGCAGCCGGACGCTGCCGCTGGCTGTTCTGCCCCCGGTGGACGAACTGGCGCTGCCGATGCACCGCCTGGGCGCGGCGGCGCTGCGTTTTGAGCCCGGCGCGGTGCGCTTCTGCCGCTGCCTGGACTGCGGCCTGGTTTACATGAACCCGCGCCTGACCGAAAGCGCGGTCGCCCGTTTTTACGATACGGTGTACGCCGTCAAAGGCGCGGCGCAGGCGTTTGAAAGCGACCAGCGCCGCCGGACGAACCTGTATCTCGACCAGATCGCCGCCCTGCTGGCCGTTGAACAGCCGCACGTGCTGGACATCGGCTGCGGCGCGGGGCAGTTTTTGCGCGCGGCGCAGGAGCGGGGCTGGAGGGTTTCCGGCAGCGAACTTTCCGGCGTGGCGGCGGAAAAAGCCAGCCGTCTGCTGGGCGTGCCGGTGTTTCATGGCGATTTCCGCCAGATGGGTTTCGCGCCCGGCTCGCTGGATGTGATTACCCTGCTGAGTGTGCTGGAACACCTGCGCGCCCCAATGGACACGCTGCGCGACAGCGCCGCCCTGCTCAAACCCGGCGGCGTGCTGATGTTCAACGTGCCGAACCCGGACTCCTGGGAATATCGCTTCGCCCGGCTGACCGGCCAGATGTGGCGCGGTTTCATCATCGAACACCTGTATTATTTCACCCCGGCTTTTCTGCGGCGCTGCCTGGCGGAACTGGGACTGGACATCCGGGTGATGTCGAGCTGGAACCCGGACTCCCGGCTGCCGAATCCGCTGCGCGACCTGCGCGCTGCCCGCGCCGCGCCGCCTTCATCCCCCGCGCCCGGTTCGGGGGGCGCGCCGGCGATTCCGGCGGCCAGGCCGGTTTCGCTGCCCCGGCGGCTGCTGCGCCAGGCCAATCACTACCTGCTGGATGTGGTTTCGGCGCTCAGCGAAGGGCGGCAGAACGGCGGCAGCACATCCGGCAACGCGCTGTTTGTATGGGCGCAAAAGCGCGGCTGATTAAACCGGCGGGGCGACATCTTCCGAAACGGCCTGTCGACGTTTTTCGGCGCGTTCGGTGCGCCAGCTGTCCACGAACAGCAAAATCACGCCCAGGACAATCGCGTGATCGGCCAGATTGGAGACATTCGAGATCAGGCCGGGAATCTGGTAATGGATGAAATCTACCACATGGCCGTATGCGATGCGGTCGAGCGCGTTGCCCAGCGCCCCGCCGCACACCAGGCCGGTAGCGACCTGCGTCAGCCAGGCATTTTGCGGAATGCGCGGGTAAAAATACACCATCGCCAGCACGACCACGATGGCGATTACCAGGAACAGGTCGCCCGCCTGGGGCAAAAAACCGAACGACGCGCCGGTGTTCTGGCTGCGGGTGATCTGGAAAAACGGGCTGAAAACCGTCCGCACGGACGCACCCAGCGACAGCCGGCTGACCACCATCTGTTTGCTGATCTGGTCAGCCGCCAGCACCAAAACGATCACCAGCAGCAGCCGCAGCCATTTTCGCATCAAAAACACCTCCTCACCCGGCACAGCAAAACGGCATTGTAGCACCGGCTCGCCCGCCGGTCACGGGGCGATTTCCAGGACGGCGAACAGCGGCAGATGGTCAGAGCCGAGGCGCGGCCCCTGGTGGACTTCGATGGCACGGAAGTGGTCGCTGTACCAGACGTAATCCACCCGCAGCAGCGGCGGGATAAAGCCGGGCAGGAACGTCCCCGGCACGGCGACCGGCCAGCTTCCGCCGAAGCCGCTGCCGGCTTTTGCGAAGGCGTCGTTCAAACGCGCCGCCAACTGGTTATAGATGAGCGCGGAACTGTTCATGTTAAAGTCCCCGGCCACAATATGCGGGTAGGGTTCTTCGTCCAGCCAGGTTATTAACCGTTCGATTTGCAGGTCGCGCAGGCTGTCGTCATATCCCGCGACCAGCGTATTGAGTTCGGTACTGAACAGCGGAATCTGAAACCGCACCGGGCCGATGGGAAAGGCCAGGTCTATGTTATAAACGGCGATGGTCTGGCCGTCCATGTCCAGCCGGTAACGCTGCTGCGTATTGGGCGCGCCGTCGCCGTTATCGTCCAGTTCGTCCACGCCCAGGATGGGATAATGCGACAGCAGCAGGTTGCCCCAGGGTCGCAGCGGGCTGGGTTGAGATGCCCGGTGCGGGTAATCGGCGGCGAACTGCTCCTCTAAGGCGTGGATATAATCTTCCGGCGCTTCCTGAAGGAAAATGATGTCGGCGTCGGTGCTTTCCAGCCAGGCGGTCACGGCATCCAGGCGGTTGTTGGTCTGGTAAACATTAAAAGTGGCGATCCGCAGCGAGCGGGCTTCGGCGGGCGCGATGCTGCGCGGCAGGGCAAGCGGGGCGAAAGCCAGCATCCCGATGGCCGCCAGCGGCAGGACAACCAGCAGCCCCGACCGGGAGCGGGTTATCACGCCGAGCGGGACGAGCAGCAGCACCGGCAGAAAACAGCAGACGGCGAAATTGCTTATCAGCGCCACCGCCCACACCCGGTCGCCGATGGTGAAACGCAGAACGAGATACAGCACCATCGCCAGGCCGAAAGCCCACGATAAAAACGTCACGACGGCGCGCGAAACTTCGTCTATCAACTCCCGGCAGGTGACCATAAAAAAGCCTTCCAGACCAGAGCAATCGTTTGAAGATACCTGGTCTCAACAAGTTTGCTGTTTACCCTTTACCCCTCCCCCAACCCCCTCCCCGAATTCAGGGAGGGGGCTTAATACAGCCCTTACTCCCCCTTTCTCTGCGTGCGGGGGAAGGGGGTCGGGGGGATAGGGGTTAATGCGACGCGAAATTACAGTTTAAAGCAATTACCCGGCCTTCCACACGATCAGGTTTCCGGTTTGTTTTTACCACAGATCATAAAGCCTCCGAAAGCGCCGGGGTGCTAAAATCGCCGGGATGATGTAAAAATGAGGCGATATTGAATAGACTGGAAAGGTTTTGTCATGGCGGAACAGAATTATTCCATCGAGCGCGACCTGAAGGAAGCGCGGGCGATGGCCGAAGCCCTGATACCCTACGTCTATCGGGATGAACTCTATCAAACCCTGGGCGGCAGCCTGCCGAGTCTGACGCTGGGGGCGCTGCTGATGCGGCTGCGGCGGCTGCGTTTGCAGCAAAACCGGATGACAAAAGCCCAGCTTGAACTGTTCCGGCAGGTGGAGGACAAACACGAGGCCGCCCGCGCGGAATGGCAGACGCATTACACGACTAAAATGCTGCGCGAGGCCGAGTCGCGGCTGAATAACCTGAACACCTACTTCAAGGAATGCGACGATGACCCCCGGCTGTGCGCCAATGCTTACATGCCGGAGGCGCTGCGCCGCACCATCGTGCAGGAAATTCTGGACGAAGCGCCGGCGGACGCGGTGCGCGAGGCCGGTTTGATCCTTAAATCGCAAAAAACCGATGCCCGGATGCGCCGTTACGTGCGTCCCTGCGGTTTTATCTGGGACCAGGCGCTGGAACCGGTCTACCCGGAGATGGTTTTCTGGTGGCTGTACAATCGTCCGCCGCAGCCGGACGAGGATGACAACGGCAGCAGCCACGACGAGGATATATGATCGTTTCCTCGGGGCGCGGCGCGCGCCCGGCGCGGCTGCTGCTGACCAGCCTGGCGCTGCTGCTGGCGTTCGCGCTGGCTTCCGGCGGCCTGCTGGATGAAAGCCTGTGGAACGACGAAGCCTGGACGGCCTGGGCTGTCCAGCCGCCGTATCTGGCCGAAACGCTGGCGCGCGTGCGTGCCGATGTGCATCCCCCGCTGTATTTTCTGGCGCTGGCCGGCTGGACACGGGCGGCAGGCGATTCGGTGTATGCGCTGCGGCTGCCGTCGGCGCTGTTCGGGCTGCTGACGCTGGCCGGAGTGTATGCCGCCGGACTCCGCCTGTTCGACCGGCAGACCGGGCTGCTGGCGCTGGCGCTGCTGGCGACCGCCGGTTTTTTCATTTATTACACCCGCGAAGCGCGCATGTACGGCCTGCTGCTGGCGCTGGGGACGCTGGCGGTCTGGTTATATTTACGCTGGCGGGCGCGCCCGAACGCCCGGCGCGGGCTGCTCTACGGCGGGCTGCTGGCGGCGCTGCTGTACACGCACTATGCCGGGGCGCTGCTGGCGCTGACGCTGCTGGTTCATGCGCTGCTTTTCCCACCGCGCCGAGGGTGGGCGGCGCTGCTTTTCCCGTTCGCGCCGGCGCTGGCGCTGTTTGCGCCCTGGCTGCCGGTGTTTTTCGACCAGATGCGCGCTAACCCCAACGGCCCGCTGGCGCTGCCTGTGCCGACCGACTGGGGGACGCTGGCGGCGCTGGCGCTCATCTTCACCGGCGGCCACTGGCTGCTGCCGCTGCTGCCTTTCGCGCCGGTGTGGGGCGTGCTGCCCGTCCCCAGGCTGCGCGGGGCGCTGCCGCTGCTGGCGCTGTGGCTGCTGCTGACCCCGGCGGCGCTGCTGGCGCTGAACGCCTGGGCCGCGCCGGTGTACCAGGTGCGTTATACCATCACGGTTTTGCCCGCCGGGGCGCTGCTGCTGGCCTGGGGCCTGCGCCGGATGCCGCTGCCGGCGCGGGCGGCGCTGCTGCTGGCGCTGGCCGCCGCGCAGCTGAGCGCCTACCCGGCAGTGTGGCCGGGCAAACCCCCCTGGGAAGCGGCCATCCGGCAGGTGATCGCCGCCCGCGGCCCGCTCGAACCGGCCATCACCGACTTCGCGCCCTACAGCCCGGCGGCTTATTATGGCCGCGCGCTGCATTTCCGCCGGGGCATCACGCTCGATCTGTCGTGGCGGCTGCACCACGCCGGCGAACTGCGCGATCTGCTGGTCGCATTCGATGACCCGCCGTCGGTATGGGCGGCGCTGCCGACCAACACGGCCAAAACCTGGCATATCGTCACGCTGCTGGACGCCGAGCGGGGCATTGGCTACCGCGCCGCCCTGATGAACATGATTTTTTACCGCTTCGACCGGGGCGCGGCGGGCGACCTGCGCTTCCGGTTTGGCGGCGGGCTGCGTTACGTGGACGGGCCGGACGCCGGCCAGCGCTTCGACCTGCGGCGCGGCGACCGCCTGTGCGCTGATTTTACGCTCCAGGCGCTTGAAGCCGTTGATGGCCGCTTTTCCACCGGCCTGCATCTGGTGGACATCACCGGGGGCAGGTCGGCGGCGCAGCACGACGCGGGATTGGGGTCATGGGCGGCGGGTGATTTTATACACCTTTCGCCCTGCCTGGACATCCCCCCGCAGGCCGCGCCGGGGTATTATCATCTGGAACTGGCGGTTTATAACTGGTCAACCGGCCAGCGCCTGCCTGTCGTCGAGGATGGTGGGGGGGACGGCCTGGATTGGGGGGACGTGATGCGGCTGGCGGCGGTGAACGTCGGCGAGTAGGAGGCAGCTATGGCAGAGGGGCAGCAGACCGATGTGCTGGTTATCGGTGGGGGTATAGCAGGATTGATGGCCGCCGACGCCCTGCGCGGGCGCGGCCTGCGGGTCACACTGGCGGATAAAGGTGTGCGCGTCGGCGGGCGGCTGGCGACACGCCGCATCGGGCCGGGGCGCGGCGATCATGGCGCGCAGTTTTTTACGGCCCGTTCGGCAGAGTTTCAAACGCTGGTGGCCGGCTGGCTGGCCGAGGGTATCATCATGCCCTGGGCGAATGGTTTCGGCGACGGGTCAGGCGATGCGATGCCCACAAACGGCCACCCACGTTATGTCGTCCGGGGGGGCATGAACGACCTGGCGCAGCACCTTGCCCAACAGCTTATGCCAGAAGTGACGGTTGAAACCAGCCTCCGGCTGGCGGCGCTGTCGCCGGAGGGCGCGGGC
>QUBZ01000024.1 GCA_014338005.1 Chloroflexota bacterium | reverse complement strand
CATTGTTCGCTTTGTGCTTGACTGAGTATATCGGTGATTGGAAATTCCATGTGGTATAGTTTGCCCAATCCTTTTCACTCTTCCTACAGTTGAGCCTTGATGCTTTAATCCGGCGCGCGCTGACCGATGAAATCGTCACCAATTTTGAAACCGAGCGCGTGCGGCGGGACGGTGAGCTTATCCAAGTGAGCATTTCGACGGCGGCTATTCATGACGCGGACAGCGCCGTTTACGAGGTGGTGGCGGTCGTTTCCGACATCACTGAGCGCAAACGTATGGAGGCCGACCTGCTGGAAAAAGAAAAACTGCGGCTGGCGCTCAATAAAGAGGTCGAACTGCGTAATATGCGGAACCGTTTTATGTCTATGATTTCGCATGAGTTTCGCAATCCGCTCTCGGTCATCGTCTCGTCCGGTGACATGCTGGAACGGTATTATGCGCGTTTGTCGGAAGAATCCCGCAGCGAGCATTTCGCCAATATTCGGACTTACGCCGGGCAGCTGACTGATCTGCTGGACGACATCCTGGCGCTGCTGCGCGCGGAATCCATCGGCCCGGAGTTTAAGCCGGCGCCGGTAGACCTGGCGCAGTTGTGCGAAAATGCCGTCGGCGAAGCCCGGCTGAAGGCGCAGAACCAATGGCAGATTCATTTTGCCAACCTGGTCGGTCAGACGATCATCAAGGCCGACGAAAAACTGCTGCGCCACGCTTTAAGCAACCTGCTGTCCAACGCCATGAAATATTCTCCACCGCAGAGCGTCGTCTCCGTCAAACTGTGGCAGGATAACCGGTGGTTTCATATTCAGGTGGCCGATCAGGGCATCGGCATCCCGCCGGAAAACCTCAAACGCCTGTTCGAACCGTTCTACCGGGCGGAAAACGTCGGCGATGTCCCCGGAACCGGCCTGGGGCTGGCGATCACCAAACAAGCGGTGGAACTGCACGACGGCCAGCTTGAGGTAGAAAGCGCCGTCGGCCTGGGCAGCGTTTTTACCATCTACCTGCCCGCCAGCCTTGCCACTTGACCGTGAGTGGACATAAACGGTTCTATATCCATTCCACGCCTTCGTTAACACTAAAAACGGTGATCCGACCGCAATCCAGGAGAAGCTCATGTCCAGGGACTACACCGCGCTGCCGTTCAACCAGGTGCGCCGCGCCGACCGCGCGATTGACGATGACGGGTGGATTCGCGCCTTTTTGAAGCGTGCGCCGTTTGGCACGCTGGCGACGGTCAGTGACGGGCAGCCGTTTGTGAATACCAACCTGTTCGTTTACGACGAATCGCGCGGGGTTATTTACCTGCACACCGCCCGCGTGGGGCGCACCCGTGCCAACGTGGATGCCGACGCGCGCGTATGTTTCAGCGTCAGCGAAATGGGGCGTTTTTTGCCGGCGGATACAGCATTGGGATTCAGCGTGGAGTATGCCGGGGTGGTGGTATTTGGCCGCGCGGAAGTCGCCGCCGACCCGGATGAAGCGCGGCGCGGATTGCAGCTGCTGCTGGACAAATATTTCCCGCACCTTCAACCCGGCCAGGATTACCGCCCCATCACCGACGAGGAACTGGCGCGCACGGCGGTTTACCGCATCGAAATTGACTCCTGGAGCGGCAAACAAAAAGCCGTCGCGCCCGATTTTCCCGGCGCATTTTTTTATGGGCAGGCGGGGTCTTAATGCAGTTTCCAGTTACAAGCTGTCAGCTGCCAGTTTAAATCACAACCCTTGATGATCCTGAATATCTGATCTGGCATCTTATGGATTTGTGGTTTACAGGCAAGCATCCAAGCCTGATACGCTGGGACTGCATTAAGCGGCGAAGAATGAAGCCGGGCGGCTACCAGTTAATTTTGACATCGCGCCGCCAGTATTTTAATACCAGCGCGCCGCCGGGCATGGCCGCCGCCAGCCGGTAGAGCAGGTCCCAATCATCGGCGGCCAGGACATTCAGCAGCGGAATACCCGCCGCGTACAGTCCTGCGCCTGCCGCCAGCGCCGCCAGCGGCGATATTTCCCGCAGCGCCAGCATCACCGTGCCCACCACCGCGCCCACCACCGCCAGCCGCAGCAGGCGCGGCACGAGTCGCCGCCCGTCCCACCCGGCGGCACGGAAAATCCGCAGCAGCAGCGCCAGCACCAGCAGTTCGGCGCACACCGAGGCCAGCGCCGCGCCCTGCACGCCCAACGTTGGCAGCAGCGCCGCCAGCAGCGCCACGTTGGCCGCCAGCCCGACGGCGCGAATCACCAGGGTGATACGCTGGCGATTCTGCACCATCAGGCCGCGCGCCAGCACGCTGGCGAACATCGCCAGCAGCGCATACCAGATCAGGATACGCAGCACGTCCGCCGTCGGGCGAAAGTCCTCGCCGAACAGCGGCACGGTGATTTCCGCCGCGAAAATTGTCGTCACCAGGCTGATCGGCAAACTGACCAGCAGCGTGAAAAAGGCCAGTTTGTCCACCATAAACCCGAACAGCGGGCTGTGGCCATCGCCGTAAGCGCGGGACATGAGGGGAAAGGTCGCCAGCAGCACGGTGGTATTGAGCAGTTCGATCACGCCGAAGATCAGCACGAAGGCCACCGACAGGTAGCCGGTTTCGGTGTTGCCGATCAGTCGGTTGGTCAGCAGTTTGTCGGCTTGCTGGTAGGCCAGCGAGAGGAAGGCCGCCAGCGCCAGCGGCGCGCCGTTGACCAGCAGCGGCCAGGCGATTGTACGGTCGAACGGCCAGACCGGGCGCGTGCCGCCGTGCCAGAGCAGCCACCACAAAACCGCCGCCCGGATTATCCCGGCAGCTATCGTGCCGGCGTATACACCGAACAGCCCATAACCGCCAGCCAGCCCCAATCCTGCCAGCGCCACCAGCAACACCACGTACCCCACCGACACCGCCGATGAGGCCAGCATACGCTCCTGTGCCAGCAGCAGGTCATTACACATGCTGCCCAGGATGTCCACGATCAGGCTGATGCTGGCGACAGCGACGAAAACGCGCACGGCCTCGCTGTAGCCGCCCAGCGCCGCCGCCGCGTTCAGCCCCACATAGGCCAGCAGCGCCAGCAGCGTTTGCAAAAACAGGGTGGCCGTCAGGTAGCGCCCGGCCTGTTCCGGGCGGCGCGCCACGTCGCGCACCACGATTGGCCCCATGCCGAAGTTGGGGATGGCCGAACCGACCATGATAAAGGCCGACACTGCGCCGTAGATGCCGTACATGGCCGGGCCAAGCGCCGATGCCAGCAAAAGCTGCCACCCGAACTGTAAACCTCGGCTGAGGATGCTGGCGGCAGCAATCGCCCCGGCGTTGCGGGCCGCGCGGCGTGCCTCCGCGCCGGAGATAGCAGGCGCAGGCGTTTCGGTCATCATAACGAGGGTTGGCCGCCGGTTACGTCAGCGGAACCATGTGGATGATAGTCACGCCGCCGCCGCCTTCCTGCGGCAGCGCCTCGGTAACTTTGGAAACCAGCGGGTGATGTTCCACACGCTCGCGGACGGCCTTCTTCAGCGCGCCGGTTCCTTTGCCATGTACGATGCGGGCGAACGGCAGCCCGGCCATATAGGCGGCGTCCACATAAGTTTCCAGGCGTTTGAGCGCATCGTCCACACGCTCGCCGCGCAGGTCAAGCTCCAGCCCCGGCGACTGGCCTTTTGGCACAATCGGGTCGGGCGATTTTTCGTATTCGCGTTTGTGGCCGCGTTTCATCTGGCGCTTCTGGCTGGGTGGGCGCTGCGCCACTTCGTCCAGGGCGGCGCGCACCTTCAACGAACCGACCTGAACGACGGCTTCGTTTTTCTCCAGTTCGCTGATGATGCCCTCGGCGTTCAGCTTTGGCAGCCAGACGTTATCGCCCAGGCGGGGCGTCCAGGAGTCAATGACGATGATTTCGCCCTCGTTTTCGACCGGCTTTTCCAGCCCCGCCGCCAGCCCCGCCGCCTGATCCTGCACGGCTTTAAGCGCGTCCAGCGGCAGCGAGGCGGTTCGCATGTCCGACCGCAGGCGTTTGACTTCCCGCTGGAAGGTGCGGATTTCTTCCGCCGCCTGCCGCCGCGCCGAGGCGATGATGTCCCGGCGTTCATCCTCGATTTTGTCCAGGCGGGCTTGCAGTTCGGCGCGCTGTTCTTCGGCTTCTTCGCGCAGGGCGAGGATCGCCATCTGGTTACGGCGGATTTCTTCGCGTGTCCGCTGGATTTCGTCCAGCAGGTCATCGGCCACCAGGTCTTCGGTGGCGACCATTGTGCGCGCGTCTTCGATGATGGCCGCGTCCAGCCCCAACCGCTGGGCAATCGCCAGCGCATTGGAGCGCCCCGGCAGGCCGACGATCAGACGGTAGGTGGGGCGTAAGGTCGCCAGGTCAAATTCGACGCTGGCGTTGCGGACGCCGGGCGTCTCCACACTGTAGATTTTGAGTTCGGGATGGTGTGTGGTGACGATGGTCGTCACCCGGCGGCTGACCAGATGCGTCAGGATGGCCCGCGCCAGCGCCGAACCTTCCGCCGGGTCAGTGCCGGCGCCCAGCTCGTCCAGCAGCACCAGCGAGCGTTCGTCACATTCGCGCAAAATCTGGATGGTGTTGGTCATGTGGGATGAAAACGTGCTGAGGGACTGCTCGATGCTCTGTTCGTCGCCGATGTCGGCGTAGATGCCGGTGAACACGCTGATTTTGGCCTGTTCAGCGGGGATTTGCAGGCCGGACTGCGCCATCAGCGCCATCAGGCCGATGGTTTTAAGCGAGACGGTTTTGCCGCCGGTGTTCGGCCCGGTGATGACCAGCGCCCAGGTGGATTCGTCCAGCTCCACGTCAATCGGCACAACATTGCCGGTCAGCAGCGGGTGGCGCGCGCCGCGCAGGTAAATGGTGCTGCCGGGGTGATTGGGGTGGTTGGAGCGCGGTCGGAAGGGCAGCAGCGCCGGCTCGACGGCGTTCAGTTCCTCGGCGTAACGCGCCCTGGCGAGAATCAGGTCAAGATACGCCAGCACCTCGACGGTGCGGACGATGTATTCCGACTGCCTGCCGATTTCATCGGTGAGCGCCTGGAGGATGCGGCGGATTTCTTTTTCTTCGTCCAGCTGCAGTTCGCGGTAGGTGTTGTTCAGTTCCACCGTCGCCAGGGGTTCGATGAACAGTGTCGCGCCGCTGGCGGACGAGTCGTGGACGATGCCAGGGATGCGGCCTTTGAACTCGGCCTTAATGGGGATGACATAACGCCCACTGCGGGTGGTGATGATGGCTTCCTGCAAAAACAGCGCGTTCGCGCCGGAGGTGATGATGCGCGTCAGGCGGGTTTGCAGGCGGTCGTAGACCAGTTTTAAGTCGCGCCGAATGACCGCCAGCTGCGCGCTGGCCGAGTCCAGGATTTCGCCTTTTTCGTTCAGCACGCGGCCAATTTCATCCTGGAGCGCGGTGCATTCCTCGGCCTCGTTGACCAGATCGGCCAGCAGCGGATACTGCCCTTTCATCCGGCCCAGGGTGCGCCGCAAGGCGGTGGCGCGGCGCAGGGTCTGGCGGATGTCCAGCAGGGTTTGCGGCTCCACCAGGACGCCGCGCGTGGCCTGCACCGCCGCGTCACGCACGTCACGCGCGCCGCCAAGCGAAATATTGACTTTATTTTCAAACAGCAGCCGGGCTTCGGCGGTTTCGCGCTGCCAGTTCTGGGCTTCTTCCAGGTCGGTCGTCGGCTGAAGCTCGCGCGCCAGATCGGCGCCGGCAGAAAACGAACAGTGTTTTGCAAGCTGCTCAAGAATTTTGTGGAGTTCGAGGGTCTGAATAGATTTTTCGTTAATCACGGTCTGATCTCGATTTGCATGAACGGTGGAAGTATAGGCGGCGCGGGGCGAAAAGTCAATCGCCGGTTGTTAAGGGGTCAGGAGGGGTTTTGAGCGGCACAATGGACGCCGAGTCTCACGGGGTTTTGAGCGCGTGCAGGGGGACGCGCGCACCGACGCGCACCCGCTGGCCGGGCGCGAAAGCCGGGCGTGAGTCCAGGCGGGCCACCAGTTCCGAGCCGTCGTCCAGGCGCAGGCCGAGACGCTGGTCATGCCCGTAAAATTCGCGCCATATAACGGCGGCGTTGGGCGTGTCGCCGTCGGCAGACAGGCTGACATCTTCAGGCCGCAGCAAAATATCTACCGCGCCATAAGCGGCGGCGGCCAGCGGCAGCGCCCCGATGACAGCGGCGGCGGTATCGCCCTGCGCTTCGGCGGGCAGAAAGTTGGCCTCGCCGACGAAACGGGCGACTGCGCGGCTGGCCGGACGGTGATAAAGCTGCTCCGGCGCGGCGACCTGAGCAATGCGCCCTTCCAGCATCACCGCCACCTGGTCGGCCAGGCTGAGCGCCTCCTCCTGGTCGTGAGTGACAAAAATGCAGGTTTTGCCGGTCTGCCGCAGGATGCCCCGCACTTCGGCGCGCACCTGTGTGCGGAGCGCAGCGTCCAGATTGGAAAACGGCTCGTCCAGCAGCAGGACTTCCGGCGATGGGGCGAGGGCGCGCGCCAGGGCGACACGCTGCTGCTGCCCGCCGGAGAGTTCGTAAGGCATTCGCCCGCCCAGGCCGTCCAGTCCCGCCAGCGCCAGCATTTCGGCCACGCGCGCCGTTTTGTCCCGCGCAGGCAGCCCAAAGCCGATGTTATCGGCCACGTTTAAATGCGGGAACAGCGCGTATTCCTGGAACACCATACCCACGCGGCGCTGCTCCGCCGGGATGCGCGCGCCGTCCCCGACGACCGTTCGCCCGTTAATGCTGATGAGTCCCTGCTCCGGCCATTCAAAACCGGCAATCAGGCGCAGCAGGGTGGTTTTGCCGCAACCGCTCGGCCCCAGCAGCGCCAGGATTTCCCCGGCGCGGACGCTCAAGCTGACGCCCTGGATGACGGGAGTCGTCCCGAACGATTTTTCCAGATCACGGCACTCCAGCATAGCGGGCATGGTCACAATTCCCAGGCAAAACCCAGCGCGGCCAGCAGCACCGCCAGCAGGCCATAGGCGATTTCGCGGAAGCCGATGGTTTTGGCCGGCGTCGGCACGCGGCGGTACAGCCCCAGCGCCGCCCGCGCCAGCAGGATCAGCAGCGCGGCGCTCGCCAGCAGCGGCGCTAATCCGCCGGCCCACAGCGCCAGCGCGGCCAGGAAACCGGCGATTTGCGCCGCCAGTGGGGGAAGTTTGGCCGCCGGTTTGCCGTGTTCCAGGCGCAGCCGGGCGCGCACGTACAGCACCGACGGCAGCGCGCGCGCCGCTAGAATCGCCCACAGCGCCAGCGCCGGGGGCAGCGCCCAGCCGCCCGCCAGGGCGATGCTGCCGCCGACCGACGCCAGCGCCAGCGGCCCGGCCAGTTCCGGCAGGGCGGCGCGGCTGCGGTTGGTGAAGTCGTAAACCAACTGCGCGGCCATGAAAGGAAAACCCAGCGCCATCGGCAGCAGGATGTCCGGGCCGGCGATCAACACAGCGGCGGCGAACCCCAACAGCGAAACCGCGCCGTAGGCCAGCACGAAACGTTCCGCAGCGGCGGTGCGGGCAAAACGCCTGCCGCGCTTGCGGTCGGCCAGGGCGATTTTGAGCGGCTGCCGCACCAGGAACATGCCCAGCACCCCAACCGCCAGCCACAGCCCCGCCGCCGACGGCGCGACCAGCAGCCCCAACAGAATCGGTTCTAACAAAAAGCCCCAGCCGCCGTGTTCGGCGGGCAGGGCGATGGATCGGATTTTAACGGCGGTCATTTTGCGGATTTGAGCATCAGCAGCAGCATAATAACCGGCGTTTCGGCATGGACGCTGTGCGGCAGGTGGGCGGCCATGTGGGCCCAGGCGTTCGCCCCGGCCCGGTAGGTGTCGCCGCCGACGGTGATACGCGCTTCGCCCTGGAGGATGTGTATAATCGCCGGCATCGAGGCGGTATGCTCGGACAGTTCTTCGCCGGCGGCGAAGCCGAACAGTATGGCGCGGGTGTGGTCGTCGTCGTGAATGGTCTGGCTGAGGATGCCTTTGGCCGGCAGGTTGGCCGGATCGGTCAGATTGTTCAGATAGGTATAGGCGTTCATCGAATTCAGGCTTCTTGCTTCAAGATTAAAACCAGCGACAGCGCCGACACGGCCACCAGCAGCAGCGCCGGCACGCCGATCTGGGCGAAGTTCACCTCCTGGTGGGCCGTCCAGATGCGGGTGGCGAACGTCTCGAAGCCGGTGGGGGCCAGCAGCAGCGTCGTCGGCAGTTCCTTCATGGCGCTCAAAAAAACCAGCGCCCCGCCGCTGAGTATACCCGTTTTTGCCAGCGGTGTAGTAATGCGCGCCATCACCTGCCAGGGGCGCAGTCCCAGGCAGCGCCCGGCTTCTTCCAGGCGGGGGTTGATCTGTGTGAGGGCGCTGCGCGTCGCGCCGACGCTGAGGGGCAAAAAACGCGCGGCGTAACCCAGAATTAATACCGGGAGCGTCTGGTACAGCGCAGGCAGGGCGTTTGCCATAAAAAACACCAGCGCCAGCGCCACCACCAGCCCCGGCAGGCCGTTGCCCAGGTAGGACAGTTCGCTCATCCAGCGCCCGCTGCGGGAGGCAGAACGCGCCCCCAGCCAGGCCAGCGGCAGCGCCGCCAGCGCGACCGTCAAGGCCGCCAGGCCGCTCGCGCCGACGGTATTCACCAGCGCCGGCGCCCAGTCTACCGCGCCGGTTTCCCTGCCGATCACCCAGGAGGCCAGCACACCGACCGGCACGAACGTGCCGACTGCCACCAGCACGGCGCAAAAAACCAGCGCGGGCAGCTGCCAGTGCCCCAGCGCGACCGGACGCAGCCGCCGCGCCGCGCCCGCGCCGATGCGGTGGTTGCGCTGCGATGAAGCCAGCCGCCGGGAAAAAACCAGCAGGCCAATCGTCACCAGCACCAGCATCACGGCCAGGATGGCGGCCCGGCTGCGGTCGAACGAGCTGGTGTATTGGGTGTAAATGACGCGGGTGAAGGCGTCGTAACGCATCAATGCCACCGCGCCGAAGTCGCTGAGGGTGTACAGCGCCGAAAGCAGCGCGCCTGCCGCCAGCGCAGGCCGAAGCTGCGGCAGCGTCACCCGGCGAAAGACTGCCCACCCGCGCAGTCCCAGGCTGCGAGCGGCTTCTTCTAAAGCCGGGTCGGTGTTCAGCAGCGCGGCGCGCACCGGCAGCACAATATACGGATAGGTGAACAGGGTGATTGCCAGCCACGCGCCGAAAAAACCGTACAGCGGCGGCAGCGACTCCACGCCCAGCGGGGCGAGCGCCTGTGCCAGCAGCCCGCGCGGGCCGAAGGCGGCGATGTAGGCTAATGCGCCGATGTAAGACGGAATCACCAGCGGCAGCGAACCGGCCACCAGCCAGAAACGCCGGAACGGCAGATCGGCGCGCGCCGTCAGCCAGGCGAACGGCAGGCCGATGAACACCGAGGAAACAACCACCGCGCCGGCCAGCGCCAGGCTGCTGCCCACCACCGCCAGCGTGCGCGCGCTCAACAGGTACTCCAGGCCGGCAGCGCCCGCGCCGGCTGCCCGCAGCGCCAGATAAACCAGCGGCAGCAGCACCGCTGCCAGGATCAACGCGGCGGCGATGATAACGGGCGAGGGTCGAAAAGCCGGCAGCCGGTTTTCGATTAAAGCGGGGAGTTGGGCGGCGGAGGCCGGTAGCGTTCGCTGCATTGAGACTTCCTTGTGATTGAGTCTGGTCTTTACCAGTTTGGCCTGAACATCCATAGATGTCTACGCTTGCGGTTTATTTGCCCGCCCTGCCGGGGATGACTTCAAAGTTAAGCGCGGCGCGAAGCCGGGCTAACCATCGCAGAAGTTATGATTAGCGCCGGTTAAAATAAGATCATGTTATGGATAAAAAGCATGTGCGACCGGGGTTCAGGTCGTATTTTGAGCGGCAGCGCAGCCGCCGGCGGATTGCCAAGTCGGGAAGCCGGGATTAGAATGAGCCGGTTTCTCCATCGAGGTGATCTCATGTTGATCGTGATTTTGATTTTTGCGGCCGTCGGGGCGCTGCTGGCGCTGGGCGCGGCACAAAAACGCTGGCGGCGGCTGCGGAATATATCCGGCGGGCTGCTGGTTTCCTATTTTACGGTGCTGCTGCTGCTGGGCGCGGGGGAAATCTACTTCCGCTATTTTTATGCCGAGTCGGAAAACGTGTATACGCTGGCGACGAAAAACTGGCTTGACCGCTACTGGGATACCAACAGCTACGGCTTCCGCGACCGGGAATGGACGCCGGACGACCTGGCCGGTAAACAGACAGTGGTGGTATTGGGCGATTCGTTCGCTGCCGGGTGGGGGATTCAAAACCCGGCGGATCGTTTTTCGGACGTGCTGGCCGCGAAACTGGGTGACGACTACGCCGTTATCAACCTGGGGCGTTACGGCACGTCCACGCCGGAGCAGCTTGCCATCCTGCGCGACGAGTCGCCCGTTAAAAAGCCGGATGTGGTCATCCTGCAATATTTTCTCAACGACATCAACTACGCGGGACTGACGCTCGACCTGCTGCCCACTCCCGAAGCATCACCGGCGTGGGCGCAGGAGAGTTATCTCGCCAATTTTATCTATTGGCGGTTTTTGCGCGCTGCCGACGCTGATGAGGAGTTTTATGCCCGGTGGTGGCAGTGGTCTTATGATGCCTACGATAACGTGGGCATCTGGAGCGTCCACAAAGAAGAAATCAAGGCATTTGTCGAATATGTGGACGGCATCGGCGCGCGGCTGATTGTGGTCATTTTCCCCAACTTGCTGGATGTCGTCCGCAGCGTCCCGTATGTGGATCGCGTCGAGCAGGCGTTCCAGGAGTTCGGCGAAAACGAAGTCCTCAAACTGTTCGACGCGGCGGCGGCCTGGGATCAGAACGACCTGATGGTATCGCGGCGCGATTCGCACGCCAGCATCAGCTTCAATCATTACGTCGGCGAGCAGCTTTACGAGCGGTTTTTCGCCCCGCCGGGCGGCTGACCGGCCCGCAACTTCTGCGGGCGCTCTCGCGTATAGACAGGTAGATACAAAACGCCGAATTTCGGGGGTTGTTCCTCGAATAACCGTGCTTCGTTTCTCAATCTGATGGTACAATGAACGCGGAAACGAGGCATGTTAGAGGAGAACCCGAACGATGACAGCATGGTGGGGATCGCGGAACAACGTCTCCCCGCGCCTGCGGCTGGAAGTCGAGGCGATGCGCGCGGCCTTTGGCAACACGTTTAAACTGGCCGTGCCGCAGTTCGGTTTGCTGTACTGGGAGGGGATCGTTGAGATCAACCTGGCAACGCTGGAAGTGCGCGATCATCGGCTAAAAATCGTCTATCCGGCGGAGTACCCCAACCGCCCAGCCGAGGCTTACGTCTTAAAGCCGCGCATTTACAGCGAAAAACACCAGTACGAAGACGGCCAGTTGTGCCTGTTTAATCCGAAAGACGGCGAACGTTACGGTTGGAATCCCAGCCGGTCAACGGCTGTAACGGTAGCAGGGTGGGCGGTGCAGTGGCTATACGCCTACTATACCTGGCGGGCGACGGGCGAATGGCCGGGCATTGAAGAGCGGGTGGACCCGAATACGCCGCTGCCGCCGCGCCGGTGGAGATAATAAAGGATAAAGCATGATTTCCGGTCGCCTCAATACCTTGCGGCGCAGTGTCCCGAACCTGGTAATTGCCCAGCGGGTGCTGGATAAAATGGCTGCCGCCGCCGGTCACTACATCGCCGATGAAACCGGCGAAGCGATGGTTGGCCTTCTGGTGCCGGGGACACATACCAACGGCATCCCAACCTTGTACGTGCTGGATACCATCGCCCCGGACGAAACCGCTGTGCGCCAGCTCCATACTTTTCAGCAGGGCGACGACCTCCAGGATGAGCTGCTCTGGTGGCTGCGAGAAAACTGGCGCGTGGGGCGCGAAAAGCACCGTTCTGCCGACCGCCGACCGCTAGAAGCCAAGTGGGATGTGCCGCTGCGCTACCTGGGCGACTGGCACAAACAGCCGGGTTTTATGATCCAGCCCAGCCAGGGCGATCTGATGACGGCCAAAGACTGGATTGCCGACCCGTCTAACGAGACGGACTTTCTGCTGGCCCCGATTGTGACGCTGGGGCATCCTTCGACGGCCAGCGGGACGGCGGCGGGCGCGAATTTCATCACCATACCGCAGGACGATGATACCTGTATGCGGGTGGATTTCTGGTATCTGGACAGCCACAGCCGGGATTTTCTGCCGATTGCGCCGGCGGTGTACCCAAACGAACAACTGCCGTCGCTGGTGGCGTACCCCTGGCATCTGGTCAACGAACCGCGTTTTAATGCTGAATATGCCCTGCTGGAAAAAGACGGCCTGCTGACCTCGCTGGTGCTGTGGGAAGCGACCGGCAATCTGCCGCTGGAAGTCTGTCTGCTGACGGCACGCCTGGGCTGGAACCGGCTGCTGATCCTGGTGACGCCCTGGAATTACCCCGCTGCGCCGCCGGCGGCCCGCATCGCGCCGTTTGTCGAAATGTCGCCGGAAGACAACATTTACGCCATTTTTGAGACGCTGTGGGACGAGGCGGAGCCGGTCCCCGACCCGCCGGGCTGGGCGTGGTCGGAAGGCCGCTACCTGATTGATTACATCTATGCGCTGGAAGCGGTGCTGGACATTCGGGAAAAGTCCCCGGCGGGCGGCGGTAAAAACACAGAAGACGCCGAAGACGGCGGCGCATCTTCATCTGAGGAAGTGTCATGAGTTGGGATCGTGTTGAGCGGCTGATCGGTACGGACAACCTGGCGCGCCTGGGACAAAAACACGTTGGCATCGTCGGCCTGGGTTCGGGCGGCGGTTTTGTCGCGCTCAGCCTGGCGATGAGCGGCGTGGGACATTTTGTGCTGGTGGACGATGACGTGGTGGAGCCGGGCAACGTGGTGCGGCACGTGGCCGATAATCGTTATCTTGGCCGTCCGAAGGTTGAGGCGGTGGCCGACCTGATTCGCCAGCGCCACCCTCGCGCGCAGGTTGAAACGCGCTTTGGCCGCATTGAGCAGCACGCGGATATGCTGGACGGCCTGGATATTCTGGTAGTGGGTGTGGACGGCGAAAACGCCAAGTATATCGTCAACCAGATGTGTTTAAAACGCGGCCTGACGGCGGTTTACGCCGGCGTGTACGAACGCGGCGAGGGCGGCGACGTGGTGGTCGTGCGCCCCTACAACGGCCCGTGTTATGCCTGCTGGGCCGCTGAACTGCGAGAAAGCCTGGGAACGGACGAGAATCAAGCCCCGGCGGAACTGGATTATGGTATGATCGGGTCAGAAGGCACGCTGGAAGCCGAGCCGGGACTGTGGCTGCACGTGGTTCGAGTGGCCTCCGTCCAGGCCGACTTGGCGCTGAACGAGCTGCTGAAAGGCACGGATGTTTACCGAACCATGCCCGCCAATACGGTCATCCTGGCGAATACCGCGCTGGAGATCGTTAACGGGCAGATCAGCCCGCCTTATACGTCGGTGTGGGTGGATATAACCCGCGACCCGAACTGCCTGGTATGCGGCGAACCGCTGCGAAATCAACTGGTGGGCGAGGAATCGGAGGAGAGCATGTCGCTGGCCGACCTGGTGGACGCCACCGGCATCGCGCTGGAAGACGAAGCAGGAGAGTGATACGGCACATGGACGAGCAGATCAGACCAGAAGTTGAACCGACTAACGAAGCGGCAGCCCCGACCAATCCGCCGCCGCCCAACAATGTGCCGGAAGAAGACCCCGTTCCGATGGATGAACGCCTGGAGCGGTTGGGTGGTGAGCCGGCTCCGGCCATCACGCCGGAGGAATTTGCCCGTTTGCAGCGCGCCGGCCAGGTGCATATTGACGCGCGCGGGCGTGTTCGTGCAGCCCGCCGCAGTGATGCCGAAGGGGGCGTTTCATTGCGAAAACGCCGGGCATGGTATGGCTGCTAGAGAGGCGCAGGTCTTCCGCGAAGCCCTGGTTGCGTCCCTCAAACAAAAGGGCGATCTGACCGACCCGGCCACCGAAGCCGCGCTGCTGGCCGTACCGCGCCACCTTTTTTTGCCCGATCTGCCGCTGGAACGCGCTTATGCCGACGAAGCCGTACCGATCAAACGCGACTCCGACGGTACGGTACTCAGTTCGGCCAGCCAGCCAAGCATGATGGTTATCATGCTGCGCCAGCTTCAACTGCGCCCCGGCGATAATGTGCTGGAAATCGGCGCGGGCAGCGGTTATAACGCGGCAGTGATGCAGCATATCGTCGGGCAGGACGGCACGGTCACTTCGATTGAAATTGATCCGCAGGTTGCTAAAGAGGCCCGGCTGCATTTGCAGCGTGCCGGTATGGGCGACGTGAACATCGTGGATGCGGACGGCGCTTTGGGTTACGCGCCGCGCGCTTCTTACGACCGCATTATCGCTTCGGTCGCCGTATGGGACGTGCCGCCGGCCTGGGAAAAACAGCTCAAGCCGGATGGTATCCTGGTTGCGCCCATCGGCGGCGCGGCGCAGTACAGCGCGGCCTTTCGTTTTGAGCCGGACGGCAGTCTCTACAGCCGGGAAAATGTGCCGTGCCGGTTTATCGCCCTGCGCGGCGTTGCCGCCGGGCCGGCCATTTACCGGCGGGTGAACGCCTCCGGCCTGATGCTGATTTCTGACAGCATCGAACAGATTGACAGCGTGGCCGTCCACGTGCTGCTGTCCGAAGACGCCGAGGAAAATCACCTGGGCGCGCCGCTTTCCGCCGGTGAATACTGGCAGGGTTTTCTGCCATACCTGGAATTGCACGCCCCGGAAGGTTTTATTTTCACCGGTTATGTGGTGGCCGAAAACCAGCCCTCATATGGACTGGAAGGCAGCGGTTTTGCGTTAATCACCTCCGGCAGCGCCTGTTTTGTGCCGTTCCAGGGGTATGGGCAGGTACATACCTTCGCCGGGGCGGATGCGTTTATGGCGCTGCGCGATGCCCTGGAAGCCTGGGACGCAGCCGGACGGCCATCCAGCGACCGCCTGCGGATGCGCCTGATGGCGAAAAAAGCGGGCCGCCCACGCCCCGCCGGCGGCATGATTTATTCCCGCCTGTATCACGATCTGGTGATCTGGATGGACGACCGCGCATGACGATCACGCTGGAACACCTGCGCGCGGCGCTGAGTTTGACCGAATTTGACGCCGAGGCCGCTCACCGGCAGATGGCCCCGAACGTCAGCCGGGCACGTCCGGTTTCTGGCGCGCGTCAGGCCGGGGTGCTTGTGCTGCTGTACCCGGATGCGGGCAGCTGGCAGATTGTCCTCACCCGGCGGACGGAAAACCTGCGCGGCCACAGCGGGCAGATCAGCTTTCCCGGTGGGCGACGCGACCCGCAGGACGGCTCGTTCACGGCGACGGCACTGCGCGAAACGTGCGAGGAGCTGGGCGTGTGCGCGCCGGACATCACTGTGATCGGCCTGCTGACCCCGATTTACATCCCCCCCAGCAATTATGAGGTGTTCCCGACGGTCGGCACGCTGCCGAAGCCGCCGGTTTTTCATCCCAACCCGTTTGAGGTGGCCGAAGTATTCACCTTTTCGGTAGACAACTTGTTGGATGCGCGTTATAAATCAACCGAAGAATGGGTTTTCCAGGGCGCGCGTGTCTGGATTCCGTATTACACGGTGCGGGCGCATAAGGTCTGGGGCGCGACGGCCATCATCCTGAGCGAACTGGAATATCGGCTGCGCGCGGTTGTGCCATCCTTTCGTCAAGATTGACGCTTGAATCGCCGCGAAACCGGGAACTGTTCGAGGTTGTTTCAGCCTCGTGATAGGTCGAATAAAAGCGCCGCTGGCTGCTGGCCGCGAGGGTGGGCTTTTGACACTTCACGGCTGAGGGCCAATCGCTTGAAAAGGAGGCATCGGCATCATGGACGAAGGGTATGTGCTGGTTATTGGCTCGGCGGGAATTGACGTTAAAGGCCGCGCCGATGAGGAAGAACTGCACTGGGAGGCTTCCAACCTGGGGCGCGTGCGGAACAGCGTCGGCGGGGTGGCGCGGAATATCGCCGAAAACCTGGCCCGCCTGGAGGTCGAAACCGTCCTGCTGACGGCTGTTGGCAGTGATGTCGAGGGCGCGCGGGTGCTGGAACACTGCCGCGCCAACCGCATAGACTGTTCCTATGCCCGCGTGGTGGAAGGCGCGCGCACCGGCACTTATATGGCGCTGCTCAAACCCAGCGGGGAACTGCTGGTCGCCATCGGCGATTTTGAAGTCATGCGTTCGGTGGACGAAGCGTACCTGTTGGAACATGAAGACCTGCTGGCCGAGGCCGAGATGGTCGTGATTGACGCCACGCTGTCGCAGGAGGCGCTGGCGGCTTTGTTCCGGCTGGCCGAACGGCATCACGTCCGGGTGTGCGCCGACCCGACCACGCCCATGCTGGCCCCCCGGTTGTGTCCTTACATCCCGCAGCTTCATCTGGTTGTGCCGAACGCTGCCGAAACGGCGGCGCTGTGCGGGCTGGCCTATACCGCCCACGACCGCGAATCCGCCACCAACGCGGCGCGGCAGTTGGTGGCGCTGGGGGCTTATATCGCCGTCGTGACAATGGGCGACAAAGGGCTGGCCTACGCCGACGGCAGCGGCGGCGGGTTCATCCGGGCGGTTCATACGAATGTGGTGGACTCGACCGGCGCGGGGGACGCGCTGACCGGCGCGGTCATTTTCGGCCTGCTTAACGAAGTGCCGCTTGATGAGGCTATGCGCCTGGGGGTGACGGCGGCTTCATTGACCCTGCAAACGACCGAGACGGTTGTGCCGAATTTAAGCCAGGAACTGCTGTACGACCGGCTGGCGGTCTGACCGGCAAAACGAATGAAATGGGCTGTTTATTGGGGTGAGGTTGTGTTGTATGCCTAAGGTGTCGTGGGTTATCGCGGCGATTTTGATTTTTACCACAGCTCTGCCGACGGCGGCGCAGCAGGCCGGCCAGTCGAATGTGCCAATCGTCACCGGGCTGGATGTGCTGCAGCGCGCCGAGGCGGCTTTCCGCGCCGGGGATTACGCGCGCGCGGTGGTGGACTCCAGCCTGTTCATTCTGCTTAACCCGACCTTCAGCCGGGGGTATTATCTGCGCGGCGCGGCCTACGTGCAGCTTGGCGATCTGCCACGCGCTTTAGACGATCTGGAGCGCACCCTGACCTATCCCGCCGCCGACGCGGCGTTTACCGGCGGCGTTTATAACCTGCGCGCGCTGCTGTACCTGGAACAGGGCAATACCGACGCGGCGCTGGCCGACCTGAATGCCGGCATCGGCGCGGCCCCGGATGTGGCGGCGCTGTACCTGACGCGCGCCGAAATTTACCGGGTTTTGGGGCGTTTTGAGGATGCCCTGATGGACTATGATAAGGCGGTTGAACTGGATGGCGAGTCGGTCGAGGCGCGCGCCGGACGCGCACTGCTGAACACCCAGACCGAGGCTTTCGACGCGGCGCTGGCCGATTACAACCGCATCCTGGAGCTGGAGCCTGAAAATGTCGAGGCGCTGGCCCGCCGCGCGGGGATATACCTGGCGCAGGCGCAGTACGAATCGGCGCTGGCCGACCTGGACACTGCCGCGCGGCTGAACCCAGACGCGGCGGGTATTTACCTCAGCCGGGGCGCGGCGAACAACGCGCTCGACCGCCCGGCGCAAGCAGCAGCGGATTATCTGGAATGGTTGAACCGGGTAGCGGCGCGCCGCGCGACCTTCACCGGGGCATTTTTACCGGGCGAGTCGGTGGTTGTTCCTCTGGAGGCCGGTCTGGTTTACAGCTTCCCGTTTGAGGCGGCTGCCGGCCAGCGTGTGCGGCTGACGGCATCCGGTCGGCCAGGGCAGGCCGTTGACCCGCTGCTGGTGCTGCTGGACCCGGCGGGAAACCCGGTAATCGCCGATGACGACGGCGGCGGGGATATGAACGCACAGATCACCTATGTCATTCCCGCCGGCGGCACATATACGCTGCTGGTCGGCCACGCCGGGGGCAGCCCGGACGGCCCGGTGCGGGTGCTGCTGCAAATCGTTCGCTGACGGCTTTAAGTCGCTTTTTTGCGGCTGCCGGTCAGCGCCGGTTCGGGCGCGCTCAGCAGGTGAATTAAATCCTGCAAACCGGACGAATAGTCCTCGCCAAAATCTATCGGCGGATACCACAGGTTAAGCCCGCTCAGGTCGGCCTGATGGCGCTGTACGGGGATGATGATTTTACCCGCGTCGGCGAAACGTTTTAACTCGCTGCGGACGTTATCGGCGCGCGCTGCCGATGGCGAAGCGATCAGCAGCAGCAGACCGCACCGCTGCATGGCTGCCTCGATGGCCTCGTACCAATCGCTGCCGTTGGGCATGTCGGTGATGTCCAGCCACACCGGGACGCCGAAAAAGCGCAGATCCTCCACCAATTCGACGGCGAACAACTCGTCCGGGTGCGCGTAGCTGATGAACACCCCGGCCTGGGCTGCCTGCCGGACGTAATGCGTCTCCAGCGACCGCAGATAAGCCTGCCTGGCCCGCGTGTGAGCGGGGTCTAAAGCCAGCACGCGCGCAAGCGCGGCGCGCCGCTCCTCGATGGTCTGCGCGACGGATGCCAGCATTAACCAGGCCTGCTCCTCGTGCGGCGCGGCGGCGATCACCCGCCACAGCAGCTGCCGCGCGCGGTGATACTGCCCGGCGCGGGCATACTGGCCTACGGCGCTTAACAACCGGTTGAGATCATTGACCATGACAAACTTCACCTGATATATACCAACTCGATATATAATAGCTGGTTATCCCTATCATAAACCCAACAGGGCGCGCACAAACCTATATGTTTGTCGCACGTTAGGGAATCGTTTAATGTCTGTATGTTTTAGTTTTCATTATAATCAAACCTGCCGGTTTTTCTCCACCTGTAACAGATTTGGAACGCCTAAATCAACTGCGCGGTGATTTGTTCTTCCAGCCCGCGCAAATAGGCTACCGCTTCCGGCGTGCCTTCGTGAGGGGCCCAGGGCGCAAACTGCTTGTGGGTGTCCGGGTGGTACGGCCCCTGGATGATTTCCAGCACGGCGCAGGGGGTCAGCGCGACGAAGTTGTGATATACGCGCGGCGGGATGTCCACCCCGCGCGTCGAGCCGTTCGGGTCGAGGATAAAAATCTGCTGCACGTCGCCGGAATCGGAGAAATGAACCAGTGCGGCGCGGCCCACCAGCGGCGCGATCAGTTCGACTTTATCGGGGTTTTCGTGTTTGTGCGGGGTGATGTAACTGCCCGGCAGGATGGCGTTAATCATCCGCTGGACGGGTTCGTCATACCGGTGAAAGTTATACGGCACGCGCCGGCGCGGCGACTCGGCGGCCTGGGCGATCAGGCTGTCTATCAACTGTTGAGTGATGGGACGCATCGTTTGCGATCTTTCGCTGCTAAAGAAATTTACTGAGCTCGGTTTTTTGCGCGCCGGTTGAAATAACGCTGTCCAGAGCTATAGAGTCTGCACGAGTATCCCATCGCGCGACAACGATGGCTCTTGCCAGCTTTCCTTTGTCATGGGCAAATTCCAACACATCAAGCCGCTGGTGAGTTTTTAAGAGCTGTAGTAAAGAACGCTTGGGACCCTGCGGTGAAATCAGAAAAGCATATCCGGGTCGGGCTATTCGGGCGTAACCTAATAACTGTGCCAGATGGTCGAGAGTCAGTGGGACGTTTTTACATTCCACAAAGGCAAGGTGAGTAACACTGGGCTGGTGGACGAAACCGACAACATCTATTTGGATTTCCCAGGTCGGCCAGTCCGGGCTTAGTCCCTGTTGCAGCGCCTGGCGCTCGATTAAGGCTGCCAGCTTGGTTGTGGAGGCATCAAAAACACGGACTGTTGAATCTTTGAAATGTGTTGTGAGAAAACGGGACAGCCACTTTTGAACCGGCGAATACATTTCACGTTCGGTGCGATACAACATCACTCCTCTGACTCCAGGGGTTCAAAAAGTGAAAGCTGGGCCGGCTGCGGCTCTCTGGTACATCCGAAGGCTTTACAGATTTGCCAGTACGAGTCAAAGTGTTTACCGCGTATTTCAGGGGGCAGGCGGTCGTCGTTTTCTCGATCATTGCTATCCTTCAAAACTCGTATTCTTCTGCGCCCCGGACAACCAACAGAGCGGTTGTCATTACGCTGCGCGTCTTGCAGCGCCAGTTCCTCCAGAACAGCCTGTTTATGCTGGAACGTGAAGCCTATTTTCAAAAATGGGATTGCGAAAATGTTGATTTGGTGTTCCCGAAAATCCCGATTCATGTTGGGATGACCCCAGGTAATGTTTTGTACCGGTATTTGCAGGCCTTCCTGCAAAAGCAAGCACAGTTGAACAGGTACGGCCCAATTCAGGCTGTGGTTTAAAACGTCCAGTCGAACACGGTGCCGCCCATCAATGTAGCGGTTGGCATAACGCACGTTACCGGCAACATCAGCAAACCCTTTAACGAATTCTCGCTTCAAATCATCCGGTGTGTTTTCATTGAGAAATGTTTGGGGTATTTGAAAGCTGCAAAAACTGCTTTGCCCCCGTGTTACAGATAACAAACTGCGCCAGGGTAAGGCATTACGCAAAAATCGTATTGCCAGGTCAATGTTGCCGGGGGAATTTACCAGCGTGATATCGGCGTTGAGCAAATCCAGCAAACGCTCTCGAATGGAAACCAGCCCCAGGTTAATGCTGGTTTCCTGATCTACACTGACCGTGATACCGTGTGCTTCAAGGCTGCTGTAAGGAAAGCTGATTGTAACCTGACGAACGCCGCCGCTTTCGGAGATTGTGCCGCGCGCGATCACCATGCCCAGGAAATAAGCGAAGTCAGCATCGAGATAGTTCATCGCGGTTATTGGGGCTTCTGGAAAATCAGGATGTACTCGTGAGCTTTGTTAATCCGAAACTTGTTGGGATACCCCAGCGGACGCATATTGTTGTATTCAGGCCGGCGGTCCCAGATGATAAGGTCGTCGTATATGAAACCGAGTGTTTGCATTTCTGTCGCCAAATCAGAGTGGAAAGGATAAAAATGCGCCTTTTTCCGAATGTCCATTACCACCATCAGGCAGTATTTACCGGGGCGCAAGGCGATAAAAACCTGCTCCATAATCTCCGCCAGCGCCTTTAGAAACAGCCTATAATCGGCGATTTTGCCGATGTCCTCTGCTGCATCGCCGTAATCGCGCTGCTCTTTGTAGTCGGCGGTGCGCTGCTGTAACAGGATGTCCCAATAAGGCGGCGAAGTCAAGCAGAAATCAACTGTATCCCGCTGGACATAATGCGATAAATTCCGCGCATCATCGGTGTGAATAACACCTTTGCCTCCCGTTTCTGTGCCGAGCAGTGGTGACTGCGAAAGACGGCTGAAGGCAATTGCGCTGAATTCCGGCGAAATCTCGATGCCGATGCCGTTTTTACCAGCGTCTCTCGCCGCTAAAATGGTCGTTCCTACACCCGCAAACGGATCGAGTACGGTGACATCTTCTTTGTTGGTGAAACAGGCAATCGCCCGGCTGGCGAGCGCCAGCGGAAACATGGCAGGATGTTTGAGCTGTATTTCTTCACTGGTTTTGCGTAAATCCGACCAGATTGAAATGGAATAGCGCGTCCAGGTTTTGCCGTCAAGTTCATTGGCGCGGTTTTTGCTCGCGCCGCCGCCATCAGCTAACCCGGACTCGTCCGCTTCCGGTTCGGTTTGATCGGGGAAAAGCGCCAACTGTTCGGTTTCTTTTTCCATCACCATCACACCTGACTATCTATCGAAAGTATACTCTATTCTATGAGGATAAAACGAACCCGATCGCTAAATCAACGGCTTGCGGGTGGGGATGCCGGGTTTGCGGGGGTACATAGCCGGGGTGGGGGCAGTTTTTTCGATAACGATGAGGTAGTGTGTCTCGTCCACGCCCGGCAGCCGGACGGCATCCATACGCTGCACTTGCCCGCCCAGCGCGGCCAGCGCGCGCCGGGAACCGGCGGCTTCTTCTTCGGCGGACGCGCCTTTCATCGCCACGCAGCGCCCGCCCACCTTCACCAGCGGCAGCAGGTATTCGACCAGGCTGGGCAGCCGCGCCACCGACCGCGCCACCGCCAGGTCGTAGGCGGCGCGGTGTTCCGGCAGGTGGCCGGCTTCTTCGGCGCGGGCGTGCAGGGTGCGGGCGTTGCTCAGCCCCAGGATGCCGATCATATGCTCCAGAAAGGCGATTTTTTTGCCGGTGGCTTCCAGCAGCGTCAGGTGAATGTCCGGGAAGGCAATCAGCAGGGGCAGGCCAGGGAAACCCGCGCCCGTGCCGACATCCACCACGCGCGTGCCAGGCAGCGGCGGCACGGCCTGGGCGACGGAGAGCGAATCGAGGAAGTGGCGCGCCTGCACTGCCGCCGGTTCGGTGATGGCCGTCAGGTTGGTGTGTTCGTTCCAGGCGGCCAGTTCGCGGGCATACAGCTCAAAACGGGCAATATGTTCCGCCGTCAGCGTGATATGGAACAGCGCCGCCGCCTGTTCGGCCAGGTTTTCGCCGTTAGCTGGCATCGGGAATATCCCATACTTTGGGGAAGCCGCCCAGATGCACGCGCAGGCCGTTGGGCAGGCGGAAGAACAGCCCGGTTTGCTGCACGCGCCCGGCCAGCTCAACAGCCGTTTCAAACGGCGTCTGGTAGCTGTCCTCGCCGCCGGTCGCCCAGCCCAACCGGGCGCGCAGATCGGGATTGTTGGCCCACAGCTTGCCAAAACCGCGCCCCGGCGCGGCCCGACCGGCGGGCGGCGTTTCGGGAATATTGACCGGCTCGCCTTCTGCCCAGGTATCGGCGTAGGCGGCATAGGTGCGGTCATCGTACAGCACGTAAATCTCGCGGGTATCGCTGCGCCAGATCATAAAACCGCCTTCAAAGTCCAGATGCGCGGCCTGGACAATTTGCTGCGTGAGCGGGCAGGCCGGCGCGAGAAATGACTCGTAGGGGCAGATCAGGTTTACCACCAGCGGGTCGCCCATGATTGACACGCCGTTGGCATCCACCGCGCCGATAAAATAGGTGATGGCGGTCGTGTAACCGCCCGGAACGGGCAGCGCCAGCGAACCGCTCGGCGGCAGGTTGGCGGTCGTATCGTCGTAGACGAAAATCCCCTGCGGGCTGACGCGGGTGATCGCCACGCTGGCGGCGTTATCTACTGCCCAGGCGAACGTGATGCTGCCGTCCCGTGCCGCCGGGTTCGGGCTGGCGGAAAACGACGTGATACGCAGACTGGTTTGCAGGGGGATGACCAGATCGGCGGCGATGGCGCTGCCGCTGCTGTCCAGCACCCACTGGCCGCTGCTGTTCCGGGCGATCAGCCGCACCGGGTAGGTCTGCGCGCCGCTGAACTGAATATTGGTGAGCGGCAGCAGGAAAGACCCCTCCGGCGGCAGGTTGTCCTGAGTCACCTCCTGGTTGATTTTATTCAACCACTGGAGGCTGACGCTGGCCGCGCCGCGCACCGTCCAGCGCAGGGTGGCCGTCCCGGTGGGGTTAGCCGGGCCTGGTTCGGCGCTGAAGTTAAGCACCTGGGCCGGCAAATCCGCGCTGCCGGGGGTGACGCTCGGCACGGGCGCGGGGGTCGGCGCGGCGGTGACGATGACGGGCGGGTTTGACGAGTCGGTGATGGGCAGTTCCAGTTCTGCCGAGTCGTAAATCTGCCCGCTGATGACATCCGCCACGCGCAGCCGGATTCGCACCCGGTTTGCCCCCTCTGGCGCGACCGGCGCGACCACGCCCCGGCCTTCCGACGCAATCCACAGGTTGGCGCGCGGCAGTTCTGCCGATACGCTTCGCCCATCGGCGAAAACCTGCTCGAATACCAGGTTGGAGTTCGGCAGCCGGTCGGCTACTTTCCAGGTCACTTCCAGCCGCGCGCTGCCGGCCTGCAAGTCGCCGCTGTAGAGGCCGGCGCTGGCGGCAGCGAAACGTTCGATGCGGGGCGCGCGCGCGGACGGTTCGACGGTATAGGGGATGCTGATGAACCGTTCGTCCATTACCTGCCCGGCGGCATCCACGACGGCCAGCCGGTAAGCCGGCGGCCCGAAATTCAGCGGGTGTTCGATGAGAATCGGGCGCGTGCCGGCGGGCGGCAGTATCTCGCCGTCGTCCAGCAGCGAAACCCAGCCGTTCAGCTCGCGCCGGTCGAGACGCAGGCGAAAATCGTTCGTTAAATTAAGCACGCGCCAAGACAGCAGCGCCGAGATCTGCCGTGCCTCAACTGCCGACAGTACTACGCTGTCCCGGTCGCAGCTAAAATCCACAATAGCGGGCGGCTGCTGCGCGTCGGTTTCCAGCGCCAACGCCAGCAGCGCCGCGCATATCAGGATGGCGAAGCGTTTCATCCACCCTCCCGGCTTTATGGCGATGGAGAAGCTTCAAACAGCGTGTTGTAACGGTCTACCGGCGCAGCGCCGATCGGATTACGTTTGATCTCAAAGTTGCAGGCGCTGTCCACCCTGGAAGTGGCCGCGCCCGGCCCGAAGTCCTCGTAGCCGTCGCTGATGGGCGCAGCCCAGGTCAGGTGGAAAACCAGGCGGTAATAACCCGGCTCCAGCAGGCCAAGATCGGCGATGTAAAAAACCCAGTAGTTGCGCGTTCGCTGCTCAATAGCGGTTTTGCTCACGCGCGACAGACGGACGCCGTTCAGCGAAACATCGTAGATGGCGTTATCAATATGCTGCTGCACCAGTTCGGGCGTCCGCGCGTACCACGACCAGAAGATCACAATCGGGTCGGTATCGTACAGGATGCCGGGGTTGGCGCGGTCAAGATACTGGTTGCACTCCGCGAAAATAACGCCCGGCGTTTGCGAGCGCCCGATGGACGACTTGCGCGCCCCGATGACCACAATCGGCTCCGGCGTGCCGGAAACCGCCGGCGGGTTGATAACGCCGCCGAACGGCGACAGGATGCCGGATGGCGAGGTCGCAGCGGCAGCCGCGCCGCCGCCCAGATCAACGCTGGCCCCGACCGGGTTCTGCGGGGCGCTGCACCCGTCCTGTATATCGTCCACCGTTGTATCGTAGGTCGTTCGGCTGGAGTTGCCTTCCAGGGCGATGACGACCCGCATACTGGCGATGCTTCCGAAAGGCACTGCCGCGCCGGCGTTATAGGCAACCGTTTCGCTGAAGGCATACGCGCCGTTCACTTCAACGCGGCGCAGCGAGGTCAGCGGCGTCCCTGTGCCGCCGGCGCCGGAAAAGACCTGGTAAAAAATGTCATAACCGGCGTCCATACTGCCTGTAAAGTTAACAACCGCCTGGTTTTCGCAGGCGACAAAAAATATCTGCACGTTGGACTCGGCTCGGCTGGTATGCAGGCCAATGACCGATAATGCCGCGAACACGGCCACCAGAATGAACTTTCGCATGGTTCTATTCCCCGAAAGTGCCGATCTTTGGTTTTATGATACCGCAAAACCGGGCAAAACTCAGCCATTACCTTTGGGCGGCACAAATGGGGGACGTTTGTCGAGGGGATATAGGGGTGGGGAAGGTTCAATACAGAACCGGCAATCAAGGTAAAAACAGAACCGGGGAGGTGGTCCCGGTTCTGTTCGTTACAATTCGGTATCCTGGCGCAGGTTTACTCGCTTGGCGGCAGGATCACCGCGTTAATCACGTGGATCACGCCGTTGGCCGCGTCAATGTCGGTGATGATGATGGTCGCGTCGTTGATTTTAACGCTGCCATCCTCGGCCACCATGAAAGATACCTGTTTGCCTTCCAGGGCAGTATCCACCATCAGCGGATCTTCGCTCATGCTCATGTGTTCCTCAAGCAGCGCGCCCAGGTCGCCGGAGCGCACGATGCCCGGCACGACATGGTAGAGCAGGATATTGGTCAGCGCGGCCTGGTCGGCCAGCACGCCGTTGAAGGCTTCTTCACCCAGGGCGGCAGCCAGGGCAGCGAAAGCGGCGTCGGTGGGGGCAAAAACGGTCAGTTCGGCTTCGGGGTTGGAGAGCGTCTCCAACACGGCGGGGTCGGCGGCGCTGACGGCGGCCAGCAGGGTGCTGAACTCAGGCGTTTCGGCGCCCGCCGATTCGACCACGATTTCCGCAATCGTCCGGCTCTCCGGCAGGATGACCGACTCGATCACATGAATGACGCCGTTGCTGGCTTCGATGTCCACCATGTCCAGGTTCAGTTTCGCGCCGTTGATGTAAACGCCCATATCGTCGCTGGTGATGTCTATGTACTGGCCTTGCAGGCTGGGAACGGCGAACGCGCCATCGTTGGCTTCTAGGGCAGCCACGACATCAGCCGACATAACTTTACCGCTGGTCACATGGAACAGCAGGATGCCGGTCAGCGTGGCCTGGTCGGCCAGCACACCGTTGAAGGCTTCCTCGCCCAGCGATTCGGCCAGGGCAGCAAAAGCGGCGTCGGTGGGGGCAAAAACGGTCAGTTCGGCTTCGGGATTGGAGAGGGCTTCCAGAACGGCGGGGTCGGCGGCGCTGACGGCGGCCAGCAAGGTGCTGAATTCGGGTGTTTCGGCACCCGCCGCTTCGACCACAATTTCGGCAATCGTCTTTTCGGCCATCATGTCCTGCGCGAAGGCCGGGACGGCCAGCAGCAGCATTGCCAGAACAAGCAAAACGATCTTACGCATTTCCTGTACTCCTTGTATAGTTTTTGCATAGATATTGCACAGTCCATGTACAGGATAATGCTGGACAAAAATGAGACAAAACCGAAAAGCGTATAAGCAGTTTATGAATGTGTTAAAGAAAAAAGTCGCGCAGCGCGTCGCGCACGTCGTCCACCAGCGATTCCCAGGGGACATCAGGCCGGCGGGTAATGGTGAGGGTATGGTGGGTGATGGTGAGGGCAGCAATGCCCTCAACCCCGTAGAATAACATCTGCGCGATGGGCGACCCCTGATCGGCCTCCTCAGGACTGTTGTAGACTTCCGCGCCGGCGTCCGTCAGCGTTTGGTTGGTGACGATTTCCAGCGCGTTCGGGTCATCGGTGGGGCGCGTTTCGACCGTGACGTACTCAGACATGCGCCGGCAGCACTTTCACCGCGTCGCCGATGCGGATCAACCCACTGCTGACGACTTTCGCCATGACGCCCATCTGCCCTTCAACCGCGCTCAACGGCTTGCCCTGGATGGCCGAAAAACGGTCGCAGCCGGTGCGCGGTTTAATCACTTCAACAACTGCCGACTCGCCGATCTGCAAGCGCGCGCCGGACGGCAGGCTGTCCACGTCCAGCCGGTGAATGACGATCTGCTCGCCCATCTGCCCCGGCTCGGTATAAAAACCCAAAGCGCGCAGGTTGGTGAGCGTCTCGTAAGACATCAGGTTCAACTGGCGGTTGGGGTGGCCGCCTTTGGCGTCGCCCTCGATGCCATAACCTTCGATTAAATGCGCTTCGTCAATGTCCACACGCAGATAGGCATCCGGCGGTTCGGGGACGCCTTCCGGTTTATAAACGATGCTGGCGATCTGAGCCATATTATCTATCCTCGAATTTTGATTGAACCCATCATCCTTATTCATTATACGGCCTGCGCGCCCTGCATCAAGCTGAATTGAGCGAAAAAACAAACGGGTGTAAAACGAATATACAGACATAACGATTTTGTAGCATCAGGGGGTGAGCATGTTCAGTGCCAACGGCAGCAGCAGGCAGTTCGTGACGGTTGATGGACAGCGGATAGGTTACGTGACTGCCGGCAATCCGTCCGCGCCGCCGGTGATGATGGTGCATGGCTGGCTTTCGCACGCGCGCACCTGGCGGCAAACGCTGGACGCGCTTCAAGACAGCTGCTACTGTGTGGCGGTTGACCTGCTGGGACACGGCTTTAGCGATAAACCGCGTGATGGTGATTACAGCATCCCGGCGCAGGCGGCGCGCGTGCTGCGGCTGGCCGACGCACTCGGCCTGGACAGGTTCGCCTGCATCGGCCACTCGATGGGCGGCATGATCGGCCTATACATCGCTTCGACCGCCGCGCCGGAACGCATCACGCGGCTGGTAGATGTGTCGGGCGTGGCGAACGGACAGCTGTCGCCTTACGTGCGCCGCCTGCTGACGCCGATCTACGCGACCGGGGCGGTTTTCCCATCCATCTGGGCTTTTTCCCGCGTGGCGATGCGCTGGCGCTGGTATGCTTACATCTATGACCGGGCGCTGTACGCCGACCCGCGCCGCTCGTTCCAGCCGGTCGAAAGCGAAGACCGGCAGATGGCATTGATGCCGGGCAACGAAGTTCCGGCTTACCGCGATTTACAGGCCATCGCGGCGCTTGACCTGACCGATACGCTGGCGCGGGTGCAGGCCCCCACGCTGGTGCTGTTCGGCAAATACGACGCGACCGTGCCGCTGGAGAACGCTCACCTGGCGCACAGCCGCATCCCGAACAGCCGCCTGATGCTGCTGGATGAGTGCGGCCACGTGCCGATGACCGAGCAGCCCCAGGCATACCTGGACGCGGTGCGGGCGTTTCTGGCCGAATCTACCGCGCCGCAAGCGGCGTCCAGCGGCGGGTCTTAGTGCCGGTGTAGGCCGACTGTGGGCGGATGATGCGCCCGGCGGCGATCTGCTCGAAGGCGTGCGCCGTCCAGCCCGCCGCCCGGCTGATGGCAAAAGTCGGCGTGAACAGCTCCGCCGGCAGGCCGAGGCCATGCAGCACCAGCGCGGTATAAAATTCGACGTTGGTTTGCAGCCGCCGTCCGGGTTTGTATTCCTCCAGCAGGCGCAGGGCGGTGTTTTCGACCGCGCGCGCCAGTTCGTACAGCGCCCGGTCGCCGCCGGCCTGGAACAGTTTTTCCGCCGCCGCCGCCAGCACATCCGCGCGTGGGTCGCGCACTTTGTAGACGCGGTGGCCGAAGCCCATCAGCCGCTCGCCCGCTTCCAGCCGGCGGCGCAGAACCGTTTCGGCGTTGGCGGCCTCCCCAATTTCAAACACCAGGTTAAGCGCCGGGCCGGGCGCGCCGCCGTGCAGCGGGCCTTTGAGCGCCCCCAGCGCCCCCACCACCGCCGATACCATATCCGAGCCGGTGGAGATGATAACCCGCGCGGCGAAGGTCGAAGCGTTTAGGCCGTGATCTACGACCGTATTCAGGTAGGTTTCCAGGGCGCGCGTCCGCGTCTGGTCGGGCGTTTCGCCGACCAGCATGTACAGGTAATTGGCGGCATGTCCCAGGTCGGGGCGCGGTTCGAGCGGCATCTGGCCGTTCAGCAGCCGCCGGTAAGCCGCGACGATGGTCGGGAAACAGGCCACCAGCCGCACGGCGTCGGCTTCATGGTCATCGCCGCCGGTGAGCGCGCCCGCCGCCATCCGCAGCGCGTCCATCGCCGGCGCGGCGTCCCGCGCTGCCGCCCGCAGCAGATCAAGCGCCGCCGGGGGCAGCCCCCGCGCCGCCGCCATCCGGTTTCGGAAAACGGCCAGTTCGGCGGCGTCCGGCAGGCGGTCATGCCACAGCAGATAAACCATCTCCTCGAAGGCTGCGTTGGGGGCCAATTCTTCCAGCGGGAATCCGGCGATTATCAGCTCCCCGGCCTCGCCATCCACGCTGCTCAGGCGGGTTTCTGCCGCCACCACACCTTCCAAGCCCGGTTTGAAGTTCGTCTCTGCGATCATGGTTTTTGCTCCTGAAGCTGCTTTACAAACAGTGTAGATTCATGGTAATATATTGTCAATCTTGATTAAATAATCAATATATAGGGCAGTGATGAAGGATTATCTGACGGCACAGGAAGCGGCGGACGAACTGGGCATCACCCCGGCCACCCTGTACGCTTACGTCAGCCGGGGATTGATTCGCTCCGAGGCCGCCGGGGACGACCCGCGCGCCCGGCGCTACCACGCCGAGGACGTGCGACGTTTGAAGGCGCGCAAGGCGGCACGCCGCAACCCGGACGCAGCGGCGGAAAGCGCCCTGCACCTGGGCGCGCCGGTGCTGGAGTCGGCCATCACACTGATCGAAGGCGAGCGGCTGTACTATCGCGGATACGACGCGGTAGAACTGGCGGCGCAGCGTGACCCGGAGCAGGTCGCCGCGCTGATCTGGACAGGCGATCTGAGCGGCAGCGTGCCGGGGTTGATGGATGCGTATGCGCTGCCGCCGCGCTGCCGGGCGGTGCGAGAGCGGCTGAATGGGTTGAGTCTGTTCGAGATTTTCCAGGTTATGCTGCCGCTGGCTGCCGCCGATGATCTGGCCGCCTACGACCTGCGCCCGACGGCGGTGATGCAGGCCGGCGCGCGCATCCTGCGGCTGATGGTGGCGCTGGCCGCCGGGATGCAGCCGGTTGAAGGCGGCCTGGCCGAAACGCTGGCGCGCGCGTGGTGTCCCGACGACCCCGGTGCTGCGCGGCTGATCGGCGCGGCGCTGATTTTGTGCGCCGACCACGAACTGAATGTGTCGGCTTTCACGGCGCGCTGCGCGGCCTCCGCCGGTTCGACGCCCTATGCTGCTGTGATGGCCGGGTTGGCGGCGCTCCAGGGGACGCGGCATGGCGGCCATACCGAACGTGTGGAGGCTTTTCTGCGCGAGGCCGGCTCGCCGGAGGGGGTAGAAGCGGCGATGGCCGGGCGGCTGCGGCGCGGCGAGCGTATCCCCGGCTTCGGCCACCCGCTGTACCCGTCGGGCGACCCACGTGGCGCGGCGCTGCTGCGGTGGGTGATGGAAGCGCGCCCGGCTGCGCCCGTGTCGGCTTTGGCGGCGGCGCTGGTCGAGGCCGGCCAGCGTTTGATCGGCGAACATCCAACGGTGGATACCGGTCTGGTGATCCTGTGCCGCGCCCTGGAACTGCCCACCGGCAGCCCGCTGGCGCTGTTCGCCACCGGCAGAACCATCGGCTGGATCGGCCACATCATCGAACAATACGCGCTCGACCGGATGATTCGCCCGCGCGCGCGTTATGTTGGGGCGCGAACCGCGCCGCCAGATGCCGAAGGCTAACGCCCGCCGGGACATCCTACAAGGGCGCGCCGCCGCATTGTATAATGCGACCACGAACGATGGGCAGGAAAACAGCGATGGCCGAAGATTACTGGGAAATCATCAAACGGCGGGTGCTGGACGAAACAACCTTCGTGCAGATGACCCTGAAGGGCGCGCGGCGCGGCCTGGCCGAAAACCCCTGGCGCATGATCGTCGTGCGCCCGGTGCAGATCAAAAACCGGCGCTTCTGGCAGTTTTCACGCTTCACCGACAAACAGGATTTCACGCAGAACTACCCGGCGGCGGAGGTGGAAATGCAGCTGGATGAGGCGCTGGCGCTGCCGTTCGGCAGCATCCTGGTGCGCTCGACCGGTGAAGACCTGCACGTGCAGATCACCCAAAAAGGCCGCGCCATCCTGCACCGGCAGGCGCGGAACGGCGAAACACGCCCGCCGGAACTGGCGCACGACGCGCCTAAAGCAGCGCCCATCCCTGCCGACCGCCCCGATTCTTTTTTACAGGCGCTCGGCCTGCAAACCGCCGATGGCCGAATCAAGGCCGACAGGCGCGGCAAACTGGCGCAGATCAACGAATTTTTGAAGCTGCTGGAACATACCGGCGTGCTGGAAACGCTGGCCCCTGGCCGCCCGCTGAACGTGCTGGACTGCGGCTGCGGCGCTTCGTACCTCAGTTTTGCCGTGTATCATTACCTCAACAACCTGCGCGGGATTCCGGCGCGGCTGGTGGGCGTGGACGTGAACGAAAAGCTGATCGAACAGAGCAGCCGGTTGAGCCGGGAAATGCGCCTGGAGGATGCGGTTTTCTGCCGGTCAAGCATCGCGGCTTTTCAGCCGGACGCGCCGCCGGACATCGTGATCGCGCTGCACGCCTGCGACACGGCCACCGACGAGGCGCTGGCGCTGGGCATCGCCTCCGGGGCGGGGCTGATTCTGGCCGCGCCGTGCTGTCATCACCACCTGAACGCCCAGCTTGAAACGCGCGCCCCTATGCAGCCGGTGATGCGGCATGGCATCCTCAAAAACCGGCTGGCGGACATCCTGACCGATTCGTTTCGCGCCCTCATCCTGCGAATCATGGGCTACAAAACCGATGTGGTGGAGTTCGTCGCCTCCGAACACACCGACCGCAACCTGATGATTCGCGCCGTCCGGCGAACCGCCCCCGGCGGCCCGGCCTTCGCGCGCGAGTACACTGACCTGAAAGCCTTCTGGAACGTAACGCCGTATCTGGAAACGCTGCTCGGCGCGGCCTTTACCAACCTGCTGCCGCCCGTTTGAGCGTCAAAACGTCAGCGCCGTTTCCCCAAAAACCAGCCGGCCAGCGCCGCCGCCAGCGCGATCACCAGCCACAGGCGCGTGCGCGGGTCAGGCGGGGCCATACGTGCGCCCCAAACCCGCCGCGCGCCCTGGCGGTAGGTTTCCACCAGCAGCGCGGGGCCGAGGATGTCCGAAAGCAGATAAGCCAGCGGGCGCATATCGAACTTCGGCTGCGGATAGCCGGGCGCGGGGCGTTCGTCCGGCAGGGTGACTTCCGCCAGCGTGAAGCCGTCGCCCGGTTCGGTTACGCGCGCCAGCACCTGCCCGGCGGCATCCACAACTTTGGTTTCCAGGTCAAAACCGGCTTCGACCACTGTTTCGCTCGCCTGGGGGATGCGCTCCCACAGGTCTGGCCGCAGCCCCAGCAGCGCCGCCAGCGACAGCCGCGCCTGCGGCATCCGGGAACGAAAGACGCCGCTGCCCAGAGTGACGACGACCGGCACGCGCATCCAGGCGGCGTGCTGGTCAAGATCATCGCCCCAGGGGTGACGGCCCGGCGCGACCAGCAGCGGCAGCCGCCCCAGCACATGGTTGATGTTCAGGCGCAGGCCGTCGGGGAAAATCAGGTCGAAATCGTACATGCGCGGCGGCGAACTGATGACCAGCAGCAAGTCCACCTTGCCGGCGTACCGCTCCCACAGTTCGGCGTGGTTGTAATCGTGGCAGATCATCATACCCACGCGCCCGAAGTCAGTATCGGCGGCGGTGATGCGGCTGCCTTCACGGAAGTAAGCGCGCTCCCACAGCCAGGGGTAGTGTTTGTCGTAGCGCCACAGGCGGCCATCGGGCGCGACCAGCAGCGCCGCGTTGTAGATGTCCTCGTCGTCCAGCAGCAGCAGCGACCCGGCCAGGTGGATATTGTGCAGCGCGGCCTGGTTTTTCATCCAGGTCACGGTCGGGCCATCCATCGGTTCGGCCAGGGTATAGTTGGCGTCGCTGTATTCGTAGCCGGTGTTGAACACTTCCGGCAGCACGACGACCTGCGCGCCCGCCGACACGGCTTCGGCGATCAGGTCGGCGGCGCGTTCCAGCCGGCGGGCGACCGGCTCCGGTTTCACGTCCATTTGAACAGGCGCGATTTTGAGCGTGCGGGGCATAAAATCACCTCCGGTTAGCAGGCATTTCTGACTTATAGTGTAACGCCGAACCGCGCCATCTCAAGCCCTCTTAACCGTTCTGCCCGGTGTGGGGCGCAGATGTCAGCCTTTAACTGCGCCGATGCGTAAGCCCTGCACAAAATATCTCTGGAAGGCGAAAAAGACCGCGATCATCGGCAGCGCCGCCAGCGCCGCGCCGGACATCAACAGCCCGTAATTGGTGCCGAACTCGCCGTTCTGGATGTACGACAGCCCCACCTGGAGCGTGAACAGGTCAGGGTTATGGGTGATGACCAGCGGCCACAGAAAGTTATTCCAGTAACGCTGGAAGGCGAAAATGGCCGTCACGGCCAGCGCGGGAATCGAAAGCGGCATAATCACCAGCCGGTAAATCTGCCACTCGGAAGCGCCGTCAATGCGCGCGGCCTCCTCCAGTTCGCTCGGTATGGTCTGCATGAACTGTTTGAGCAGGAAGATGCCGATTACATCTGCCAGCCCCGGCAGCAGCAGCCCTTGAAAGGTGTTGTTCAACCCCATATCCCGCACCAGGAAAAACAGCGGAATCAGCGTCACCTGCGGCGGAATCATGATGGCGGCCAGGATGAGCCAGAACAGCGGGCGCGCGCCGGGAAAACGCCGTTTCGCCAGCGCATAAGCCGCCATCGAGTCGAACACCAGATGAATGACCATGCTGATGACGGCGTACAGCGCCGTATTAAACAGCCACAGCCACACGCGCTGGATGTGCAGCGGCTCGTCCACGAACGGCAGGTGGAGGGTCGTCGTGCCGCCGGCTTTGGCGATCTCGAAAAAGTTGTCCAGCGTGGGATTGGCCGGAATCAACTCCGGCGGAATCTTAACGGTAGAGGCTGCCGGCGTGAGGGCGGTAGCGAATATCCAGTACAGCGGAAACAGGCTGACCACCGCCATCGTCGTCAGCAAAATCAGCACCAGCAGTTTAGAAATATCCAGGCGTCGGCGGTTGTAGCGTTTCCGCAGCGTCGTCAATTCGGCGTAGGGAACACTTTTTGCGGCCATCGGTTAATACTCGTAATCGCTGCTGAGGACGCGGAACTGCAAAAACGAAAACAGGGCGATGATGGCGAACAGTACCAGCGCGATGGCGCTGGCGCGGCCATAGTTAAAGTCGGAAAAAGCGGTGCGGTAGATTAACTGCACCAGCGTCATGGTGGAATTGACCGGGCCGCCGCCGGTCATCACGTAGACGCGCTCGAAAATCTGAAAACCGGCAATGGTGTAAATCACCACCAGATACAGCGTGGTCGGCTTCAGCAGCGGGAAGGTGATAAAACGCAGCCGGTGGAAAGCGTTCGCGCCTTCGACTTCGGCGGCATCGTAATATTCGGTCGGGATTGCGCCCAACGCCGCCGAATAAATGACCACACCTGTCCCCGGTATGATGACGATGGTGCTGAGGACGATGCTCCACAGGGCGATATTGGGGTCTTGCAACCACAGAACGCGCGGGATTCCCAGCAGGCCGAGGATGTAATTCAGAAAGCCGAAATCCGGCTGGAAAATCCACAGCCATACCAGTGAAATGACGACCACGCTGGAAACATACGGCAGGTAAAACGCGCCGCGAAAAACGGCCCGCACCCAATTGGAAAACGGCTGAAGCAGCACCGCCACCACCAGCGAGGAGGTCGTCCACGAGACCACGACAAAAAACGCATAAACGAACGTATTCAACAGCGATTTGTGAAACAGGGTGCTGTTGAACAAAAACTCAAAATTTTTCAGCCCCACCCATTCGGCGCGCCGCAGCCCCACGTCCTGAAACGACAGCAGGAATGCCTGAAACAGCGGATAAACAATAAACAGGATGAATAAAAGCGTGCTGGGCAGCACAAAAAAATAGCTCCATTTATGGCGATTCCAGAACAGCGTCGCCCGCTGAACCAGCGCCGGCGAAACAGCGTTCATCAATGGCATCCTCACAGCTTGCAAAACAGGGATACACAAGCGGGGGGAGAGGCGCAGCCCCTCCCCCATAACAAGCGTTGAGCCAGGGCGCTACTGGTTGGCTTCGTCCAGCGCGGCCTGATATTCCGGCGCGATAGCGTCCATCGCTTCCTGCGGCGTCTGCTGCCCCAGGATGATGGATTGCAGCGCGGCGTAGTAGTTGGCTTTTAACTCCGACGGAATCGCAAACGGGAACTCGAAGATATTGGAGGCCACCATCGCATTGATGACGGCGCGTTTTTCGTCGGTGGCGTAGCTGTTGTTGCTGGCACGCATACTCGGCGCGAGCTGGTAGCCGGGAACCAGTTCGGCCACTTCGGCGCCGGTCAGCCAGCGGCCCAGTTCGTGCGCCGCTGCTTCGGCTTTTTCGTCGGCTACGTCCACCACTGCGTACAGGCCGATGCCGCCGGTCGAAACCGGTTCACCAGAGTCGCCAATCGGCACAGGGAGAATAGCCAGCGGGAAGTTCGCCGCTTCCAGGTCAGGGATGAAGCCGGGCGGCTCCATGAACATAGCGACTGTGCGGGTGTCTTTGAAGTAACCGCGCACGATGAGCTGTTTGGCCTGGCCGAAGTCCGGCGGCACAACCCGGTGAACCAGCGCCAGGTCGGCGATCTTCTGGAGCGCGGACACAGCTTCGGGGCTGTTCTGGACGAAAGTCTTGCCATCTTCGCTGCGGACGCGCCCGCCGTCAATGTAATACAGCGGCTCGACGCCTACGAAGTCAATATCAAAGGACGACGAGAAGCCGTAAACCTGCAAGCCGTCCTCGCGAACGAATGTCAGGGCTTTGGCCGCCTCGACAAACTCATCCCACGTCCAGCCTTCTTCGACGGTGGGCAGTTCAACGCCGCGCATCTCAAAATATTCGGTGTTCGCCATGATCGGCACTGCCGTCGCCCACAGCGGCCACGCCCAGATGCTTCCAGCATCGGTTACGGCCTGCAAACCGGCGGGGTAGATGTCGGCCAGGTCTGCTTCAGTGAGGATGTCATCCAGCGGGGACAAGATGCCCTCACGGGCGTAACGAATCACGTCGGTATTGGTGACACGGAAGATGTTGATGTCTGTTCCGGCGGCCAGGGCCGCTTCCAGTTTAGCCGTACCTTCCGCCGTCCAGGGGATGCCGACGATTTCCACATCAATATTGGGGAATCGTTCCTCAAAAGCGGCAATAGACAGGTCAGTATTGATCGAGGATGTATCGCCGCCCTCGACATAACCGCGCTGGTAGAATACCACACGGATCGTATCCTGCGCGGCTGCCGGCCCGATGACCAGTGCCGCCAGGACGACCAACACGACGATAAAAGTAATTCTACGGCTCATTTGTGCATACTCCATTTCTTCAACAAAAGCGGCGCTCTTTAAAACCTGCTGTTTTGTCTGGCACACCTCTCTTTCCGGGTTACGTGCCGCGTCTTAACGGCTGGCGGCAAACCGTATGCAAATAATACCACACAGCTTATTTCGTTACAGCCGGCTGGCTAAGCACGATAGATCGTGTTCCCCCTTTAGCGTTCCTGAAGGCCGCCGGTGTATACTTCGTCCGGTTTGGGAGCATTCGCTGAGAGGATGATAGTGATGAGCGGTCAGGGTGTGGTCGGCGTGGATATCGGCGGCACGTTCACCGATCTGGTGATGAGTGTGGACGGCCGGCTGGCGATTCACAAGCTGCTCAGCACCCCGCGCGACCCCGCCCAGGCCATGCTGGACGGCCTGGAAGCTATCACGCCGGGGGGACTGGCGGCGCTGCGACGTGTGTCGCACGGCTCGACGGTGGCGACCAATGCCATCCTGGAGCGTAAGGGCGCGCGGACGGCTTTTATCACCACGTTGGGTTTCCGCGATCTGCTGTTCATCGGGCGGCAGAATCGCCCGGTTTTATACGCGCTCCAACCGCAGCTTCCGCCGCCGCTCATCCCGCGCCGCTGGTGTTACGAAGTCCCCGAACGGCTGGATTTTACCGGCGCGGTGTTGAAGCCGCTCGACACCGCCGCGCTGGACGTGGTATTGGACGACATGGCCGGGCAGGACATCGAAGCTGCCGCCGTGTGTTTTTTGTACAGCTACCTGAACCCGGCGCACGAACAGGCCGTCCGGGCGCGGATTCTGGAACGCGGCCTGCTGCGCGAGGAGCAGATCGCGCTTTCCTGCGAGGTGCTGCCGGAATTCCGCGAGTACGAGCGCGCCAGCACCGTAACGCTGGATGCCTATGTGCGCCCGGTGATGAGCCGCTATCTGAGCCAGGTTGAAAGCCGGCTGCCGGACGGCTGCACCCTGCGGATGATGAAATCCGATGGGGGCGTGATGAGCGCGGAACGGGCGCGCCAGCAGGCCGTCCAGACGGCGCTGAGCGGCCCGGCGGCGGGCGTGATCGGCGCGTATTATCTGGCGAAGCTGGCCGGTTTCGACCACATCATCACGCTGGACATCGGCGGCACTTCGACCGATGTGGCGGTGTGTCCGGGGCAGCCGGTTCTGCGCCCGCAGTCAGAAATTGACGGCCTGCCGCTGCGGATTCGCCTGCTGGACATCGAAACTATCGGCGCGGGCGGCGGTTCGATTGCCCGGCTGGATGCCGGCGGCGCGCTGCGGGTGGGGCCGGAAAGCGCCGGGGCCGACCCCGGCCCGATCATCTACGGGCGCGGCGGTCGGCAGATGACGGTCAGCGATGCCAACGCCGTTCTGGGGCGGCTGGACGCCGGTCACTTCCTGGGCGGGCGGTTGGCGCTGGACGTGGATGCGGCGCGGGCGGCGGTCGGCGAGATGGCGCGCGCTATGAAGACCGGCGTTGAAGCGGCGGCGCTGGGCATCGTCCGGGTCGCCAACATCAACATCAACCGGGCGCTGCGGCGCGTATCGGTGGCGCGGGGGTACGACCCGCGCGATTTTACGCTGGTGGCTTTTGGCGGCGCGGGGCCGCTGCACGCCTGCGAGGTGGCCGAAAGCCTGGATATCAACCGTGTGCTGGTGCCGCGTTATCCCGGCGTGTTATGCGCTTTCGGCCTGCTGGCGGCGGACGTGGCGCTGGATTACAGCCGGTCAATCTTGCGCCGTATGCAGCCCGAAACGATGATGTTTGTAATTGAAATGCTGGATGAACTGGAACGGCAGACACAGGATGACCTGGCGCGGGAGGGCATAACGCCGGAGCGGCGTATCCTGCGAGGTATGCTGGATATGCGCTACGAAGGCCAGGCGTATGAACTAACCGTTCCTCTGGAAATCGGCGATAGAGACCCAACAGAAGCGATGTTGTCTCGTTTTCATGGCCTGCATCGCAGCACTTACGGCCATGCCATGCCGGGGCGGGCGGTCGAGGTGGTGAACCTGCGTTTGCAAGCGGTGGGTATGGTGGAAAAGCCGGTTTTGGAGAGAGAAGACGAGGCGCAGCGCCCATCGCCCCTGCCAGCCGCATTTTTAGGCCGCAAAACCACCGCCGATGGGGTGAATCTGGCGCTTTACGAGCGGGATGCGCTGCCGCCGGGGGCGGCCTTTGCCGGCCCGGCGCTGGTGTTCCAGATGGACAGCACCGTTTATCTCGCGGCGGGCTGGTCGGCGCGGGTGGATGTTTACCGGAATTTGATTTTGAGTCGTGAGGTGTAACAGTGGGAAACGATGTTCAGGCTGGCAGGTTGGGGATTGGGGATTTCGGGCGTTTTGTTTGTGGCCGTGATCGGCGCGCTGCTGGCGGCGGATATTCTGCCGGCGACCGGGAAGATCGTATTTTTTACCACCCCGACGCGCGCGCGGGGCGGCAAAACCTACCTGGTAGACGTTGACCGGGAGTTCCGCCACTATTTGTTCACGCTGCCGCTGGGGGTGAGCCGCGTCGCCCTTTCGCCGGATGGCCGGCGGGCAGCGTTCGTGGCCGAACGTTTTGATGAAACGACCCGCCTGTACACGACAGACCTGAGCGGACGCCATGCGGTGAACATCAGCGGAAGCTGGGGATACAACGATTTTCCGGCCTGGTCGCCGGACAGCCGTCGTTTGGCGTTTATCGCCGCTGCCGAGGGCGATTTCCCCAATCTGTACGCCGTTAACGCAGACGGCAGCGGGTTACAACGGCTTTCCGACCAGCCGGTGAGCTTTCAGGCGCCCGCCTGGTCGCCGGACGGCAGCCAGGTTGCATTCGTCGCCGGGGATATACAGGTGGTAGACGCGGCCAGCGGCAGCCTTCGGTGGCGCGTTAACCCGCTGCGCGGCGGTTACAACAATCTGGCCTGGTCGCCGGATGGCCGCTGGTTGGCCTTCATAGCTTTTGATGGTTTCGCGCTGGGTTTATATGTCCTGGACGCGGATGGGGGGAATCTCCGCCGCCTGACGCCCGATACGCTGGACGTGCGGCGTTATGCCTGGTCGCCGGATGGCCGCCGGCTGGCGCTGGCGGCTTTACAGTCGGACAATGCCGATGTATATGTGGCGGACGCCGCCTGCGATTTCACCCTGGATGGTGCGGCGGCGCGTGGGCTGCGGCGCTGCGGCCTGCGCCGCCTAACCGACCACGCCGGTTTTGACTGGCTTCCGGCCTGGGCGCCGGACGGCGCGTGGATCGCTTTTATCTCCTACCGCGAGCGGGGGGCGCAGTTAAATCTGATTCAGCCTGATGGGAGCGGGCTGCGCCGGCTCATCGGTCAGGATGTGGGCGATTTACAGCCGGTCTGGCTGCCGTAGCAAACTGTGGTGAGGGGGCGCTTTAACTTTCAAGTTAGTTCAAATTCTGCCGGTGAACAGACGCGCAGCGTCCCGGCCAGCTCGTGGCCGATGACGCGCAGTTCGCCCTCGACCCGGAGCTGAATCGGCCCGTTAAACGGCGCGCGTTCGACCACCTGGAAATGCGTGCCGGGTTTTAAACCCAGCGACCCCAGATAGAGCAGTTTGTCGGCGTCGTGGGTGCTGACGCGGCTGATGACCATCTCATCGCCTGGCCGGGTCTGGTTAAGCGGAAAATCTTTCACGCGCGGCATGATGCCGTCCGGTGTGGGGATCGGCTCGCCGTGCGGGCAGCGGCGGGGGTGGCCGGCCATTTCCGCCATGCGCTCCACGACCGGGGCGCTGACTACCGCGCCCAACTCGTCGGCGCTGTCGTGTACCTCGTGCCAGCCAAACTGCATCACATCCACTAAAAACCGCTCTACCAGCCGGTGGCGGCGGATCGAAACCAGTGCCTCGCGCTCGCCCGCCGGGGTTAAACAAATGCCGCGATAAGGTTCGTGTTCCAGGTAGCCGGCTTCTTTCAGGCGCTGCACCATGCGCGTGACCGCCGGGGCCGAAACGTGCAGCACGTCCGCCAGCGCCGAGGTCGAAATGTAGGGATTATCTTCTTCCTGGTAGTAAGCCAGCCGGTAGGCTTCCGCCAGGTATTCTTGCATCGCGGCACTTGCGCCCATTAAACTCTTGCCTTTGCACGACAGCGAATTACGATTATTTACATCATAAATATAGCCGGAATCCCGCCGGTTTCGCAAGAGTTAAATTTGGAGTTGACTCTGGGTGCTTTTTACGGCGTGGGCAGAGTCATCAGGTAGGCCGTCAGCGCGTGGATGCCCTCCATTGGGACGTTGTAGATTAACTGGTGCGCGCCGGGCAGGGTGAACACATCCAGCAGGGTTTGCGCGCGGCCATCGTGGAGGTATGGGGCGCTCAACCACAGCCAGCGCAGCGAAGGCACATCGAACGCGCCATCCGGGGAATCGTCACCTGTGCCGACATCGCTCCGCCCCCGGTTGGTGGCCGCCGCGCCCGTGTGGCAGTCCGTACAGCCGCGCTCCGCAAAGACCGCCGCGCCGCGTTCCACCAGCGCCGGGTCGTCGGGCGGCAGGCTGGCCGGCCCGCGCAGCGAAGCCAGGTAGCTCGCCAGGATGTCCAGATCAAGCGACAGGCCGGCGTGGGGGTCGCCCAGCGGCGGGTTGAGGTTCTGGCCTTCAATCAGCCCTGTTCCGGCTTGCAGGCTGCGGATTTTCAGCTCAACATCCTGCAATTCATCCCACGTTCCCGACCAGTTGTAGGGCGGCGTTTCCTGGACGCCGTACAGCACGGGCGTATTACGCGGCCCATCGGCAAAACCGCGCCAGACGCGGCCATCGGAGAGTCCGTCGAAGTGGCAGTTGCCGCAGCTGACCCAGTTATCGGCGCTCAGGCGCGGATTGGCGGCAGTGTAAAAATACTGCGCCCCCAGTAGAATATCCACCGGGATAGTCAGGTTGCTGATGGGCAGTTCGTCAATGATCTCCAGGTTGCTGGTCTGGACAACCGAGAGCGTGCCTTCCAGCGCATTATGGACGAACAGCAGGGTATTGTCCCGGTTGAGCAGGATGCCGCGCGGGTTGGAGTCCACTTCTATTATGCCGCGCGTTTGGCCGCTGCCAAGATCGTACACGATGACGTTGTTGCTGCCGGCGTTGGCGATATACATGCGGTTCTGGAAGCGGTCAAGCGCCAGCGCGAAGGGCATATTAACCGGCTGGGCTACGGTATCCAGGTTGATGCGGCTGCGGCGTTCCAGGCTAAGGCCGCGTAAATCCATCGAATTGATGACCGGAAAAACAATCGTATCGAAGGTGAGGTTGGTATTCTGAGCGTTGCTGCGCGTCTGCGGCAGGTAGGCGATGCCGCGCGTTACGTCCAGTTCGACCGCCTGCGACAGGCCGGTGTCCACGCCGGTTGAGGCGGTGTCCACCACACGCCCCTGGGGCAGATAAACTAGGCTTATATCGCCGCTCCAGAAGTGGGTGACGTATAAAAAGTCCTCCCACAGCGCCAGGCCGGTCGGGAAATCCGGGGTTGGGACGCGCTCGATCACTTGGCGCGCGGTCAGGTCTACGACCGCGATCTGGCTGCTGCCCTGGAGCGAAACGTAAGCGAGATTGTTGTCTCCGATGACGACAGCATAGGGGAAAATGCCGCCGAGCGGAATGACCGCCGTCACCTCTTGCGCCGCAATATCCACCAGCGAGAGCGTGCCGTCCTGCCGGTTGGTGACGACCGCCAGCGCGCCGTCGTCCGTCAGCGCCACCGAACGCGGGTCCTGGCCGACGGCGATCTCCGCCGCCATCTGGCGCTGGGCGGGCAGGATGATGGAAACGGTGTTGTTGAGCATGTTGGCGGCGACCAGCGTCCGGTTATCGCGGGAAAGGGCGATGGTATTGGACGTGGCAAAACGCCCGCGCGGGTCCGGCAGGGCGTACAGCGGCAGGGGGGTGGGTGTTCCGCCGCGCTGCTGGGCGGCGGCGGGGGGGGCAGCCAAGCCGGTCAGCAGCAGGGCAAAGGCCAGGGTAAACCACTGTAGGGGGCGCAGCCGGTGACAACGTTTGCGTTCGGGCATGGGTTCCAACCTTCGCCGCCGGGTTTTAAACCGGCGGCTGAGTGCTAATGACGAAAGGCAAAAACCATCAATCAGTCGAATGTTACCAGGCGGTCGTGCATAACCGTGAACGTGCGGGTTTGAATCTGCAAGCGTCCGTTGCTGTCGAACCCGGTAATGACAAACGTCAGCGCCACCACGTCGGACGCTGCCGGCCCGGCCCCCTGGCCGTTGCTTTCCAGGTTGGCGAACACGCGCGACAGATTGGCCGGGTTATACTGGTAGGTGTACGAGCCGCCGGCGGGCCGGCTGACTCCGGCATCCAGCACGTAACCCGGCATGGTGACGGTGTAACTGACCTGGAGATCGCGCCAGTCCTGAGGCAGCCGCAAATTGAAGTTGTACGGAAACGCCGGCGGGATGCGCGTATCAATGCGCGTATCGTTCCAGGTGGCGGGTTGGGCTTCAGCCGGTACGACGTAAAACTGAAAACGCCCGCCGCCTGCGCCCAGCAGGCCGCCAGTGGGCGGCGGCGGCTCGATCTGCCCGGCGGAGGTCAGCCCTTCATGCCGGACGGCGATTTCCACCGTCCAGATGCCGGCCTGTTCGACCTGAAAATCGTTCTCCGGCTGGTAGAAATACCCGACGCTGCTGGCCGTCCCCTCGAAGGTGCAGGTTTCGCCGCCCGGCGCGGTCACTGTGACCGACACGACCGACGGCAGCGTGGGCGCAAGCTGCCCGGCGACGGCCACCGTGTCGCCCACCTCCAGCACCTGCCCCGGCTGAAGGCCGGTGGGGTGGAAGAACATATTAATTTCGGTATCGTTTAACACCAGCAGCGCCCCGCCGTTCGGGCCGCCGGCTTCGCCCCGGTACGGCGGGAATACGCGCGGTCCGCGCGCATCGTCTGGGCTGATGGTCATGGCGACGGCGGCATAAATGGCCGTATCGCGCAAATTGATGGCGTCGTTACGCAGGACGGCCCCGCCGAACAGAAACAGATAATCGCCCACGCGCGTCCCGGTGATGCCGACCCCGGTCTGCTGGTTGAGCGGGTCGTTCCAGTCCCAGGCCAGCGATAGGCCGTCATCGGCGCTGCCGGCCACGAACTGCCGAGCAGTCACGCCGGGGCGTACCGCGCTGATATAAAAGTAGCCTGTGTTGACGATTCGTTCCGGGATGAGCGGCACGCCGTAGAGATTATCGGCTGGTGAAAATGTACCCAGCGGTAGTTCGTCTTCCGCAGCCGCCTGCGGCAGGCTGAGGCCGGACGGCGTAATGTAGTCGGGCAGGTTTTCGATCAGCCAGTTGGCATAATCGCCCTGCCGATCCTGAACCTGAATGACCGGGTTAAAACGCCCGTCGGCAGCAACCCAGGCGACATCGCCGCTGTGATAAGGGTAGTTGAGCGTACCGCCGGCATCCGGCACGACGGACAAGTAGCGGCTGAGCGTAAACCAGGCCGGACGCGCGCGCCCGACCACGCCATCCAGCCCGCGCCGACCGCGCGCCACCAGCGCGCCGTCCGCATCGGCGATGACGCCGGCGGTACGCTGGCTGGCGGCCCATAATTTGCCTTCGGCGTCGGTGTAGCGGGCTTCGTAATCAATCACGTATTCGCCCGGAACATCAAAGGCGAACCCGCCCGAATCCGGGTAAAAATAACCGCTGCGGTTGGCCTGCCCGGTGATGATATGTTCGATGGGGTCCCCGCCGTCCAGCGGATAAATACGCGCTGTGATGGTTACATCTGCCGGCGCGCCGGGCTGCACCCGCAGGCCGGGATAAAACGTGTCGCCGACCTCGAAAGGCGTGCCAGGCAGCACGCCGGGCAGCAGGTACAGCGGCTCGGCGACCAGCACCCGGTACGTGCCGCCGCCGTCATAGCGGTTGCCCCATACATCCTCCAGGCTGCCGCTCAGCTCGATGATGTAAACGCCATAATCTTCAAACACGTAATTCGTGAAAGCGGGGTTTAAGGTCGTCAGCCGGTAAACATCCACCGGCGACTGCGCGCCGAATAACGCGCGCTCGTCCAGCGCCGCCGTCGAAAGCCGGCTCTGCAAAATTGAGGCGCTGCCCAGGTTATCCACCGCGCCATTGGGGCGGGTGATGCGCGCGCTCAAGCGCCCGCCGGGGAACAGGAACGGCACCAGCGGCGGTGCGCTGGTATCGTAGGCGTTGGGCATCTGGTTTAGCAGATACGGCTCAATCGGGTAGGCAGTCGGTTCGCCGCCGGGGCCGTTTAATCGCGGCAGGATGTAGGTCGGGCTGTCGAAGCGCACCCGGTTTGAAAGCGCGTAATCGGCGCGGTCTTCGTCGGCCAGCAGTCCCCGGCTGCCGCTGCTGGGGTTATCCTGGAACAGCGTCCAGACCAGATGGCCGGTTTCGATCGTTCCGACGTTTAACACCAGCGGCAGCCGCGTCAGCGGGTGGGTGGAGATCGTTCCCCCGCTTCCGAACAGCCCGTTGGCTTCCCAGGCAAACGGTTCGCCGTCGGCTACCTGCGCGAAGCCCTGGAAAAACGGCACATACCGCCCGGCGGGCAGATCATCCGGCAGCGTGACGGCAAATTGCAGGCCGAACAGCAGCCGGCTGCCCTGGCGGATGATTTGCGACGCAGGGACGGCGGCTTGCCCCAGGATAAAATCGCCGCTAAGGTTGGTGATCGCCAGGCCGCTCGGCGTCAGCAGGTCGGCCCATCCGTTATTGCTGTTCAGCCCGCCGGCAGCCTGCCGCCCGTCCGGGCCGATGAGCGGCTGCAAGCCGACCTGTCCCATCATCTTCAGGCCGGTCAGCCCCTCCGGCAGGTCGGGCGCGTTCAGGGTTACGTCAAGCTGTAAGACCATCTGCTCGCCCGGTTCGAACGCCAGCGCGTTAATCCGCCCGCGCGCCGTCCACCGGCTGGCTCCCTGAGCGACCGGGCCGGAAATGGCAAAGCGCGTGAAGGTTTCGCCCAACAGGCTGTTGAGGTGCGTGATTCCATCTGCTTCATCCGGCAAAATCGTTACCGGCTGCTCGACGGGGATGGTCAGCAGTTCCGCACCATCCGCGCCCAGGAATTGAATCCGCTCCAGCGTGGCAGTTTCGATGCCGGTATTGTTGGGGTTGATCGGCAGAAAAGGGATGCGGATTTCAATGGCCTGCGCCTGCGCGGCGGAGACGGCCAGGCTGCCCAGGTCGCGCTCGTTGGGCTGGATGCGCCGCAGCGCCGCCAGCCGCTCCTGGCGGGGGTCAAGCGTCAGGCTGTACAGCGCGCCGTCCAGCGTGAAGGTGAGCGTTAGCTGTGTATAAGCCGGAGAGGTAGCGGGCGCAAAACCCACGTATAATGAATTTTGATTGACCAGTGCGTAGACCGGCGGCTGTGTCTGCACCGCCGTGTTGGTGTATGCGGCCTCCCAGTCGGTCAGGCTGCCGTCAACTGCCACCTGTGTGACGGCCATGCCGGCTGCCGGCGTTTCCGGGAATGGGCCGTAGATGATCGTACCCGGCCCGCCGGGCAGCGAACCGGGGCGGTTGCGAAGGTTGTTGGGGATGTTCTGGGCGGGGCTGATCCAGAACGGCGTATTGCCGGGGCCGTAGAGGCTGGCTTTAAACGCGCCGGTCACGCCGGCCTGGGTGTAAACCGTTTCTTCGGTGTACAGATTGCGGACGGCCACCTGTGCGGCGGGGAAAACCGCGCCCGCCTGGCCGGTGATGGTCACGATGCCGTCGGCGTCCGGCTGGGACACGGTGATGAGCGCCGCGACCGGAGGCGTTCCCGGCGACGATTGAACAGTGTTTTGTGCAGACACCCCGGAGAGTACCAGACTAACGACGATCAGCGCCGAAAACGCTTTGAGGAAACGAAACAAGGTTTGTTCTCCTGTGAGAGGCACGCGACACTTTAAGTATATAATAGGTTCAGCAGCGCACACCCATTACAATTTATATATGCCAACCGACTCTGACACTCCCTACATCTTAGAGGCTATCGCCCTTATTGAGCAGCGTACCGGCTTAGCCGTCGGCGCGCAGTTTCGGGCGCATCTGGAAGCCATTCTGTATGATCTCGCTCAGGGCGATCTGGCGCGGCTGGTTCAAACGCTGCGCGCCACGCCAGAAACCGCGCCAACCTGGCAGCAGCTTATTCACACGCTGGCGATTGGCGAAACCTACTTTTTTCGCCATCAACCCTATTTACAACTGCTCAGAAACTATATCTTACCCGATCTCGTTGTGCAACGCCGCGACAGCCGCCAGATGCACATTTGGAGCGCCGGCTGCGCTACCGGCGAAGAACCCTATTCCATCGCCGTCACGCTGCGCGAGGG
>QUBZ01000168.1 GCA_014338005.1 Chloroflexota bacterium | reverse complement strand
GTTGGAGTTGTAGATTGAAAGGAGCGAAGGCGCATTCCTCCACCCGCTGAAGCAGGTGGTTTCCTGCGCTAAATCTTATGAACATCCTCAATAAGTTCCGCCGCGCTGATACCCGTAAAAGCCCGGCCCCAAATAAACCGCTGTCCCCGGCGCTGCACGAGGCGCTGGAAGCTGCCCGCCGCGCCCGGCGGGCCGAAAATTATGACCAGGCGCTCGAAGCCCTGAATCGGGCTTTGGGCCTGGCATCCCACGATGCCGCCTCGCTGGCCGTCATCGCCGTCACCCAGGCCGAAGTTTACATCGAACAGCGGCAGTGGGAAGAAGCAGAAGCGGCGCTCCAGAAAGCCAGACAGATGGCCGAGGACAGCAGCCCGCGCACGCATCTGGCCTATGTGCTGCATATGTTCGGCGTGCTGGCGCAGGCGCGGGGAGACTGGGATCAGGCGCGGGTTTTTTATGAGGAAACGCTCCAGACCGCGCGCAGCGTCCGCAGCATCGGCGCGGAAGGGCGGGCGCTGGGGCATCTGGCCGATACGTATCTCCAGGATGATAACGCCAGCTACGCCATCCATCTTTTACGGGACGCGCTGCCCAAGTTAAGCCTGACCGGTGATGTTGAATACAGCGCCTATTTCGTCGGGCGGCTCGGCCAGGCACTCATCCAGGCCGGGCAGGAAACCGAAGGCTGGCAGTTGATCGAGCGCGCGCTGCGCCTGTCCCAACAGCTTGCCTACCGGCGTTACGAGCGGCACTGGTCGGTTATCATCGGCGACCGGGCGCTCCAGGAAGGCCGGTACGATGACGCCAGCGCCCGGTTCGAACACGCCCTGGCGCTGTTCGACGCGGATGCGGCCAACCACGAACATATCTATGTTTTGTGCCGGGCCAGCAAAGCATCTCTGGGCGCGCGCCGCACCGCTCAGGCCATCCACTCGGCGCGGCAGGCGGTCGAGCTGGCGGCGCGTCTGGGCGACGAGGCGGCGCTGGCCGAAGCGCGCGGCGCGATGGGTATGGCGCTGCTGGCTGACCGGGATCATGACGGCGCGGTGGAACACCTGCGCGCCGCCGCCGATTTTTACGCCGACGCCAACGGCGGCAGCGTGGACGCCCTACGCAGCCTGGGGGCAGCCCTGGCGGACAGCGGCCAGTTTGACCAGGCGGCTGCCGCCTACCAGCGTGCCGTCAAACGCGCCGAGCAGGACGGCGAACTACTGCCGCTGGCGCTGGCGCGCCGTGACCTGGGGCTGCTGTATGCCCGCCGCCGTGACCTGCCTACCGCCATCCGCGAGTGGGCGGCGGCACTGGACATCTATGAAGTCGAAAAATATCCGGCACAGGTGGCGCGTTTACACTGCGATATTGCCGCTGCGCGTAAGTATCTGGGGCAGGGGCAGCGCGCGCTGAAGGATTATGAACAGGCGTTGATGGCGATCAACGATCTGAAAGAGGATTGGGAAACGCGCGGCCTGGTGCTGTCCAACGCGGCCAATGCCTACGTTGACCAGGGCGATCTCGAATCGGCAGAGGCATTTTTTAACGAGTCCATCGCCATTGCCCGCCGCATCGGGGACCAGGCCGCCGAAGCGACGCGGCGCGGGAACTACGGCTGGTTTTTGCTGGCGACCGGAAGGCCGCAGCAGGCTGTCGCCGCCTTACAGTACGCCCTGCAAATCAGTAAAACGCTGCGGCTGGAACTCCAGGCGGCCATTCAGACCGATAACCTGGGTCTGGTTCAGGATTTGATGGACAACCCATCTAGGGCGCTGGAATATCACCAGCAGGCGCTGGAAATGGTCGAGCCGCTGAACGCGCCGCACTGGAAACATATTTTTACCGCGAACCTGGTTTCGACCCTGGTGGCGCTGGGCCGCCTGGATGAAGCCGCGCCGCTGGCCGAAACCGTCCTGTCCGCCGGGCGAAAAGATGGGGATGTCGAAGTTATTGTGCGCGGCCTGTTAGGGCAGGCGCAGGTGGCGCTCGGCCAGGGCGCGCACGAAGCAGCCGGCGCGGCGCTGGAAGAAGCGGTGTCGCTGGCGCGCCGGGGCGATATGCGGCGGCTGCTGGCCGAGGCGCTCAGCCTGTCCAGCCAGAATCAGGCGGCGCTTAACCAGCCGGAACGGTCGGCGGCGCTGTGGGATGAGGCCTATAAACTGTTCCATATGCTGCATATGCCCCAGGCACATATGCAGCCCACCTGGGTTAACCGCCAGCCCGGCAAACCGGCCGGCAGCTAAAGATCACAATCAGGAAGCGGCATGGCAAAATTCTGGTTTATCTCTGCTCCCCTGTTCGGCCACCTGGATTGGGGTGGATTTCTTAAAACCGCACAGGCGCTCCGGCGGCGCGGCCATGATGTGACGTGGGTGAGCGAAAAAACCGTCGGCGGCGCACTGGTTAAGGCGGATGTACCGTTCGCCCCGGTGCGGCGCACCGGCTGGCTGTGGCCACCGCCCCCCGCGCCCGATCTGTCCGCCATCCCGCCGCAGGAAGCGGTAAACCTGCGCTATCGGCGCGCGCTCGACACCTGGTTGAGCGAAAATCTGGTGGGCGAAGCGGTTGAGGCACTGCTGGAACTGGCCGGCGACCTGGGAAAACCCAATGTGATCGTCACCGACCCGTTTTTGAGCGCCGCGGCGCTGGCGGCTGAGGCGCTGGATGTGCCGCTGGCGGTCTGCGGCTGGCCGGCCATGCGCGACCTGAACGCCGACGATTTATTCCCGGTACAGCAAACGCTCGGCCAGGAAAGCCAGGAGCGTATCGCCCGGCTGTGCGCCCGTTTCGGGCTGGCAGGCGCGAACTTCGCCAAAGGCCCGACGCCTTCTCTCCTCAGCCCGCACCGGCATATCAGCTACTTCAGCCCCTTCTGGTATCAGGCGGATGCGGATAATCTGCTGCCGCAAACGCTGTTTGTCGGCGGCAGCCCAACGCCGCCCGCCGACCCGCCGCCCTCCTGGCTGACGGACATCCCATCAAAAACGCCGCTGGCTTTAATCACCCTGGGCAGCGTTTTCACCGGCGATCTGGGATTTTTTAGCTGGGCGGCGCAGGCAGCGGCGCGAACGGGCTATCTGCCGGTCGTGGTCATCGGCTGGAATCCGATACCGCCGGAGCGAAAAGCCGAATTAAAAGCGGCGCTGCCGCCTGGCACGCGGCTGCTGAACTGGGTGCCGTTCGACCATCTGCTGCCGCGCGTCCGGCTGATTTTTCATCATGGCGGTATGGGTACAACCCACGCGGCCATCATTCACGGCATTCCGCAAATTGCCGTCCCCCACGCCGCCGACCAGCGCGGTAATGCCCGCCGCATCGCTCAGGCGAAGGTCGGCCTTAATCTGTCTGCCCTGGAAGTTCAGCACGGCGGGTTGCTGGACGGCGCGCGGGCGATCAGCGCCAGCGACCGCGTTTTACAGAACGTCAGCGACCTGGCGGCGGCTTTTGCCGCGCTCGGCGGGCCGGAACGCGCCGCCGACGCGCTGGAAATATTAAAACCCTGATGCACGTTTCACGACTTCCTGTTACGGCTGACGACGTTTAGAATACGGTCATGGCGGGCGAAAATCACCAGCGTGTCCCCGCTTCGCACGATGGTCTTACGCGAAGGCTGCACCTCCACACTGCCGCCGCTGCTGTAAAGCACAATGTCCATTTCGTTTCGCTCTTGCAGCGTCCCAATGTCCACTCCATCCATAAATGATCCCGGTTCGACCACCAGGCGAATCATGCTGTAGTCCACACCGCCGATATGAATCGTCTGAGTGATTTCGATGCCCACCGCCGCCCCGGCAAAAGCCGGCGCAGACAGTTGAGATGCGCTCAAAACGGCATCTACGCCCATAAAATTTTTCATCTGCTTGGAGAATTGGTCATCCCACATTCGGGCGACGATACGGATTTCGGGGTTCATATCCCGCGCCCGCATGATCGCTTCCAGGTTGGTATGGTCGCTGGCGGTGCAGGCGATAAAAGCGTGGGCATACCGCAGCCCGGCTTTTTCAAGCATTTGCGGGGCGCGGCCATCTTCAAGAATCAGCGGTACACCCAGGCGAACAAGTTCGTTATCCACCTCCGGCTTGATTTTAATATCAATGCCGACCACTTCAAAACCCATGTCAACCAGGGCGCGCGCCACGCGCAGGCCGACATGCCCCACCCCCATTACGATTACATGGTTACGATATGTCGAAGCCACCGCTTCCTCCCAGGCATTTCGGCGCTCTCCTCGATTAAAGAACAGCCGCACAAAATCTACCGTGCCGCGCCCGATGATAAAAATCGCAGTCGGCGGGAGCAGATACCAAAAAATGATGAGATACCATTCCGGCGGCGCTTCCTCCGGCGTTTCGAGAATCATCAGTTGCAGCATCAGGTATGGGCGATCAATCAGCGCGATCTCCTGGCCGCGCGCCATATGGTACAGATCGCCGTACAGATACCCACCGCCAAACGTGACCAGCAAAAAAACGATGATCGGCATGCGGAACTCGCGCCACAAAGCGGACGTATCGCGCCAAGCCGCCCGCAGCGCGCGCGCCAGGCGTGTAGTCCGCCGCTGCCCGTTTGGAAGCACCAACCGCGTATAAGGCACGTTTTTTTACCCTCCAAATCTATGGGTATTGTACCGTAATTTGGGATACGGCTGGCCTGGGCATGGTACGCACAAATGTCCATCGGAAATAGATAACTGTGGGTTGAAAAGTCATCGGGGGTATGTATAATGTAAATATTCTCGGCCCCGTAGTTCAGTGGCAGAACAGGAGCCTTTTAAGCTCTGTGTCGTAGGTTCGAGTCCTACCGGGGTCACAAAAGCCGACCTGAAGTGAACGTCCAGTCCTATTGTGGCTGGATGTTTGTTTTCCAGCCTTGCGCGAGGATTTACTCTTCACTTGCTTGCCGCTGTCACCCCCTGCTAACTGGTGCAGGTAGACAAACGGCGATTTCAACTCCAGCCTCAACACCTGACCTCGAAGGTCAATCACAACTCTATCGACGACCTGCCGCAGGATGTCACGCTGCCGCGCTGCCTCCTGCCGTCCGTATCGCTCCCCGATCTGCGCGATGATCGCCAACGCTGCATCAAGATTTGCGATAGTTTCTCTATTTTCCTGTTGAATCGCGTTTAATGCAAATGTGATGCGATCCTGCTCATCCTGATATTCGCGGGCCAGCTTTTGGAATGTCTCAGCGCGCATCCCGTGTTCGGTAAAGGCGCGCCACAGGTTGAGTTCTCGTTCCTTCACCCGTTCTAATGCCTGTTCAAGGGCTTGGATTTCTTTGGCGCGGGAGGATGAATGGCTGTGTATATCCGCGAGATAGGTCTGTCGAATTTGCGGGAGAATTGCCGGGCTCACCTGGATATGGCTCAGGAACTGCCCGATTTGCTGGTCAACAGCGCTGCATAGGAAATTGAGGGAGCTGCTGGGTACGCAGTAGTAGCAAACCCCCTCCGGTGTGCGGGTGGCATTCGGTCGCGCGCAAGTAAGCTTCACCAGCTCCCCGCCCGGCATCTGAAGGTAGATCAAGCCTTGCAGCAGATAGAAATGCTTCTTCTGGGGTACCGGTTTTCGATTGCGCCGGGCGAGGATGGCGAGTCCCATCTCAAATTCCTCGGTCGATACCACAGGCTGCCAGTTGCCGCGCAGCGTCTTGGGTGGAATATGCGCCCACTCATTCTCCGCGACCACCCAACCAGCATAAAACCAGTTGTGGAAAACCCGCGAGAGCGCCTGTTTGTTGGGGACTCGCTTCCCCTGCTGGTTAACACGCACAAACGGACGACCATCGCGCAGGCGGTAGCCACGCGCGAACAAAGCCTCGCAAATATCCTCCAGCGTTGGCGCATCTTGCAGCAGCAAGTCCCAGGCATAGCGCCAGACCTGCGCCTGCTCCGGGTCGATTTCGACCCAACGCTTGTAACGCGCATGTTGCATCTGCTCTTCTCGCCCTAGTTCTCCAATCTTGACCTCTTTGTTGACGTAGCCATCCGGCGCTCGCCATGCCCATTCGCCTCGGAGCAGCTTGGAGAGCATCCCGCCGGTGGTGCGCTTGCCGGTGATGGCCGACTCGCGTTTCGCCATCCCGAAAAGAATATTGAGATACAGGCGGTCATCCGGGTCGGATGGGTCCAGATCGGGATGGGAAGCGAAACGCACTTTGATACCCAACCGAGTCATCTCGTCGATGGCGCGCAGCGCTTCGACATCATCCCGCCCGAAGCGATCCGGGGTGCTGGCGAAGACATGCGAGAACTTGCCCTGACGCGCGTCAGTCAGCAGCCGCTGGTAGTGTTTGCGGTCGGCGGAAGTGCCGGTGTAATTGTCGATGTATTCGCCGAGGTCTGGAAGCGACAGATAACTGACCAGACGTTGAAAAATATCGCGGCGTTGGGCAGCCTGTGAGCGTTCCGGCGACTGTACTTCCTCGTCGCTGGTGCGCAAGTAAGTGACGAAGCCGGAATCCGGTGTTAAACGCGGTCGTTTACGAGTCATAAGCCTGTGATCAAAACGTGGTTGAACAAATCTACTTTACCGGAAAATGACGTTTCACAGGTTTCGCAGTATCATCCGACTCCATTTCTACTGCCGGTATCATGGAATCAGATGGGTTGCCAGATAGCT